>JAEEPQ010000006.1 GCA_016284885.1 Desulfovibrio sp.
TGTCAATTGCTCCACCGCCTCGGCGCCTCGGCAGGCCCAGCGCCTCCCGTGCGTTGCGGCAAGGCCCTGAGGCCGGCACCTCCTACCAACAGCAAGCACTTTATGAACGTACTCATCACCAACGACGACGGCATCCGCGCTCCCGGCCTGCGCGCCCTGTACAGGTCTCTCATGGAGCGCGGCCACGAGGTCCACGTGGTCGCCCCCATGCGCCAGCAGTCGGGCGTCGGCCACTCCCTCACGGTCTTCGAGCCCCTGCGGGCGGTCCAGTTCGACGAAGCGGACTTCCACGGCCTCGGCATCTACGGCACGCCCACCGACTGCGTGAAGCTCGCCCTCTCCTCCCTGCTGGACCAGCGCCCCGACATCGTGCTCTCCGGCATCAACCTCGGCCCCAACTGCGGTCCCGACATCCTCTATTCCGGCACCGTCGGCGCGGCCACTGAAGCCTGCCACGAAAACCTGCCCACCATGGCCATCTCCGACGACGAGTCCGAGCCCGTGGACATGCTGGAAAAGGCCCGCCACGCGGTGCGGCTCGCCGAGACCATCGACTTTGCCAAGTTTCCGCCAAGGCGCGTCATCAACGTGAACTACCCCAAGGGCCCCTTCGCGAAGAACAAGGGCGTGCGCGTCTGCGCCCAGACGACCGCCGTGTGGAAGAACGGATACCTCGAGCGCCGGGATCCCCGGGGCAACCGCTACTGGTGGCTGGAGGGCGAGATCCCGCCGGAAACCATCAACCAGGGTTCGGACAGGGACCTGCTCACGCGCGGCTACGTCACCGTCACGCCCCTCTTCTTCGACTTCACGGACCAGGAGAGCCTGGACCTGCTCGACGGCATGGATCTGGCCCCGTCAAAATAGCCCTTTCCATTGTCGGGCGGGGACTATCCGTATATACTGAACCAAACGGGGGCTGCCCAATTCCGGGCGGCCGAAACCTAGGAGCACGCTTATGCCTCTCATCGGACCCAAGGAAATGTTCGAGGCCGCCTATGCTGGCAAGTTCGCCATCGGCGCTTTCAACGTCAACAACATGGAAATCATTCAGGGCATCATGCTGGCTGCCTCTGAAGAGAAATCCCCCGTCATCCTGCAGGTCTCTGCCGGTGCCCGCAAATACGCCGGCCAGCGCTACATCATGAAGCTCGTCGAAGCCGCCCTCGCCGACGATCCGAGCATCCCCGTCTGCGTGCACCTCGACCACGGCCCGTCCTTCGAGATGTGTCGCGACTGCATCGACGGCGGCTTCACCTCCGTCATGATCGACGGCTCCGCCCTTCCCTACGAGGAAAACATCGCCGTCACCAAGAAGGTCGTCGAGTACGCCCATCCGCGCGGCGTGTGGGTCGAGGCTGAACTTGGCAAGCTCGCCGGCATCGAAGAGCACGTCCAGTCCGCCGAGCACCAGTTCACGGATCCCGACCAGGCCGTCGACTTTGTCGAAAAGACCGGCTGCGACTCCCTCGCCGTTGCCATCGGCACCAGCCACGGCGCCTACAAATTCAAAGGCGAGGCCAAACTCGACTTCGAGCGCCTCGAGACCATCTGCAAAAAGCTCCCCAACTACCCCCTGGTGCTCCACGGCGCCTCTTCCGTGCCGCATGAGTTCGTCGAAGAGTGCAACAAGTACGGCGGCGCCGTCGGCGACGCCCGCGGCGTGCCGGAAGACATGCTCCGCAAGGCTGCCTCCATGGGCGTGTGCAAGATCAACGTCGACACGGACATCCGCCTCGCGCTGACCGCCTCCATCCGCAAGTTCATGGTCGAGCATCCTGAAGCCTTCGACCCGCGCCAGTACCTCACCCCCGCCCGCCAGGCCGTGAAGATGATGGTCGCCCGCAAGATCCGCGACGTCATGGGCTCCTCCAACAAGATCGAGGCCCTCAAGCTCGCCTAGCATTATCCCGCAGTTTCCATCGAAAAAGGCGCAGGTTCCACCTGCGCCTTTTTCTGTTCAGGCATGCCTGGCCCAGCCGTCAGCGTATGTCGAGGTACTTGTGCATCTGCAGGCTCAACCGCCAGCCGCGCGCCATGCAGGTCTGGATGCACAGCGCCGTCGCCTCCCTGCCCTGGCTCACGGGCTGCAGGCAGACCTTGTCAGGCGGAAGCGCCACCAGCTCCGCTTCGTAGCGCTCAATGTCGGCGCGGGTCTGGACGGGGAGCTTCACTTCGTCGGCCCTGGCCCAGCTCTCCTCAAGCGGAGGCCTGGCCTTGGGCGAGAGCGTCACGAAGACCCCGCCTGCGCAGCGCAGGGCTTCGGTGCCGCTTGTCTCCAGCTGCACGGCAAGCCCCGCCTCCAGAAGGCGCCTCGTCAGGAGCAGAATGTCCTGGCTGCAGGGCTCGCCGCCCGTCAGCACGCAGTGCATGCCGGGCAGGCTTCTGGCTGCAACGAAAGCGGCAAGCGCTTCTGCGCCGAATTCGCTCCAGGCGGGCGAGGCCGCTGTCTTCTCGGCCACCAGGGGACTTTCGTCCGGCAGGCGCAGGGCCTCGTCGACGCGCTGGGCGTAGCCGGTGTCGCACCAGGGGCAGCCGACCGTGCATCCCTGAAGGCGGATGAAGGCCGAAGGGGTGCCCGTGAAGCGCCCCTCGCCCTGGAGGGACCAGAAGATCTCGTTGACCCTGAGGCGGGCCGGCCCGCTCTGCGTTCTGCCGCCAGCCACTACTCGGCGCTCCATGTGGCCCAGCTCGTGTCCGTCTCGTAGACCGTCACCGCGGCGACGGCGACGCCTTCCATGCCGGCGCGCGCCATGGCCTCGGGGAAGAGCGCCGTGCCAAGGTGGGCAGCCATGTTCTCCGCCGTGGGGTTGAAGGGCACAGGACGCAGGGAATCGTCGTCCAGCACCGACTGGAGATGCCCGCACAGCGGGTCCTCGCTGAAAAGCAGGGTGCGGTGGTCCCAGGCTTCGTCCAGCGCCCCAAAGAGCACCTTCTTGACGTCCGCAAAGTCGACGACCATGCCGAGGCTGTTCATGGCGCTGGCCGTCAGGGTCACGCGGATGCGGTAGTTGTGGCCGTGCAGGCGCTCGCAGCGGCCGCAGTAGTCGAAGAGCCGGTGCGCTGCCGCGATGACGTGCTCGCGGGTGATCGAAATCATGGCGGAACCTCCTGTACAGCCGGCGCCGTCGGCGCCAGCCGAAGCGGCACTGTAGCTCCAATGCCCTAGAAAATGAACTGTCTGCTGGCAAGGAGGCCTTCGGCCGGCGTCTTGCCGAAGCGCTCCCAGGAGACTACAAGGGAATCCGCCCCCCTCCAGACGCAGGAACCGCCATGTTCAAGGCCCGTGCAGGCACGCTGACCTTTCCTCCAGACCTCCCGCTCTTTGCGGAACACTTTCCCGGCGCCCCCTGCGTGCCGGGTTCGCTCATCGTGGAGGCACTGCGCCTGGAGGCAGAGCGCCGCTTCCCCGCCCTGCGCGTGACGGAAGCGTCCAAGTTCCGCTTCCGCAGCTTCCTTGCGCCTGGCAGCCACCCCTATGCCCTGGAGCTGGACGAGGCCAGGGGAACGATTGCCTGCAGCGTCGGGGAGTCCGGCACCCCTTCTGCAACAGGCTTGTTTCACGTGAAACAGTGCCGGGAGCGCTAGACCTTGAACAGCACCTACTTCAAGCCAATTCTTGTTGCCGGCGCCGGATCTGCCCTAGCCCAGACACTGCAGGCAAAGCTTGAGGCCAAAGGCCTTCCCTTCTGCGGGGCCTGCAGCTCGCAGGGAGGCCTGGCCGCCTGCCAGGCCCGGGGCTGGCCTGCCATTCCGCTGGGAGACATCGAAACGCTCCCAGAGCGCGCCGAAGCGCTTGTGGGCGCCCCCATCGAGGCGCTGGTGGACTTTCTGCACTCGCCCCTTGAATGCCTGCTGTCCCAGGCCGGACCTGAGGACATAGACCAGTGGGCCGTCAACAACATCGCCCAGCGGGCGCGGCTCCTGCGCGCCTGTTCGCGGAGCATGCTTGCGCGACGCCGGGGACGATGCCTCCTCGTCTCCTCATCGGCAGCCCCGCGCCCCGGCAAGGGGCAAGGCTACTACGCCGCAGCCAAGCTGGCCGGCGAATCCCTCTACCGCTCCATCGGCCTCGAGCTAGCCTCCCGCGGCGTCACGGCCTGCTCCCTGCGCCTGAGCTGGATCGATGCCGGCATGGGCTCCGCCTTTCTTGAGGGACGCCGCCAGAAGGCAGAGGCTCTGATGCCGGCAGGGCGCCTCGTGACGGCCGGCGAGGCGGCGCAAGCCCTGCTCTTTCTCCTTCAGGAAGAAACTGTCTCTTTCAACGCGACGGAGCTCAACCTCGACGGCGGCTTTTCTGCCGTGAAGCCGAGCTGCTGAGCACGTCTCCAGATTCCGCGCCGACACGGAACCCTGGCCAGTCTCAAGGCGCCTTGCTGTCCTCCAACCTCAACCAAACGGATCCCCATGGACCACAACGACATTCTTGCTTCGCTTTTTGCCATCGTCGACGAAATCATGGAATGCGGCCAGGACAAGCTTACTGGCCGCACCCGCGTCATGCAGGATCTTGCCTGCGAATCCATCGACCTGCTTGAAATAGGGGCCCGCGTTGCCCAAGCCTTCCACATCCGCGTGGACGACGATGCCATGTTTCTGCGCTCGCTGCGCACCAAGATCGAGGCATCAGGCCAAGGCGCCGACGCGAAAACGGTCATAGCCGAAGCCTATCCCTGGCTTTCCCTTGGACGCGTGCAGGAGATGGCGGATTCGCTTGCCGAAGGAACGCCCCTCCTGCGTCTGGACGATGTCGCGGCCTACGTGGCCCACTGCCTCGGACAGAGGTAAACCGCGTTCAGAACGGAAGAACATCCCTCCGGAGCGCCAGCGCCAACCCTCTTTGTGCGCTCATGCCCCTCAGCGAGGACAAGAAGGAGACTTTCCATGCATCGCGATTGCGTCGTCACGGGCCTTGGCCTTGTCTCGAGCCTCGGCTGGAACCAGGACAGCATCGCCCGGGCCCTCCGGGAGGATCTGACCGGCTTTGCCGAAAGCCGCGCCCTCCCCGGCCAGGCCGTCTGCCCCGTGCGCGACATGGGCGACGACGCGCCCTTTGCTTTCCTCTCCTCCTGGCGCTTCCGCAGGTACCTGAGCAGGCCGGCCTTCCTGTCCGTTCTGGCAGGGCTGCGCGCAGCCACGGATGGAGCACCCGAAGGCCTTCCCGCAGACTGCGCCCTCGTGGGCACGGCCTCCCCCACCCTGGACTTTGCCAGGGAAAAGACGCTGCCACCCGGGGACGGCAACCTTCTCGACGCGCTCTGGCTCCTTCGCTGGCTTCCCAACACGGCTCTTTCCGCCCTTTCGCGCCTGCTCCAGATCCACGGGCCGGGTCTTGCCGTGGGCAGCGCCTGCGCCTCTGCCCTGGATGCCCTGGGCGAGGGAATGCTCCGCCTGCGCCACGGCATGGCGCCAGCCTGCCTTGTCGCCTGCGGCGACTCCAGGCTGAGTTCCGGCGGACTCATGGGCTACGCCAAGGCGAGCACGCTGAGCCAGGAGCCGGATCCCCTGCAGGCCTCACGGCCCTTCGACCGCCAGCGCTCCGGCTTCGTGCCCGGCGAAGGCGGGGCGGCCTTCCTGCTTGAAACCAGTGCGGGCGCCGAAGCCCGCGGCGCCAAGGTGCTTGGCCACCTCCTCGGCTATGCCGCCACCATGGATGCCGGCAGCCTCACGGCCCCCGATCCCGACGGCCGCCATGCCGAAGCAGCCGTCCGCAAGGCGATCAGCGATGCCGGACTCGATCCTTCGGACATCGCCTGGATAAGCGCCCACGGCACGGGAACGGCGCTCAACGACGGCATCGAGGCCAGAATGCTGGCGCGCGTCTTTCCTGACCCCAAGCCGCCCGTCACGGCACTCAAGTCCTGGACAGGGCACTGCGCGAGCGCCTGCGGCGCCGTTGAAACCGCTCTGCTCTGGCACGCCTCCCAGATCGGCATCCTGCCCCGGATCCGCAGTCTCGAGAATCCGGAGCCGAACGATCTGCGCCTTGTTCAGGGGACGCACGCCCCCTTCCCCAAGGGACCGGGTCTTGTGGAGAACTTCGGCTTCGGCGGGCAGAACGCCGCCCTGGTCGTGGAGTTCTGCTGATGGCAGCGCCCCTTGCCCCCATCCCCGAGCCCTTCTGCCTTCTCGATGCCGTCCGCTGCTGGGACAAGGAGAGGATAGAGGCTGAGCGGAGCTTTCAGGATGCGCCCGTCTGGCAGGCGCTGGAGGCGGCCGCCCAGGCTTGCGCCCTGCACCAGCGCGTGCTTGCGGACTTCAGGCTCCACGCCTTCCTCTTGAGCGTGCAGCGCTTTCCTCTGGAACCCGCCCGCCTCGTTGGTCGCTTTGCCGTTCATGGCAGGGTGCTCGGCCAAAGCGGCAGGTCGGCCCTGTACGGCATCCGCCTTGCCCCGCTTGCTCCCCTTGACGCCGGCGCCCCTGAAGCAGCCGCAGGCCCGCAGGGCTGTCTCGAGGGCCAGATCGCCATCGGGCTTGCGCCCTGCGGGGAGCGCTTCCGGCAGGGGCTGCTCGAGGCGCACTTCCGGGAACGCTGGCGCAGGCTCGCAGGCCAGAAAGGCGGGCAGGAACGCGGACAGGGAGGCCGAGGATGACGCTGTCCCAGCCCTTCGCCATGACGCTGCAGGAAGCCCTCGAGGCCCGAGTGCGCGATGCCGAGAAACGGGGCCTTGCCCGCAGGCCCCCGCTGGTGCGCGAACTAGGTCGAGGACCCGTGATAGAACAGGCAGGCAGGCCCTTCCTCAGCTTTCTCTCCAACGACTACCTGGGCTTGGCCGCAGACCCTGTCTGGCGCAGGGAAGTGGCCGAGAGCTTTGCCATGGAGGCGCCCTCGGCGTCGGCCTCCAGGCTCGCCGGCGGACGCAGCCAGATAGCCGAGGAGGCCGAGTGCACCTATGCCGAGTACTTCGGCTTCGGAGAGTGCCTCTTCCTGCCAAGCGGCTTCCAAGGGAATCTCGCCCTGGTCACTGGCCTGCTCCAGGCAGGCCAGACGGTCTTCGCGGACAGACGCGTGCACGCCAGCACCGGCCACGCCCTCATGGAGGCGAAGGCGGACCTGCACACCTACCGGCACGGCGACGTCGGCCACCTCGAACGGCGCCTTGAGCGGGCCGGCGCGACGGCGGTCGAGCCCGTGGTGCTCACCGAGTCCCTCTTCAGCATGGACGGCTCAGCCAGCGATCCCGCGGTCTTTGCCAGCCTGAAGGCGCGAAGGCCCTTCTTCCTCGCCGTGGACGAGGCGCACGCCGCAGGCTGCCTTGGCCCCGGCGGAAAAGGCCTCTTTGCGGAGCTTCCCGGCACGGCGGACGCCATGCTGGGCACCTTCGGCAAGGGACTTGGCTTCTTCGGCGCCTTTCTGCTGCTGCCGGCAGGCTTCAGGCGCCTGCTGGAGAACCTTGCCTCGCCGGTCATGCACTCCACGGCTCTCCCTCCGGCCCACGCCCGGGCAGCCCTGCGTCTGCTCGCCCGGCTGCCCGGCCTCGAGGGCGCCAGAGAGCGCCTGGCCTCCAATGCCAGGCTTTTCAGGACGCTCCTAGCCGAACGGGGCATCGAGGCTGCCGGCGACAGGCACATTCTGGCCGTTCCCGTGGGCGATGAAAGGCTGGCAGGCCAGCTTGCGACCAGCCTTGCCGGGCAGGGCATTCTTGCCCTTGCGGCGCGCTTCCCCACGGTGCCGGCCGGACAGGCCATCCTGCGCTTCAGCATCACGGCTCTGCACGAAAGGGCTATGCTTGTGCGCGCAGCCGATGCGCTGGCCACGGCACGGCAGGCATGCCGGAACAGGGCAGCGCTGCAGGCGTGAGGGAGGGGAGCCTCTGCGGCCTTCAGCGGCCTTCGGGGGGGCATGCGAGCCGAGTCGCGCTAGCCCCGGCGTTCCCGGCGGACGATGCCGGGCAGCGTGGAGAGGGCGAAGAAGCAGGTGGCGACGAGGACGATGGTAGCGCCGCTGGCCGTGCCGAGCCAGTCCTCGAGGGAAAGCACGAGCCCAAGGCAGGCGGAGAGCACGCTTAGGGCAATGGCCCACCAGAACATGCCCCGGGACGAGCGCGCGATGTTTCTGGCCGCGGCCGCCGGCACGATGAGCAGGGCCGTCACGAGCAGGACGCCCACGGCCCAGACCGAAAAGATGACCACAAGCGCCAGCATGGCCGCGAAGAGGTACTGCCACAGGCCCGTGTGGATGCCGTGGGCTCTGGCCATGACGGGGTTGAGGGCGATGAGGAAGAGCTGGTTGGCGCCTGCGGCCTGGAAGGCCAGCATGGCCGGAAAGAGCGCCATGAGGAAGCAGATCTCCTGATCGCTGATGGTGAGGATGTCGCCGAAGAGGAACTGCTGCATGTCGCGGGCGACGGCGGGCGAACGGCTCACCACAGCAAGGCCGAAGGCCACCACGGCGGAGAAGACCACGCCTATGGCCACGTCCGAGGAGATGGCGGTGTGGCGCTTGAGGGCGATGATGGCCAGGCCCACGAGTATGCCGAAGACGGGCATGGCCAGGTGCGGATCTACGGCGAGCAGCATGCCGATGCCGGCACCGGCGAAGGCGGAGTGGCCTATGGCGTCGGAATAGAAGGCCATGCGGAAGTGGACTATCTGGACGCCGAGCATGGCTGTCATGGGCGCCAAGAGCAGAAGGCCCAGCATGGCCCGCTGCATGAAGCGCAGCTCGAGGCAGTCCAGGGGAATGCACCCGATGAGGGAGAGCAGGAAATCAAGCATGTCCGCCTCCGTGCCGGCAGGCGCAGGCCTGCCCCGCAGCGGCGGCCCCGCCTTGATCCGGCGCCGCCTCGACGCCCTGATCCGGTGCCGGCACGCCGGCAAGGGGCAACAGGCAGGCAGGCCCTGCGGGCAGGATGCCTTCGTGGCCCATGGGGCAGGCGCAGGCGGAGCCAGGCTGGTCCTGTCCCTCGTCCTCCACGCCAAAGGCGCCGCACTTGGGACACTGGAGCTGCGGTTCAGAACACTGGTCGGGATAGAGGTGGATGGGGATGCCGAAGACCTTGATGAGGTTTCTCGCCGTGAGCACGGCGCGCGGAGAGCCCTCGACGACGCTTCCCTCATGGACGCAGATCACGTGGGTGGCGTAGTGGGCGGCCAGGGGGAGGTTGTGGCTCACCATGGCAATGGTGAGGCCGTAGCGTCGCCTGGCGTTGTCGAGCGTCTCCCAGAAGAGGCGCTCGCCCTTGAGGTCGACGCCGGCGGCCGGCTCGTCGAGCACGATGAGCGAGGGCTTGCGGAGCAGCGCCGAGGCAAGCAGCACGCGACGCATCTGTCCGCCCGAGAGGTCGCCCAGGCGAAGCTTGGCGCAGTCCGGCAGGCCGACCTGCTCCAGCGCCTCGCGCGTCAGGGCGAGGGCCTTTTTGCCGAAGCCGAACCAGAGGGGCCTGCGGGAGACGCCGAGGCTCAGGAACTCCTCCACCGTCACCGGCGTCTGCACGTCGAAGTTCAGGTTCTGGGGAACGTAGCCTATGCGACCGGCGCAGCGCGCCGAAAGACGGATGGAGCCGGCGTAGGGAACCTCGCCCAGCAGGCAGAGCAGGAGGGTCGTCTTGCCCGCGCCGTTGGGGCCGACGAAGACCGTGCAGCCACCCTCGGGGAGGGAGGCGCTGACCCCTTCCAGCACGGCGCGGCCGTGAAAGCGCACCGTCAGGTCGCGTATAGCTACAGCAGTTCCGTTCATCGCTTGCCCACGTGCTTTTGTTGAAAGACGTCGCACTCTTCCTTCCGCAACGATTTTTGTCAACCTGCCCTGCCTGACGCACGCAGGCAGCGAACCTTTCCTTTTGAGGGGGCTTCTGCTAAGGAGACAACTTCCAACGGTGCGCCCCGAAAACCGGGACGCCCGCATCAGGGAGGGCATCTTGTCCGCATACAACGCTGCAGCCAAACATATCAAGGGGAATGCGCCAAAGAAGCACGCCCCCATCCTTGCCGCCCTGCTGGGGCTGCTGGCTCTGCTGGCCTGGCAGGCGCCAGCTTTTGCCGATGACGCCAAGGACGCACCTCAGGCGGGCATACAGGCTGCGGATGAACAACCTGCAGCCAAAAGCGCGCAGAACGAGGCCGGCGCGCAGGACAAGGCTCAGGCCGACGGCAGCTATCCCGCCAAGACCGCCGGCAAGGACGCCTCTAGCAAGAACGGCGCCGGCGAGGACGCTCCTGGCAAAGACGCCTCTGGCAACGACGCCTCCGGCAAGGACGGCGGCGCTGCGACAGAGCCCCCGAAGGACAAGGACGGCAGCTCCAGCGACACGGCGCAGAAGGACGGCGCAAAGGAAACGTCCGACGGCAGCGGCAAGCCCGGCGGGAAGGACGCTGGCGACGGCAAAGACAGCAAAGACGGCAAAGACAGGAAGGACGGCAAAAAGGACAAGTCCGGCAAGAAGGACAGAAAGGACGGCAAGGGGGACGAAGGTCCAACCGCCGGCGAAGGCTACTCGAAGAAGCATCTCTGGCCTCCGGTCGGGGCGCTTATCACCTCGCCCTACGGCGCCATCCGGGGCACCTACCGCGTCTTCGGCGCGGCTGGCGTCCGCCGCCACGGCGGCGTGGACCTGCGCGCCCACCTCGGCTGGCCCGTCACGGCACTGCGCGACGGCACGGTGGTGCAGGCCGGCCCCAGAGGACCAGCAGGCATTGCCGTGGACCTCAAGATGAAGGACGGCAGGCACGCCCTCTACTTCCACCTTTCAAAGGTGCTGGTGAAGCCCGGAGAAACCGTCTCGCGCGGCCAGCATCTGGGCCTCGTGGGCTGCACGGGCAGAACCACGGGCGCCCACCTGCACTTTGCCATGAAGAACGAAGCCGGCGCGACCATCGATCCCACCCCGCACATCCAGGGGCTCTGGGAGCTCTTTGACCCGCCGGCCAGCGACCTGCGAGGCACCATCCAGCCCCAGTCCTGCGACGGCCACCGCTATCCCGGCGGCTACCCCTGGGCCGGCAGAAACTACCGCGGCGGCTGGCGGGGCAAGCCCTGGCGCGGCAGGCACTACGGCCCCCTGCTCGACCGCAACTACTTCGACCTGGGCAACAGCATCTTCGGCAGGCACGTCCCCCCTGCCATCCGGGGCAACAAGCGCCTGCGCGGCACCCAACAGTATCTGCGCATGCGCAGAGCCCTGCAGGACTCCTCGCACTACCGCATCCAGGATCCCATTCCGTCCTGGGAAAGCCAGCACAAGTAGCCCTGGCCGGCATCCGCCACAGACAGGCCTGTCCCAGTCAGGCCTGGGCTAGATGTCGACGAGCTCCACTTCCTCCTCCTTCAGCTCGCGGCCAAGGAAGAGACTGCCCGTGCGCGCGAAGCGCGCGGTGTTGTCGGTGGCCATGAAGCGCACCGTTCCCCGCTCCTTCGACGGGCTGGCAAGGCCCGTGGCCGCAAGGTACTCGGCCACGGCTTCGGCCGTGGTCTGGGCGGAGTCTACGAGGCGCACGCCGGGGCCGACCACGCGGGCCAGGGCGCCCTTGAGGAGCGGAAAGTGCGTGCAGCCGAGCAGGACAGTGTCGGGACGGCGCTCGCCTTCGAAGAGATCGCCCACGTAGCGCCGGCAGACGCCCTCCACCACCTCGCCCTCCATCCAGCCCTCCTCGGCAAGGGGGACGAAGAGCGTGCAGGCGCGGCCGACGACTCTGGCAGCGGGATCCAGCTCCGCAATGGCGCGCTGGTAGGCCCCTCCCTGGATGGTGGCCTCGGTGGCGAGCACGGCGATGCAGCCCTGCTTCGTGGCCCTGACGGCGGCCTTGGCGCCGGGCTTGATGACGCCCTGCACGGGAATGCCGGGGAAGGCCTTGCAGAGCGAGGGCAGGGCCGCGGATGTCGCCGTGTTGCAGGCGATGACGAGCATCTTGACGTCGCCCTGCTCCACGAGCTTGCGGGCGGCGTTGAGCGTGTAGTGGATGATGGTGTCCCGGGACTTGGTGCCGTAGGGCAGGCGGGCCGTGTCGCCGAGAAAGCGGTAGCTCTCGCAAGGCAGGCGTTCGGTCAGCGCCCTGAGCACCGTCAGACCGCCCATGCCGGAATCGAAAAGTCCAATGGGGAGGGAACGCTTGTCTTGCATGTCTGCTCCTCTCTTGTGCTGGTTTGGGCGCGGGGGCCTGCAGGGCAGAGCCTGTGCGCCGAATGGGCCGCAAGGTAGCCGAAATCCCTGCGCGCGGCAAACTCTAGAAAAGGACGGCCGCGACGGATCTTGTCTTTTCCCGCTGTCCGGATAAAAATGCCATCTTTCCAAGGCTCTCTCGCCTTGCCCACACTCCCGCCGCCTCCTGCCTCTTGCGCTGGAAGGCGGGCTCCAGGATGGACCCCATGCTCGCAATTCTCGACTACAAAGCCGGCAACCAGACCAGCGTCCTGCGGGCGCTGAACCACCTCGGCGTGCCGGCCGCCATCACGGATGACCCGGCAGTCCTCAGGGCCGCGGAGGGCATTGTCTTCCCCGGCGTCGGCTCCGCAGGCCAGGCCATGGACCTGCTCTCAAGCTCCGGCCTCGGCGAGGTGCTCAAGGAGGCCGCAGCCACGGGCCAGCCCGTGCTCGGCATCTGCCTCGGCTGCCAGATCCTGCTCGAACGAAGCGAAGAGCACGACACGAAGACCCTCGGCATACTCAAGGGCGAATGCCGGCTCTTCCCCCAGGGCCTGAAGCAGCCCGACGGCACGCCGGCGCCCGTGCCCCACATGGGCTGGAACACGCTCTCCTTCAAGCGCGAGGATCCGCTCTTCGAAGGCGTCAGCAAAGACGCCCAGTTCTACTTCGTGCACAGCTACTACACCGCGCCCGACGAAAGCCTCGTCATCGCGACGACGGACTACGGCATGGAGTTCTGCTCCGCCTACGGCCGCGAGGGGCTCTGGGCCGTGCAGTTCCACCCCGAGAAGAGCGGGCGCTACGGCCTCATGATCCTCCGGAACTTCTACCGCTACTGCAAGGGGGCCGGCCATGCTGTCTAAACGCGTCATCCCCTGCCTGGACGTGCGCAACGGCAAGCTCACCAAGGGCGTCAAGTTCGCCAACAACGTGGACATCGGCGACCCCGTGGAGAGCGCAAGAAAGTACTACGAGGAAGGCGCCGACGAGATCGTCTTCTACGACATCACCGCCTCGGCGGAGAACCGCGGCATCTTCATCGACGTCGTGGAGCGCGTGGCCTCCACAATCTTCATCCCCTTCTCCGTGGGCGGCGGCATTTCCTCCGTGGCCGACATGCGCCAGGTGCTCCTCGCAGGCGCCGAGAAGATCTCCATCAACTCCGCGGCCGTGAAGAACCCCCGCCTCATCTCCGAAGGCGCCGATGCCTTCGGCAGCCAGGCCGTGGTGGTGGGCATGGACGTTTTGCAGGTGGAAAAGTCCGAGCGCATCCCCTCGGGCTACGAGGTGGTCATCCACGGCGGACGCAAGCCCATGGGCCTCGATGCCATCGAGTGGGCCCGCACCTGCCAGAAGCTCGGCGCAGGGGAGCTGTGCATCAACTCCATCGACGCCGACGGCGCCAAAACCGGCTACGAGCTCAACCTCACCCGGCTCATCGTGGACGCCGTGACCATCCCCGTCATCGCCTCCGGCGGCGCGGGCTCGCCCCAGCACATGGTGGACGCCGTGACCGTGGCCGGCGCCTCGGCGGCCCTCATCGCCTCCATCGTGCACTACGGCGAGTACACCATACGCGAGTGCAAGGAGTACATGGCCGCCCACGGCGCGCCCGTCAGGCTCGACTGGTAGGCTGCCGTGATAGCCTTCAACCCCTTCCTCAAAATCCAGGCCAGGATGGTGGCCGACGGCATGCCAAGGCTCGCCGTGGCCTACTCCGGCGGACTCGACAGCCGCTTCCTCTGCTACGCGGCCGCGCGCGCCGGCGCCAGCGTGCTGGCCCTGCACTGCCATGGCCCCCACATCCCGGCGGAAGAGACGGAAGAGGCGATCGCCTTTGCCCGCGAAGCGAGGCTGAAGCTCGAGCTCGTCGAGGCCGATCCCCTCGGGCTTCCGGAAGCGGCCTGCGGCTCGAAGCAGCGCTGCTACGCCTGCAAGAAGTTCATGATCTCGCGCATCAAGGCCCGCCTTGCAGAACTCGGGGAGCAGGACAGGGTGCTCTGCGACGGCAGCAACGCCGACGATCTCGCCCTCTACCGCCCAGGGCGCCGCGCCCTCGAGGAGGAGGGCGTGCGCTCGCCTCTGTGCGAGTGCGGCATCGCCAAGCAGGATCTGCTCGACCTGGCCCAGACCATGCCGAGCCTCGCGCCCTCCCGCCCGCCGCGCGCCTGCCTGCTCACGCGCTTCGCCTACGGCGTGCCGCCCCGTGCCGAGGCTCTGGGACGCGTGGCCAGGGCCGAAGCCGCGCTTGCCAGGCTGAAGGACGATGGCGGCCAGCCCCTGCTCGGAGACTTCCGCCTGCGCCTCACGCCGTCCCCCCTGCTCCAGGCCGAGCGCTTTGAAGATGCCTGGCGGGCGATCGTTGCGCCCCTGCTCGAGAAGGAAGGCTTTGCCGGCTTTGACGTCCTCGCCGGCGAACCCGTCAGTGGCTACTTCGACAGGGCCGGGGAAAAGGCCTCCAGCTGAACTTTTTCCCCTTGATTTGCTTGCCTATTCTCAACGTTCAGTTGTATAAATTCTGTTCCTGTTCAAGGCGAGCGGACCCTGCCGGGGCCTGCTCGACAATACCATACATCCCTGGGAAAGCCAGAGGCCTTCCCGCTCAGGAGTACACCATGGCCCACAAGAAAGTTGAACGCAAAAAGGAACTGGACCGCCGCCGCCATCGCCGCCAGGAGCGCCTGAAGCAGCGCATCAAGGAAGCCAAGGCTGCCAAGGCCTAGCCTCCGGCTCTGCGGTTCCCCCTCTTCCTTCCTCTGCCGCAAGGCCGGTCGCGTGCCGGCAGGCCCCGTCGAGGCAGGAGGAAGGGAGGGTGCTTGATCTGCCGTCACCTCCCCTTCCAGGGGAAGTGTCCGGCTGTTTTTTTGTCTGCTCTTTCCTGCGCCAGGCGCAGGCCTGTCCTGCGGAAGACGCGCCCTGCGGCGCCCTCCGCCTGAGGAAGCTTTCATCCCATGCCTATCTACGAGTACAAGTGCCCCACGTGCCAGAAAGTCTTTGAAGAATGGGTGCACCTTTCCGAGATGCACGACGCCGTGCCCTGCCCCGACTGCGGCGCCGCGTCTCCGCGCATCATGTCTGAAACCTCGTTTGTCCTGAAGGGCGGCGGCTGGTACGTCACCGACTACGGCTACCGCAAGGGCGTCAAGGAGGACGGCTCTGCTCCCGAATCCAAAGACGCCAAGGCCGATGCCGCGTCTGGCGGCGCTTCCAATGCCAAGACCGGCGCCGACGGCGCCAAGGCCGAGGCCAAGCCTGCAGCGGAAGCCAAGCCCGCTGCCAGCGCGGCGCCGCAGGCAAAGCCTGCGCCCGCGGCCCCGTCCGCGCCCAAGGCCTCTGCCGGCGCCTAGCGGCCACGGCAGGATCACCTACCACCACCAAGACCAGCAAGGCGCGGGAGCCCTGCTCCGCGACCTGAGGGAGTCGACACATGATAGAACGCTACACCCGTCCTGAGATGGGACAGATCTGGACGCTGGAAAACCGCTACAAGGCCTGGCTCAAGGTTGAAGTCGCCGTCTGCGAGGCCTGGGCCAAGGCCGGCAAGATTCCTGCCTCGGCCGTGGAGACCATCAAGGCCAAGGCCGCCATCGACGTGGACCGCATCCTCGAGATCGAGGAGACGACCCGCCACGACGTCATCGCGTTCATCACCTCCCTGGAGGAGAAGGTCGGCCCCGATGCGCGCTTCATCCATCTGGGCTGCACCTCCTCCGACATCGTCGACACCGCTGGTGCCTTGCTCATGGTGGAGGCGGGCCAGCTCATTCTCAAGGACATCGACGCCCTGCTCGCCACCCTCGAAGAGATGTGCTTCAGGTACAAGGGCGTGCTGTGCATCGGCCGCTCCCACGGCATCCACGCCGAGCCCACCAGCTTCGGCCTCAAGATGACCGGCTTCTACGCCGAGTTCGTGCGCCACCGCGAGCGCATCGAGGCCGCCGTCGAAGACGTGCGCACGGGCAAGATCTCCGGCGCCGTGGGCACCTACACCATCGTCACCCCCGGCGTGGAGGCCGACGCCCTGGCCCTGCTCGGCCTCAAGGTGGATCCGCACTCCACCCAGATCGTCCAGCGCGACCGCTACGCCCACTTCTTCTCCGCCATCGCCATCATGGCCGGCGGCATAGAGCGCCTGTGCACGGAGCTCAGGCACCTGCAGCGCACCGAGGTGCTCGAGGTGGAGGAGGGCTTCGCCAAGGGCCAGAAGGGCTCTTCGGCCATGCCCCACAAGAAGAACCCCATCTCCGCGGAGAACCTCTGCGGCCTCTCCCGCCTCATGCGCTCCAACTCGCTGGCTGCCATGGAAAACCAGGCTCTCTGGCACGAACGCGACATCAGCCACTCCTCCGTGGAGCGCGTCATCATGCCCGACTCCACCATCCTGGCCGACTACGCCCTGAACCGCCTGCGCCGCGTCCTTGCCAATCTCGTTGTTTCCCCTGAGCGCATGCAGGAGAACCTCGACCGCTCCTACGGCCTCTACTTCTCCCAGCGCGTGCTCACGGCCCTCATCGATGCCGGCCATCCGCGCCAGGCCTCCTACGTGGCCGTGCAGAAGCTGGCCATGCAGAGCTGGAACGAGCGCACCTCCTTCCCCGCCCTGGTCAAGGCCGACCCCGAGATGGTGAAGGTGCTGGGCGAAGCCTTCCTGGACAAGCTCTTCGATCCCTTCTTCTACCTGCGCCACGAAGACGACGTGTTCCAGCGCGTCTTCGGGCGCTGCAAGTAGCCCCGGCCGTCCAAGGAGAACACCGTGAACACCGAATTCAAACGCCGCCTTGCCAAGATTCTCGTGGAGCGCTCCTACAAGGAGGGCGACTTCCTGCTGGCCTCCGGCCGCCGCAGCGACTACTACTTCGACTGCCGCGTCACTGCCCTGCACGCCGAGGGCTCCGAGCTCATCGGTAATCTCTTCTTCGAAGCCGTCAGCGAGATCATCGCCTCCGGCACGCCTGTCAAGGGCGTCGGCGGCATGACCATGGGCGCCGACCCGCTGGTCTCCGCCACCACCGTCGTCTCCAGCCAGAAGGGCCAGCCCCTGAACGGCCTCCTCGTCAGGAAGGAATCCAAGGGCCACGGCACCAACCAGTTCGTGGAGGGCCTCGCCAACTTCGAGGCCGGCGATCCCGTCGTCGTCCTGGAGGACGTGGTCACCACCGGCGGCTCCCTCCTCAAGGCCTGCCAGCGCATCGAGTCCGCAGGCCTCAAGATCGTCGCCGTGTGCTGCATCCTGGACCGCGAAGAAGGCGGACGCGAAAAGCTCAAGGAAGCGGGCTACGAGCTCAAGGCCCTCTTCACCCGTCGCGAGCTCCTCGAGCACGCCCGCTAGCCCCAGGCCTTCCTCGGCATTTCCAAGCCTCCTGCCAGCCCCCGGCGGGAGGCTTTTCTGCTCTGCCACGTCCCTCAGCTTCGCCCCTCTGCCACGGAGGTCCGCGCCATGCGCCGCACAGCCAAGCCTTTCGGCCTGCTCGCCGTCACCGCCCTGCTGCTCCTGCCAGCCCCTCTGCATGCTGAACCCGGCGCCTGCGACTACGCTGAAGCGCGACGACTCGACGACCTCGAAGTTCCGCAGGCCAGAGCCGCGCTTGAAATCTGCGCCCGCCAGGGACAGCTCTGCGCCAGGGCCCGCTTAACGGACTACGACGGCGGCGAGCTGGACAGCAGGCAGGCAGCGGAGCTTCTGCAGGCGCTCAAGGAGGAAGGGGGGCCCGAGTCCCTCGAATGCCGGGCCCTGGTCTGGAACCACGCCCTCCACTCGCCGGAGAACGGCAGGCCCCTGCTGGAACGCGCCTGCCGCGAGGGGCAGGCCTCAGCCTGCGGAACGCTCGGCGCCTGGGCCCTCAACGGCCAGGGCATGCCCCAGAACGGCGAGCTGGCGGCCTCCTCCCTGCGCAAGGCAGGCGCTGCCACGGCCTCGGCCCTCTACCACCTCGGCACCTGCTACGAGCAGGGCATAGCTTCGCCCCGGGATCCTCTTGCTGCGGCCATGCTCTACCGCAAGGCCGCAGAGCGGGGCCACCAGCGTGCCGCCTTCAGCCTCGCCCTCTGCTACCAGCACGGCAAGGGCGTGGTCAAAGCCCCCGGGCTTGCCTTCGACTGGTTCCTCAAGGCTGCGGAGCGGGGCAGCCTCGACGCCTGCGAGGCGCTGGGACACTGCCTTGCCGACGGTTTCGGCAGGCCGAAGGATCTCCAGGCCGCCTGCGCCTGGTGGCGCAGAGGCGCCGTGGAAGGGCACCCGGGCTGCCAGTGCAGCTACGGCACCGCCCTCCTGCGCGGGGATGGCGCGGCCAAGGACGAGGCCGAAGCCGCAAGCTGGCTTGAAAAGGCCGCCAAAGCCGGCAGCGTCAAAGCCCAGGTCAACCTGGCTCTCGCCCTCCATCAGGGCATAGCCGGCAGGCCTGAGCCAATGGAGGCGGCCTACTGGTTCCTCAAGGCCGCGGAAGCCGGCAACGCCCAAGCCCAGAACAACCTTGCCGTCTACTACAGCAAGGGGCTCGGCGGGCTTCCCTGCGACAAGGCGCTTTCTCTCCACTGGCTGAAGAAGGCGGCCGACGGCGGCGATCCCATGGCCCTGCTTGCCCTCGGCAAGGCCTACCGGGATGGCTCGGCCGGAGCCCAGGACCTGCGCCGTGCCCACGAGTGCTTCCTCAAGGCAGGCGAACAGGGCGATGCGGAAGCCCTCTTCCTCGCAGGCCAGGACTTCGAGGAGGGCCTCGGCGCGCCCCGAGATCCAGGCTCTGCCCTCGACTGCTACCGCAAGGCGGGAAAGCTGGGGCTGGCCCGCGCGAAGTTCGCGGCAGGACGCCTGCTCATGGAGGGCCTCGGCGCGCCCCGCGACACGGCCAAGGCCGAAGTCCTCCTTGTCGAGGGCGCCAGCCGGAGCGCCGAAGAGGCCTCCGGCCCCGACGGCGCGCGCCTAGCGGCCCTGCTCGGCATCTTCTACCACGACGGACGCCTTGGCAGGCAGGACTTTGCCAAGGCCCGCGCGTGGTTCGAGAAGGCCGCGGCCCTCGGGTCGGGCCAGGCCATGAACAACCTCGGCTTCTACTTCCAGGAGGGACTCGGCGGTCTTGAGCGGGACGAGGCCAAAGCCCTCGAGCTCTACCGCAAGGCAGCCGACGCCGGCGACCGCGAAGCCCAATACTTCGTGGCCCTGCAGCTGCTGGAAGGAACGCGCCTGCCCCGGGATGCCACAAGGGCCCTGGCCCTGCTAGAAGCCTCGGCTGCCGACGGCGAGGGCAAGCCCGAAGCGGCCTACCGCCTTGGCCAGTGCTACGAGCAGGGCGAAGGCGCCCCCAAGGATCCCGTTCGTGCCCTGCGCTGGTTCGGCGTGGCCGCAAGCATGGACTACCCCCCTGCCCTGCTCAAGGAAGGCCTGCTCCGGCTGGCGGGAACGGGTGCGCCGAAGAACCTCCAGGCCGCCTCAGCCCTCATCTTCAGGGCCGCCTCCTTCGGACTGCCCGAAGCCCAGCGGCTTGCAGGCCAGCTCTGCGAAGCAGGCGAGGGCGTGGAGAAAAGCCTTGCCAAGGCCCGCCAGTGGTACGCAGCGGCAGCGGAGCAGGGCGATGCCGAGGCCGCACGGCGCCTCAAGCTACTGGAAGAAGCAGGTTCCGCCGGCAACGCAGCTGCGCCCGCCCAGACTGGCCAGCCGGCCAAGCCCTCTCAGGCAGCGCGGCCGGAACAGCCCTAGCTAGCGCATCTGGCCGTCGAGCAGCTGGTAGCGAGCTGAGCCCCGCCGTCCCTTGTAGGGCGAATCGATCTCAAGATAGCGGCCTTGGACGAAGCGTCCCAGGCTCTCCGCCTTGATGAAGGCCGTGATGACGGGCGCCTTCCAGGTCCAGGTGAACCTGACCGGCTCCTTCCGCGTTGCCTTGCCGTAGGCGCCCGTGCCGTCCCGGCTGAAGCTGAAGTAGTGCTGCCGGCTTGTCTCGCTGCACTCCTCGTCTGTGGTCGCATAGGTCGGCTTGACGCAGGCATAGAAGGTGCGGGTTCCGGCATGGGCAAAGAGATCCTCGAAGCTGGCGGGCGCGTCCTTGTCCAGGTCCGGCGAGGCAAAGTGCACGAGCTGGGGCCTGATCAGGCCGACCGAGGCCTGCAGGTAGGGGCTGCGGTACTCCACCACGTCGTCCATGTGGCTGACGATGACAACGGCGTCCTTCTGCTCCAGCCATTCCCCCCTGGTGCTGAAGGCCTTCGCGCGAAGAGTGGCGCTGCCGTCGCCGCGCAGCACCCAGACGGTCTCCTCGTCCAGCACGCCGCACTCCTCCTCCAGAGCGCCGGCCTGCCCTGCGCACAGCGCAAAGCGGAGCTCTCCGCGCTCCTTCACGAGCTCAGCCAGGCTCTGGCCATGGGCGCAGGAAGGCTGCAAGCCGAGGGTGCACAGCAGGACCAGACAGGCAAGCGCGAACAGGGTGCAGGGACGTGCGGCCTTGTTGCTCATGGCATTTCTCCTCAAGTCGGCATGGTGGCGTTTTCTTGCTGGCGCTCAGCATGCCGCAGGATGGCTGCCAGGCTCAAGCGTTGCCCCTGCAGGCGACAGAGACTACAAGGGAAGGCAAACGCTTCGAGGTAGCGCACATGGCCCTGCGGCTCCAGCTCTTCCATCCCGCCCTTTCCGCCAGTCCAGCCCGTTCCGGTTCAGTCCTGCCGGCGCTCGCCCTGCTTTGCGCCTGCCTGCTTTTCTGCCGGCACGCAGACGCCTCCGAGTTCGACGCCATCACCTCCCAACCGCCGGCGCTGCAGAAGCAGGAGACGGACATCCCCTTCTTCGGCGAACCCGTCGTCGTGGAGGAGGACGTGCCGAAGGCAAGGCAGGCTGAGAAGCCTGTCCCGAAGCGGCAGGAAGCTAGGCCACGGGAACTGGTGCCACGCCAGCCTCAAGCCCGGCAGCCACAGGCCGAGGCCAGTCCCCGGCGCCCCTCAGGCAGGCTCGAGATCCCTGAAGACGCGGCCAGGCGCGGCGACCTCTCCTTCCTCAAGGGCTGCTGGTACATGGAAAAGCGCGTGTCGCGCCACGACAAGCCCGGCACGCCCTATGCGCGCACCATCCAGGAGAGCATATGCCTCGACGGACACGGCGGAGGCACCTTCCGCGTGCACGCCTTCGACAACGGCTGGACCGTGTCCGCCAGGGCCAGGGCGCGCTTCGACGGCTCCACCCTCGTCTTCGAGCACGGCGACATGCGCTTTCCGGACGGCATGCGCTTCTACGGCTCGAGCTTCCAGTGCCGCGGGGCCGGCATCGGCACCTCCTGCGCCAAGTACTGCCCCAGCTGCCGCTACATTCCGAAGCACAGGACCCTGCGCATCACGCGCACGCCCTGAGGCAGGCCTACGAAGGGCCGGGCAGCGCCCGCAGCGCCGGCGACACGCGCAGGGTCGCAGCCACGGGGGAAAGCCGCGCGATGTCACCCTCGAGGGTCATCATCAGAAAGGCCTCCCCCGCCACGAAAAGCCACTGCTTGCGCAGGCCACGCTCGATGGCGTTGACCCACACGAGCCCCGCCTCCTCTCTGGCGATGGTCCATTCCGAAAAGGGATCGCGCTGGCGCAGGGCGCGGATCGCCTGCTCAGCCAGCTCGCGGGCCGTCTGGCCGCCGCTTCTGGAAACCGCGCAGGTGATGAGCGTGCGCCTGTCGTCCGGATTGGGGCGCAGCACCACGCCAATGGCGTAGGGCTCGACCTCCCAGTCCTCGGGAACGTCTAGGGTGAAGGGGCTCCACTGCGGGCCGAAGGCCATGACCTGCGCCCAGGCAGACGCGACGACAAGAGGCTGAAGGCATAGCTGCAGGAAGACGAGGACGGCGATGACGGCGGCGCGGAGCAAGACAGGGCCTCCCTTGTCCGCTCAAGGCGCTTTGCCTGCGGACGGCTTCTTTTGCCGGGCCTATACCACCCGCTCCGGCAGGGGGGCAATGCCGCTGGCAGCCACATGCCAGCCGGACGCGACACATGGCACAACGAGGCATATTCTGGCCCTCTTGCCGCAAAACATGCCTCGCTGGCCTCTCAGGCAGGACGCTTTGCGCCGTGCTGGCGGCTACGGTGCGCCAAGCGCCGCAGGGAGCCAGGTCGCCAGCGCAGGCCAGGCGACCAGCAGGACTATGGCCGCAAAGTAGGCCGGCAGGTAGCAGAAGACGCCCCGGAAGATGTCAGGCAGGGGAATGTCCCGGCACATGGAGGAAACGACGTAGGAGCACACGCCCACAGGCGGGGTGACGGCGCCCACGGTCGTGATGATGGTGATGACCAGGGCAAACCAGTAGGGATCGAAGCCGAGACCTGCCGTCAGCGGGAAGAACACGGGCATGGTGACCAGCAGGAGCGCCAGGGCGTCCATGACCATGCCGCCGAAGAAGTAGATGACAAGGATGCAGAAGAGCACGCCGCCCGGCCCCATCTCAAGCGCGGCCACGAGGTCGGCGAGCGCGAAGGGGATCCTCGTGGCGGTCAGAAACTTGCCGTAGATCATGGCGCCGGCCACGAGAAGCAGGATCATGCAGGTGAGGCAGAGCGTGTCCTTGAGGGCGTCGAGCAGGCCCCTGAGGGTGAGCTGGCGGGAGCAGGCGCCAAGCAGGAGGGCGATGAGGGATCCAAGCCCGCCAGCCTCGGTGGGGGTCACGATGCCGAAGCCCATGCCGCCGAGCACGCCGCCCCAGAGCGCCAGCACCTCCACAAGGCCGGGGAGAGCCCTGAGGCGCTCGCCGAGGGGCGCCTTGGGCCGGCGCTGGGCAAGGCTGGGCTTGAGGATGGCGACTGCCTGCGCGCAGGCCACGAAGAAGGCCAGGAGCAGGATGCCCGGCACGACCGAGGCCAGAAAGAGCCGAGAGACGGAAAGCCCGGTCTGGAGGCTGATGACGATGAGCACGACGCTCGGGGGGATGACGACGCCAAGGGTGGCGCCGACAGCGACGGTGCCGGCCGCAAAGGCCCCCTGGTAGCCGTAGCGGCGCATCTCGGGCAGGGCGACGCCCGCCATGGTCGCAGCCGTGGCGGTGTTGGAGCCGCAGATGGCGGAAAAGCCGCCGCAGGCAAGCAGGGTGGCGACGGAGAGCCCGCCTGGCACATGGCCTGCCAGAATGTTGAGCGATTTGTAGAGACGGGCATTGAGTCCAGAATAGAAGCAGACCTGCCCCATGAAAATGAAGAGGGGCACGACTGTCATGCCGTAGGAGGAAAAGGAGCTCCACAGCTCCGTCGAAAGCAGCGAACGGGCCGCTTCCGTGCCGCTGAGCAGGGCCGTTCCGCCTATGCCGAGGAGCGCCAGGAGCACGGCGATGGGCATTCTGAGCCAGAGCACGCCCAGAAGGAGCAGGCAGAAGCTTAACCCCGCAAGGCCGGCTGGAGAAAGCAGTCCTTCCACAGGCTACTCCTTTCCGCCCGACAGGACGGCGCGCAGGAAGGCGCAGCCCATGACGCAGGCCTCCCCGGCGAAGCCGAGGGACGTGGCCGCAAGGAACCAGGGGTACCACTCGCCTATGCCGTCCACGGTCTCTCCGCTCTCGAAGGCGAACATGGCTAGATCCCAGAGCTCGTAGGCCGCTGCACCGAAAAAGGCGCTGGTTGCAAGCAGGCTCAGGCCGTTCAGCAGGGCGCGCAGCAGGGCGGGAAGCCTGGCAGCCGCCACGCCGCCTTCGATATGGGCGTGCTGGAGATGGGCATAGCCGAGGGCGAGCGCTGCGCCCGCCCCGCAGAGTACACCCGAGCTCTCCACGGCGCCCCTGACGGGGATGCCGAGAGCCCGGCCCCCCACGTTGAAGCAGACCAGCGCAAAAAGCGCGGCTATGGCAAAGGCCGAGGGAACGGCAAGGAGGCGGACCGTCCAGCGCTCGACGCTCCGCAGGACGCGGCAGGCGTAGGAGCCGGCGATCGCCGTCTTCGCATCTTCCATGGAAAAACCCTTTGCTCGATCAGCAGGCTACAGGCCGGCGCGGATGAACTGCAACATTTCAGCGGCAGGAAGATTCTTGGCCTTCATCTCCGCCTCCCACTTGGACACCAGGGGCGACACGGTCTCCAGCGCCTTGGCGCGCTCTTCCGCAGGCAGGGGCCTGTAGTCGATGCCGTACTTCTCCTTGCCCCACTTCAGGGCGTCCTGACCGTGGGCGTCGACGTAGGCGCCTGTCCACTGGGCCGTGGGCATGGCGAGGTCGTCGAAGACCTTCTTTACGTCCTCGGGCAGGGCTTCCCAGGACTTCTTGTTCATGATGACGATGAAGGGATACACGGACATGTTGACGAGCAGGCCGAAGCGACAGGGCTCGGCGTAGTTGAGGTCCTTGACGACGTCGAGGGAGGTGAAGACGCCGTCCACGGCACCGCGCTGGATGGCGTCGGGGGCCTCGGACTGGGGCATGGAAACGGGAGTTCCGCCGAGCAGGGAGACCTCGTCGGCAAGGATGCCGGCGGCGCGCAGGCGCAGTCCCTTGACGGCCTCGAGATTCTCGACGGGCTTGCGGGAGAAGACCTGGGCGGGCGGGCAGGTGTAGGCCGTCAGGACCTTGAGCTTTTCCAGCTCCTTGGGCTGGAACTTCAGGATGGCCTGAAGGAGCAGCACGCTGGCCTTCTCGGCGGACTCGAAGCCCAGCGGCAGCTCGAAGGCCGACATGAGCGGGAACATGCCGGGAAAGTAGGCCATGCTGATGCAGCCGATGTCCGTCTGTCCGCGCATGACGCCACGCACCATGGAGCGCGCATCGACGAGGGTGCCGGCGGGGAAGGTGTCCACCTTGACCTTGCCTTGCGTCAGCTTCTCCACCTCGGCGACCCAGTGGTCCATGGACACGCAGGGGAAGGTGCTGGCAGGGGGAAAGTTGGCAAAGCGCAGCGTCACGTCGGCGGCCTGGCTCTGGGAAGCCGGGGTGGCCAGCGCACAGGCGAGGGCGAAAACGCAGGCCATGAAGGAAAGCTTGGCTGCATGCAGCATGGGGAACTCCTTGTGATGGGGGCAGGGACGCCGGGGACCCGGGGTGCAGAACTGCCTGAGGGAAAAAAAAGCTTTGCCGCAAGGGCTGGGCAGAGCATAAGGGAATGCATAACGTAGGCGGGCAGACCTTTCTCCGTCAATACCATTTGCTGGCCAGCAGGCGCGCTTCAGCTCTCCCCGCACGGCGCATCCCCTTCCCACGCGCACGGCGCGTATACAAAAAAAATAAATTATTCCGGAAAGTTGCGAGATATTCTGACAGATGTTCCCGATCTGGCCCGCGTCTGACGACAGACATGCAAAATGCCAGCAACAACACAAAGATTGCGACACAGCTGGCGGGGGACAGGATGCCGGCGCCCCTGCCGGGAAGGTCTGCCCAGCCCGCATTGCACCCCCCTCCGCCGGCAGGCTATGACGGAAGGGCACAAGGAATGTCCCCATGTGCAAAATCACATCCTTCGCTCTCGTTGTGCTCATTGTCGCCCTGGCAGGCCTCTGGCACGCCAAAGACGACAGCCGCCAGGCGACAACAAGCCTGTCCAGGTTCATTCCATGGACGTCACCCTCGAGCTTGAGCGGAAAAACGCCGTCATGGTCACGAAACTCCTCCAGGTGAAGATCCCGCAGGGCAACCGCAACCTCGGCATCTTCCGCACCCTGCCCGTGTCCTCCAGATTCCCCGCCCGCATGGCGGAAGCCCCCTTCCTGCACGTCCTCGAGGCTTCCATCGACGGCATGCCCTGCCGGACAGACGACGTGAAGGCCCACTTCGGCAGCCAGAACGTCACCGTCTACCTGCAGGACAAGGAGGCTTGGCTTGCCCCCGGCATGCACTCCTTCAGGCTCGTCTACGAAATGACGGGCATGATAGGCTTCGGACAGGACGAAGACCGCATCTTCTGGAACGTCACCGGCTCCGGCTGGGAGCGCGGGGTGCTCGCCTCCACCTGCACCCTCGTGCCGGCCGAGGGGGCGCCGCTGTCCCACGGGAAGGCCTATCTCGGCTATGCCGGCTCGACGGACTCGCCGGTGGACTTCGCCAAAACCGAACGCGACGGAAGAACCTGCTTCGTCTTCACGGCCAAGACTCGCGTCATGCACGGCCAGCACTTCTCCGTCGGCGCCGCCTTCCCCAAGGGGACAGTCCCCGAGCCTGCGCTCTACAGGCGGAAGGAGACACCATGTTCACGGGCCTGTGCGCCGGCGACTGCCTCCTCTCCATCCTCCTCAGCCTCTCTCTGTGGTGGCGCTGGGGACGCGCTCCCAAGAAAGTCCCCGCCGCGCCGCTCTTCGCCCCGCCGCGCCTGCCGAAGCGCTTAGCCGGCCAGGGCCAGCCCCCAGGCCTCTCGCCGGCCCAGAGGCAGTATCTGGCCAACGACTGCCAGCCCCACAGCAGCAGTCTTGTCGCCCTTTTCCTCCGCTGCACCGCAAGGGCTGGTGCAGGCTCTCAGGCAGCGCCGAGGAGGGCTTCAGAGCCGTCCGCCTCCAGCCTTCCGCCAAAGCGAAGCTGGAGTCGCTGCGTCCTGAGGAGCAGGCTGCATGGGCAATCATGCTCCGCACGCTGGAGTTCAAGGAGAAGAACGCCGATGCGCTGGAAGAGGTGACCTCGGCCTGCACGCAGCAACTAGACCAGCTCTTCTGCACCCTGTTTCGGAAAGCCTTCTTCCTGCGCTTTCTCTGCTTTGCCGTGCCAATCAGGCCTGATGGGCGTCAGCCTCTGCCATTCGCCCATGGGGCGCATCTACGGACCGGCATGGCCCAGCTCCGCCGGAAACGCCCTTCTGCTCTTCGGCATCTTCCTCGTCTGGTCGGCCCTCCTGCCACGGTTCGGCCCCCGGCAGAGGCACTAAAGTGGCTCGGGTGGAGCGACAGTGAGCGGAGGGACTCCCTCGACAACGTCCTCGCCACGATGAACCGACTTCTCATCAGGGAGAAGGCCCACCGGTGCCGCAACCTTCCCTCCAAGGTCGTCAGCATGCTGCTCGCCGCCGTGAGGAGGGACTGGCCGGCCGTCTACGGTTTCGAGATATTTCTGGTGGAGACGTTCGTCGATCCCGCCGATTTTGCCGGAACGACCTACAAGGCGTCCAACTGGATAGAAATCGGCCGGACGGCCGGACGGGGCTGGTGCGACAGGGAGAGAAAGGCGGACGCGGGCGCGAAGACGCTGTACGTTTATCCGCTCGTTCCCGACTTCCGCAGGCGCCTGGGACTTCCCGAGCCGGTGGACAGGTCGGTTCCCCCGTGGGCGCGGAAGGGACCCCTCGGCCGCTATGAAGGCCTGGCAGGCGAGACCTGGGCAGAGCAGGAGTGCGATGGCTGCGACCTCGGCCACCGCTACAGGAACGCCCGCCTTGTCTACAGCGTCGGGCACTTCGCGAAATCCCCCCGTTTCTCCGCCGGCGCGGCGATGGGCACGGACGCCGCCGGCATAAAGGGCTGGTACAGGTTCATCGAGTCCCCCCATGAAAAGGTCAGCGCGGAGTCCATGCTGGGCGGGCACCGCGAATGCACCCTGAGGCGCATGATGGGCTTCAGGGAAGTGCTCGTCGTGCAGGACGGGATGGACGTCAGCACGTCCGGAAAGACGGGGACGGAGGAGCTGGGGCCGATAGGAAGCAGCCGCCCGGGCTCAGTCACGCTCGGATTCAAGGAGCACGGCTCCATAGCCGTCGGCGTCGAATGGACGGACGGCGGGATCCCCGACGCCAGCTTCCTCGGCATACTGAAGGCCAGCTTCTGGTCCCGGCCCATGCCCGTCCGTCGCGACAGAAGGCGGAAGCGACCCCAGCTCCCTGCCGAAAAGAGGGAGTCGTACATTTGGATCAAGCATGCGGAGAGCGCGGAGGAGGCGGGCCGGCATATGCCGGGCACGATCCAGATCATTGTCGGCGACCGGGGCGCGGACAGCGCGCTGCTCATGTACAAGGTCGCCGCCATGGAGCACTGCGGGCTGATTGCAAGAGCCAGGTCGGACAGAAGGCTGCCCGGCGAAAGGCACACCCTCTTCAACCTCATGGCGAAGCAGCCCCGCGGAAGGACCGTCGCCGTGGACCTCTGCGCCAAGACCGAGCGCCGGAACGGAGCCGGAAAGATCCTGAGCAGGGGACGGAAGGCAAGGAAGGCCGATCTGGAGATCGTCTTCCGCCACGTCAGGATCGCCCCGCCCCCTGAAATGGCCGGGGCCGATCCCCTCGAGATCACATGCGTGACCGCCATGGAGGTCGATCCGCCGAAGGGGGAGGAGATGATCAGGTGGCACCTTTTGAGCACGCTTCCCGTGGAGACGCACGAGGATGCCTCCAGGGTTGTCCGGCGCTACCATCTGCGGTGGATCGTGGAGGAGTTCCACGGCATGCTCAAGTCGGACGGCTGCGACATCGAGTCGCTCGCCTACAGGACCGTCGAGCGGATGCCAATTATGCAACGAATATTATTTCTAATTGTTAGTTATATTTCTATGTTGAGTATTTTTGATCTAACCATCATAAGAGCAAATCCAAGAAGGTTTTTACCTTTCCATTTACTCATATCAAGGCGATCAGGATTTTTCATAGATAATCCAATACCCCATATCTGATCTTTCACAGCACATTCTGCAAGAACTGAACCTTCTGTTTGAAGAAGCATATTTTTCATTTCTTTATTTTGTGTAAACTTTGCAAATAATCCATCATAAACAACAAGCTGTCGCATACCATTCCAGATGGTATCATTATACCCATCAACCTGACGACCAAGCTTTTTTATTTGGCTTACATCGTTAGTATTCATTATTTTAGATACAATATTTGCATCTTTAAAACATTCTGCCTTCTTATACATCATATATTGCTCAATAGATGTAAATACACAATTATTGATCATAAAATTTGAAGGAAACCAATTACTAAGATATCCATTTATCTCATCTGGATTATGGAAACATATAATATTCATCGTATTGCACCGACTTTCATTACAGCAAGATCAATATCTAAATCATGAAGTCCATGATATGCTCCTGTTAAAAAATCTACAGAAATTCTATTTACAACTATGGCGCTTGGAATATTATAAAACCACTGATAATACGCATAAAATTCACCTATCCAATCAGGCACAAATCCTTCTATAGCTTTCCCTGTTTTCAGTATATAGTTTTCAGTCTTACAAAAATACGTCCATAAATCATATTTGTCCATTGTGCATACATACGACATTGCATTGTCAATACTTTTTCGTGTTTTGCTTGACATATAGGTGTTTATAAAGTCTTTTGTATCTTTGTCTTTAAAAGATTGAGCTACGAAATCAAATAATTTACCATGATTTTCAACTACATCTTCAAGATATTCTTTTGGATATGCATACATATAATAATCCTTAAACAAGCGTGCTGAAAACTTTTTCTACTTTGTTTTTGTCTGAATTAATTAATTCTTTCATTTTTTTTCGCGCATCTATATCTCTTTTATTATATCGTTTATTGAATTCGTCGTAGTTTACACAATATAATTTCTCTTTAATTTCAAATAATTTCTCGTATGCAAGTTTTGATTTTATACAATACTGAATTCCTAATCCACCTAGTGATAACAAAATCTTCTAATATATCTATGTCAACATTATCTCTAACAAATTCCTTTGCAATATAAAAATATGAAGCATTAGCGCGCCAGCCTCGAATGACATCACAACAACTAGTGTCTATGCCATATTTTTCTATAAATTTTTTTGCTAGCATCTTATATCTTTTTGAGTCAGAAGCATCCCTGTGTTTCATCAGTTCTGCTAGCCATACTATAGCTTTTTCTTTTTGAAATTTACAAATATTTAAGCCATTAATTGCCAATTCATATGTATGTACCCAGCCATTTCTCTCGTTTGGTCGACATACAGCCCATTCTTTTGCTAGTTCAATATCCTCTGTAAGGTAAAAACCTCTTCCATAATCATGTCTGTCATTTCCTTGGACAAATGTAGGAGATACTATTTTTTCAGACGTGCCATGATATAACGTGATTTTATCCATAACCTCTACCTTCCTTATTCATAGGCAGAGAACTAAAAAGCAGATCTCACTTTCTTTTGACATCGATCACTGAAGAGTTTTTACAACAGAAAAGCCCGCTTTGCTCAATGGCGCTACGGGCTTTTCGAAACTATGTAGAATAAACATTGGCGGAAGGAAAGGGATTTGAACCCCTGGAGGGCTTGCACCCTCAACGGTTTTCAAGACCGCCGCATTAAACCACTCTGCCATCCTTCCGTATAAAAACTTGGCGCGCCACAGTCTTCTACTTCATCTTATTTCGACTGCAGGGCTTCTTTGAGCTGCTTGCCAGGCACGAATTTAACGACCATGGAAGCAGGCACGGTGAATTCTTCCTGCGTGCGGGGATTGCGGACTTTCCTAGCCGCACGCTCTGCGACCTTGAAGGTGCCGAAGCCCGTCAGCACAACGGACTCTCCGCCGGAAAGAGTTTCCTGGAGCGAATCGACGCACGCGGCGAGAAGCTTCTCCGCCTGCAGCTTGCTCTCAAGCCCAGCCTTAACCTTAATCTTTTCCACGAGTTCTGCTTTCGTCATAATAGTCGCTCTGCACCCCCCTCCTTGCGCAGGGGAGTCACAGCCTCCATGTAGGACTTATACCCGCCGCGCCCAGGCAGGGTATGTTGCTTGGCAACTTGGGCTGTCGGCCCTGAAGACGCCGTCAGAAGCCATACTTCAGCAGCTTCTTCAAGGTCTTTATGGCTATAGGGCAGGCTTCGAGCCCTTGTCAACAGACTTGGCCGCCGGCTTGGCCGGCGCAGAGGCAGGCGCGCCCAGCTGGACGACGCGGACCTCGCCCCGGGCTTCCTGGACCCTGCGCCTGAAGCTCTGCCTCCTGTCCTCGCCGTCGATGACGCCGGCAAGGAATTCGGCCACGTGCACGACGTGGTTCCTGCGCTTGAGGTTGATGAGGCAACGGGCGATGCCGATCTTGCAGGAGGGGCAGGACACGAGGAAGACGCCGTCGTAGGCCTCGCCCATGGCGGCCTTGAGCCGCTTGATCTTGCGTTCGCGCAGGCGGTTGTAGATCTCGGGAGAGGTGATGGCGCCCATGCCGGACTCGCCGCAGCAGCCGGGCGAGAGGACTAGCTCGGCGCCGCTGAAGGCGTTGACCGCCTTCATGAGCATCTGGTGGCCCTTGACGCGGTGCACGCCGGCCCACGGGCAATGGCAGGAGCCGTGGTAGAAGAGGCTGGTGCCGGCAGGCAGGGTCTTGCGCTCTTCCGCCGGCACGCGCTGCTCTAGGCTAGGCAGGGCGAGCTGGACGGCATCAACGATCTTCAGGTCTGGGAACTCCTCGTTCAGCCCGAAGCGCTCGAGGCTGTCGAGGCAGGTAGGGCAGCTGGTCACGACATGCCTGCAGGCGAAGCCCTTCTGGGCAAGGCTGCGGAGCATGGATGCCAGGTACTGGCGGTCCCTTGCCATGTTGTCCTCGTACTCGGTATCCATGCCGGCGGCGAGGAGGGGATAGCCGCAGCACAGGTGGCTCGGCGGAACGGCCACGGCGTAGCCTGCCTTGAGCAGGAGCATGACCGTCGAGAGGCCGATGCGGTCGTAGAAGAGGGCGCCGCCGCAGCCCGGGAAGTAGAGGACGGCATCCATGCCCTCCTTGAATTCGGCGGGGGCGAAGACGTTGCCGCGCTGGACCTTGAGGGACTCGTAGAGGTTGGTGTAGCCCATGGCGGGGCCGGGTCCGGAGAAGGCCGGCGACTCCAGGCGCCTGCGCCAGGACTCGGGCACGAAGTGCAGGAAGCGGTTGCCCATCTTCTGGCCCACGGAGGCCAGCTTGGCCAGCTTGGGCACGCGCTGGGAAACGTCCTTGACGACCCAGTCGAGCACCTTCTCCTTGAGCGGGTGGCCGCCGGCGTCCTCGTGGCCGAGCATGGCGCGCAGGGTGAGGGCGACCTCGCCCGAAGGGATCTTCATGGGGCACTGGGACATGCAGCGGCCGCATGCCGTGCAGTGCTCTACCTGGCGACGCAGCTCGCGGAGTATCTCCTCGTCGATGCGCCCGTTGTTGATCTGCGCGTAGTAGATGGCCTCGACGAGCATGCCGTAGGCCATGTTCTTGTTGCGCGGATGGAACTGCAGGGAGCGCTCGGGGCTGGCCATGGGGCAGACGGACTTGCACTTGCCGCAACGCGTGCAGGTCTGCACGGAAGTCAGGATGCTGATGAGCTTGTCCTTGTCGGGAAGGCCCGACTCGGAAATGTCCTGGATGAGACGGTTGAAGGAGAAGGTGTAGGGTCGCACGGGAAGGTCGTGGGTGACGAGCTTGGCCGGATTCATGACTTCGCGCGGATCCACATGCTCCTTAAACTCCTTGAACTCGTCCATGCGCTTCTGGCTGAGGAAGTGGATCTTGGTGATGCCGATGCCGTGCTCGCCGGAGACGACGCCACCCATCTCCTGGCACTTGGTCATAATGCGCTCGACGACTTCCTCGCAGTGGCGGAGCATGTCGGCATCGTTGGAGTTGACCGGGATGTTGACGTGGCAGTTGCCGTCGCCGGCGTGCATGTGGCTGGCCACGACTAGGCGGGAAGCCTCCATGCGGGCCTCGATCTTGTCGATCTTGCGGGCGAGCTTGGGATACTTGCCACGAAGCTGGACGAAGAAGTCCCGGCAGCGCTGGAGCAGCTCGGTGTCGGACACGTCCGTGCACAGCACCCCGCCGAGGGCAGCCTTGGAGACGTAGGTAAACTCCTTGTTGAAGCTCTTGTCCTCCATGGGGAAGCCGTAGAGGGCGCCTATCTCCTGCATGGCCCTGCGGTAGGCGTGGGCCGTGCACTCGAGGTTCACCTGCTCGAGGAACTGGGCGAAGTCGGGGATGCGCGTGATGGGGATGACGACGTCCTCGTTGATCTTGAAGCCCGAGGTGCGCTTGGCGATGAGGGAGAGGCGATGGCGGTCCTCCCAGAAGCGCTCGCCCTCGGCCTCGTCCCTGGCCACGGCGATGTCGACGAACTCCTGCCTGTCGACCACGTCCACGATGTCGTTGACGCACTTGTCGAGCAGATAGGGATCGTCGCCGTCCACCTGGACGATGATGACCGAGATGGGCTGTCCCTCGTACTGGGTGCTCTTGGTCTGGTAGTCGATGGCCTGGACGTACTTGGCGTTGAACTCCTCGAGGGCCGAGATGCGAGCGTAGTCGCCCTCCTCGCGGATCTTGTTGCGCAGGGCCACGAGTTCGCGGACCACGACGGCCGCGGGACGCATGCTGCGACCGAAAAACTCCAGGGCCATGACGCGGCTGAATTTGGGCTTGGGATGGATGGTGAAGCAGACCTCGGTGATGATGCCGTCGGTGCCCTCTTTCTGGACGCCGGGCAGGCCCCCGAGGGCCTTGTTGGTGACGTCCTTGCCAAGGCCGGGCAGGCGGATCTCGTTGCCCTTGAGGTGGACGATGCTGCGCACGCCCCCGGAGATGTCCTTGACGGCGAAGACGGCGGTCTCGTCGGGAAGGATCTTGTGGCGCGGATGGTTCTCGCGCTCGACGGAGATGATCTCGCCCGTGGGCGTCACCATGCGCCACCAAAGCAGGTTGTCGATGGTGGTGCCGTACTCGAAGGCCATGGGACCGCCGGCATTCTCTGAGACGTTGCCGCCGATGGAGGAGGCCTGCTTGGAGGCGGGATCCACGGAGAAGAGGGCGCCTGCCTTGGCAACGGCCTGAATGACGTTGTTGGTAATGCAGCCGGCCTGGCAGACGACGGTCATGGTCTCGAGATCGATGCTCTTGATGAAGGACATGCGGGTCATGCTGACGATGACCGTCCGCTTGCGGGCGGGCACGGCGCCGCCGGTCATGCCGGAACCGCCGCCGCGGGGAATGAGGGCGAACTTGAGGTCGTTGGCGAGCCTAACGAGGGCCGCCACCTGCTCTGCGGTATCGGGCTCGACCACGGCCAGGGGAAGCTCCATGCGCAGATCCGTGGCGTCGGTCTCGGCGGCCACGAGGGAGGCGGGATCGGAAAGAATGCCCTCAAGGGGTAGGATCTTGCGCAGCTCTTCGATAAGGTGGCTACGGAACTCAAGCTCGGCTTCGTGGGCCGACCAGAACATCGTGATGCCTTCGCTGATCACGGTGGCGTAGTAATGGGCCAGCGAAATGGACTCGCGCTCGTAGCGCTCCTGCACGCTCGAGCGCACCGTGTCCGCATTGACAAAGGGGTTGTAGGCCGCAAGGAAAAGCTCCTCGGCAATGGAGATGGCAAGCTGCCTCACGGATTCGGGCCAGCCCTCGAAGTCGTCGATGTTGATGCGCAGGATACGGTTGACGACGAAGTCGGGCGATATGGAGATGTGGGGGCCCTTCTGCGGCATGGAACAATCCTCCCCTCGCAAGCGAGCTTGACTAGAGATTTTTTAAAAAAGCAAGATACGTCCAAGCGCCACGCATGGCAAGAGCCAGTTCTGCCTGCATTTTCGGCCGAATACGCCCAAAGGAAGCACCCAGCCCATGACTGCCAACATCCTGTCCCTAGCCGCACGGCTCTTCGACGCCATAGAAGGCCTTTTCGAAAGCACCTCCTCGCAGAAGCGCATCGCCAAGGTCTTCCTGTGGACCTACCTGCTGGCGCTGGCCACCGTCGAATGCCGCCTGCGGGGGCTGGTTCCGGAGGGCCTGGCGCGGTTCACGCCCACAAGCCACTTCGCTGCCGTGCAGCTGGCCTTCACCCTTATCCTCGCCATGGAGATTCTGGAGCTCATCCTGACCATACCGAACTCCTTCGCGCAGTCCATGGGCAAGCAGCTCGAGATTCTGGCGCTCATCCACCTGCGCAACGCCTTCAAGGAGCTGACCCACCTGTCCGAGCCCGTCAGCGGTTCCCCTAGCCTCGCCTACATCTGCGCAACAACGGCGACGGCACTCTGCATCTTCGTCGCCCTCGGTATCTACTGCCGCATGGCAGACATGCGGAAGTCCGCGGCCCTCAGCGAGCAGACGCCCCACTACATTGCCTGCAAGAAGCTGCTGGCGCTCGTGCTGCTCGCCTTCTTTGCCGTGGCCGCCGGCATGGAGCTCTGGGAGGATGCAGAGGGACGGCATGACCTGCATTTCTTCCAGACCATCTACACGGCGCTCATCTTCTCCGACATCGCCGTCGTCCTCCTGGCCCAGCAGTTCATGCCATCCTTCCACGCCGTCTTCCGCAACTCCGGCTTCGTCATGGGAACGCTCCTCATGCGCCTCTCCTTCTCGGCGGAGCACCCTCTGGACATCGCCGTAAGCCTCTTCGCCACGCTCTACGTGCTTGCATTGACCTATGCCGTCAACCGCTTCCCGCCAAGCCTTCTGCACAATGTCTCTGAAGACGGGGACGACAAGCCGGAACCGTAGGCGCGCCACGCCCCGCAGTGCAGGCAAAAAATTTGTACCAAGGCTGTGCCACAACGGAAATTACGTGGCAAAAATTCCTTAAATCTTTTGTTTCCCTGCTGTTTTCCGGCAGTTAGACCGCTAGTGCAAGGGATTTCCAGTGCCTGGCCCGTTGACAGGCGCTTCGGCCCTCTGCTATCCACCAACCCATTCATCTATTAAGCTTCACGGGGGAGGCGACATGGAAGGACAGGACAGGAACCTGGCTGAGATATGCCTGAAGGTCGACGGTTGCGAAGACTTCGTCTTCAAGGGACGGATTTTCTCCGAATGCTCCTGGTACGACGAGGAGTTCGGCATCCAGACCCGCCAGAAGCTCTATGTCACGGACACCAGCGACCAGGTCTACTACATTGTCCGCTCCGGCGCCGAGAAGTCCCGCAAGGCCTACCGCCTCTCCTTCGACAACGGCCTCTACACCATCTGGAACGGTTCATTCCAGATCAGCCTGACCGCTGAGATGCTCAAGGTTGCCCTGCGTAGCCTCTGCGGGCTCAAGGAAGAGATCGAGCCTGCCGTCGACGAGATGCTCGGCGCAGTCAACGCCTAGCCACCCGCAGCACCCGAATTACGCCTGCGTATTTTCACGGCGCTTCCGGCCTCTTGCCGGATGCGCCTTTGTCATTTTCCGACGTTCGGACTGTCTGAACCGTCCTGAGAGGCTTCGCCGCCTGAAGCGCCGGAACTTTCCCCGCAGCGCTGGCCGTCCTGCGCATTCCTGCCATCCTAGCTATCTTGGCCATCAAGGCCGGCAAAGGACCGGTAGCAGCGCGCCACCGGCGAATCAGGATCCATCTCTGCAAGCCACCGGCCTGTGGGACGCTCTGCGGGCCTGGGCGCAGGCGGGGCCGGCTCTTCATCCGCCTCCGGGGGCCTGTCGAGGCCCTTTCTGCCCTGGAGGGCCATGATCTGGCACTCCTCGAGCCAGGGCTTTTCAAAGAAGGCGTTGGCCCTTGCCACTATCTCCTCGCGCAGGAAGCCGAGTTCGGTCATGGCCATGCCGTCCTCGGCGCCCACGAGCAGGCGCTTATCCCTGTGGCCGAGGGGCACGGCCAGAAGGGCGATGTCGCCGCCCATGACGAGCTTCCAGTTGCGCCACAGTTCGCAGAACTCCCGGCGCATGGCATCGCCGCCGGCCAGCGCGTCCAGCAGACGCGCCAAGCCGCTGTCCGCGCGTTCGACGGACAGGCTGCGCTTCTTCAAGCGCTCCTTGAGCGCCGCATTTGCCTCTTCCTGCGTCTGCGCCATGCCTCTGCCTCCGACAGGAAGCCTATCCTCAAGGCGACCGCCCCGTCCACTCCTTTGACCGGCCCCGCCCCGACCGGCAGCTCGGACAAAGCATTTGGAATGCCAAGGGTAGAGCCCTTAACTGGCCGTTTTTCCGTCATGTATTGACTTTATAAAAATATCCGAATATATTGTATCAAGCTATGTTGATGAATAGCTTCCCTAGGAGGCCCCCGTGACCGTCACCCTTTTCAAAGCCCTCGCCGATGCAACGCGAATCCGCCTGCTCCGGCTCCTGATCAAGCACGAACTCTCCGTCAACGAACTGGTGAAGGTGCTCAAGATGGGCCAGTCCCGCATCTCCCGGCACCTGCGCGTGCTCTCTGATGCAGGGCTTCTGACCAATCGCCGCGACGGCCTGTGGGTCTTCTACCACGCCAACGCCGACGGGGAGCAGAAGGACTTTCTCAGGGCCGTCGCCCCCTATCTCGAGGACATCCCCCAAGGGCCGGAAGACACGGTGCACTGCAACCGCCTGCTGGAGGAGAAGAACGCCAAGACCCGGCAGTTCTTCAACAGCGTGGCCGAAGACTGGGACAACCTCAGCAAAGAGGTGCTCGAGGGCTTTGACCTGCCGCAGACCGTGTGCGACGTCATGCCGGAACGCTGCCGGCTCGCCGTGGATCTCGGCTGCGGCACGGGAACGGTGCTGGTGCGCATGCTGTCCCGTGCTGAGGGCGTCGTCGGCGTCGACGGCTCACAGGCCATGCTCGACATCTGCCGCAAGCGCTTCTCTGACATTCCCGGCGCAGAGCAGAAGATTTCCCTACGCCTCGGCGGTCTCGACCATCTGCCCCTGCGCGACCAGGAGGCGGACTTCGCCTCCATCAACCTGGTGCTCCACCATCTGGAGGAGCTCAGCCCAGCGCTTGCCGAGGCAAGACGCATCCTGAACGGCCAGGGCAGGCTCTTCATCTCGGACTTTCTGCGCCACGACGACGAGACCATGCGAACCCGCTTCGGCGACCGCTGGCTCGGCTTCGAGGAAAGCAAGCTGGCCATCTTCCTGCGCGAAGCGGGCTTCAACCGCACGCACATCCGCAAGCAGAAGGTCGGCCGGGGCCTCACGCTGCTTCTGGTCACCTCCTATGTGGATCCGGGCTCTTCCCGCCTCACACTCTCTCCGCCAACAACTTCTTCCCTCTAACACGCACTCGCAAGGAATCGCACAATGGTTAAAGATCTTGATCTGTCGCTGGACTATCTGGTGAAGGACATTGAACAGGCCGATTTCGGACGCAAGGAAATGCAGCTCTCCGAACGCGAAATGCCGGGCCTCATGGAATGCATCAAGAAGTACGGTCCGGAAAAGCCCCTCAAGGGCGTGCGCATCACGGGCTCCCTGCACATGACCATCCAGACGGCCATGCTCATCAAGACCCTCTACGAACTTGGCGCCGACATACGCTGGGCCTCATGCAACATCTTCTCCACGCAGGACCATGCGGCCGCGGCCATTGCCGCCGACGGTCTCGCCAAGGTCTTCGCCTGGAAGGGCGAGTCGCTGGAAGACTACTGGTGGTGCACTGAGATGGCGCAGACCTGGCCCGACGGCAAGGGCCCCGACCTCATCGTCGACGACGGCGGCGACGCGACCCTGCTCATCCACAAGGGCTACGCCTGCGAGGAGGATCCCTCCCTCTTCGACCAGCCGGCCTCCTGCGAGGAGGAAGCCGTAATCATGGCTCGCCTCAAGGCCCGCTACGAGAAGGATCCCCGCCACTGGCACGAGATCGCCGCCCATGTGAAGGGCGTTTCCGAAGAGACCACCACCGGCGTGCACCGCCTCTACCAGCTCGCCGCCCAGGGCAAGCTCCTCTTCCCGGCCATCAACGTCAACGACTCGGTCACCAAGTCCAAGTTCGACAACCTCTACGGCTGCCGCGAGTCCCTGGCCGACGGCATCAAGCGCGCCACCGACATCATGATCGCCGGCAAGGTCGTCATGGTCTGCGGCTACGGCGACGTGGGCAAGGGCTGCGCCCAGTCCATGCGCGGCTTCGGCGCCCGCGTGCTGGTCTCCGAAATCGATCCCATCTGCGCCCTGCAGGCCGCCATGGAGGGCTTCGAAGTCTGCACCATGGAAGACGCCCTGCCCATCGCCGACATCTACGTCACCTGCACCGGCAACGTGCACGTCATCACCGGCAAGCACATGGAGCAGATGAAGGACGAAGCCATCGTCTGCAACATCGGCCACTTCGACAGCGAAATCGAGATGTCCTACCTCACCTCCACCGCAGGCTGCGTGAGGACCAACATCAAGCCCCAGGTGGACAAGTGGAAGCTGCTCTCCGGCCGCTCCATCATCGTGCTCGCCGAAGGTCGCCTCGTGAATCTGGGCTGCGCCACGGGCCACGCCAGCTTCGTCATGTCCAACAGCTTCACCAATCAGACTTTGGCCCAGCTGCGCCTCTGGCAGGACAAGACCCTCGAGAAGAAGGTCTACACCCTGCCCAAGGATCTGGACGAGGAAGTGGCCCGCCTGCACCTTGGCCGCATCGGCGCCAAGCTCACCAGGCTCACCCAGGAGCAGGCCGACTACCTCGGCATCACGGTTGAAGGCCCCTACAAGCCCGACAACTACCGCTACTAGCCCGCCGGCAGCAGGCACAAGCGCATCTTGCAGGGCGCGCGCCGGAAAGCTTCCGGCGCGCGCCCTTGCGTTCGGCATGCGCCCTGGAACCTGGGATTTGTTGCGATACATGCTTCGACCCGTCAAGAACCCTCCTGAGTTCGTTCTCTTCCATTGCTGGCGACCCGTCCAGCTTTAGGGTATGCTTCCCTTTCCCCATCCGCCCGCAAAGGCCCCATTTCCCAAGGAATACGCTTGAAACACGTCATCATCTACACAGACGGCTCCTGCCTCGGCAATCCCGGCGCCGGCGGGTGGTCCGCCATCCTTACATTGAAGGGCTCCAAGGCCCGCAAGGAGATCTGCGGCGGCTTCTCCCACACCACCAACAACCGCATGGAGATCCTGGCGGCCGTCAACGCTCTGGACCTCCTGACGGAGCCCTGCGAGGTCACCCTCCATTCCGATTCGCAGTACCTGTGCAACGCCGTCCAGAAGGGCTGGCTTGCCAGCTGGATCCGGCATGCCTGGATCAAGAGCGACAAGAAGCCCGTCAAGAACGTGGATCTCTGGATGCGGCTCGTGCCTCTGCTCAAGACCCACAAGGTCACCTTCAAGTGGCTGCGCGGCCACGCTGGCCATGCGGAGAACGAGCGCTGCGACGAGCTGGCCAGGGACTGCGCGGCCAGAAAGGAACTGCCGGAAGATGCCGGCTACGAAGAGGAATAGGCCAGGCGGGGGCAGGGCGGGGGAGAGCCGTCCCGGAAGCCCCCAGCGCAACGACAAAAACAGGACATCCCTACCGCCGCCTGCGTGCGGCAAAGGCCACGCCATGCACGACGAGATACCCTCCACGCCCCGCGCCGAGCAGACCGTCACCGTCCGCTTCATCCCCCAAGGCAGCGTCAGTACCGTCAAGCGGCCGAAGAACGTCCGCCAGCTCCTCCAGACCCTTGGCATCATGGAGGAGACGGCCCTCGTCATCCGGGACGGGCGGCTGCTGACCGAAGACCTGCCCATCCATCCCGGCCAGACCATCGACATCCAGCGCGTCGTTTCGGCAGGCTGAGGCCCAAACCGCCTTCAGGAAAACCCCATGTCCTTCCACTTTTCCGATGCCTTCGCCGAGAGCCTCCTCCTCGAGGACTGCCCCTACGGCGACCTCACCACCGACGCCCTCGGCATAGGCGGGCTATCCGGCCGCATGAGCTTCTATCCCCGAGCTCCCCGCTGCACCGTTTCGGGGATCGCCTTGGCTGCCAAAATCCTGCGCAAGGCAGGCCTTGCCTGCGAGGAGCTGCTGGAAGACGGCGCCCTGGCCGAAGGCTGTCCCTGCCTGCTCCAGGCCTCGGGCAGGGCCTCCGGGCTCCACAGCGCCTGGAAGATAGCCCAGAACGTGCTCGAATACATGACCGGCATCGCCACCCGCACGGAGGAGCTTGTCGCCAATGCCCGCAAGGCACGGCCGAACATTGCCGTTGCCGTGACGCGCAAGAACTTTCCGGGCGCCAAGCGCATGTGCCTGGCCGCAGCCACGGACGGCGGCGCCTCGGTGCACAGGGCAGGGCTCTCCGAAAGCGTCCTCGTCTTCGACAGGCACACGCTCTTTCTGGACGGCGAAGACAAGATCACGGCCCTCAGGGAGCGTCTGCCTCTGATGCGGGCCAAGGCCCCCGAAAAGCGCCTCGTTGCCGAAGCGTCCACGCTGGAGGAGGCTTCCCGCCTTGCCGACATTGGCCTCGACGCCATCCAGCTCGACAAGTTCTCCCTCAGCGACCTTGCCGAAGCCTGCAGGCTCATCCGCCAGACCTCTCCCGGCACCCTCGTGCTCGCGGCCGGCGGCATCAACGCCTCCAACGCCTACGAGACGGCTCTGCAGGGGCCGGACGTGCTCGTCACCAGCTGGGTCTACTTCGGCAAGCCCCAGGACATCCGCGTCGCCTTCGAACGCGACGCCTAAAGGAGCAGAACGCACGCCATGCTCGATCTCTTCAGCGGCGCCGGCTTCGCCGAGTCGGTGCGCCACTTCGCCATCGTCTTCATCCCCGCCTTCCTCGGCATCATCCTCCACGAAGTGGGCCACGGCTGGGCAGCCCTCAAAATGGGCGACCCCACGGCCAAGCTCGCGGGGCGCATCACCCTCAACCCCCTGCCGCACATCGACCCCATGGGCCTTTTGTGCTTCTTGCTCACAAGCCTCTCCGGCGCCTTCGTCTTCGGCTGGGCCAAGCCCGTGCCCGTGAACATGCGCTGCTTCAGGGATCCCAGGAAGGGGATGCTGCTCTGCTCCCTGGCCGGCCCCGGCACCAACGTCGTCCTGGCCTTCCTCTTTGCGGGGCTCCTCAAGCTCTTCCTCGTCCTCAATCCGGGCGTTCTCTACAGCGCCTCGCCTACGGAGGTCTTTCTGGCCTCCACGCTCTCCGCGGGCGTGAGCATCAACCTCTGCCTCGCCATTCTCAACATGCTCCCCGTCCCGCCTCTGGACGGCAGCAAGGTGCTGGCTTATTTTCTGCCTGCCCGCGCGGCCTTCTCCTATCTCGCCTGGCAGCGCTGGGGCTTTCTCGTCCTGCTGGTCCTGATCGTCGCGGGCCTGCTGGACAAGATTCTCGTTCCGCTTCTGCAGGGAAGCTACAAGCTCGTGCTGAGCCTCTTCGGCATCTAACTACCATTGAAGGATTTTTCCCATGAACAATGAAATCCGCACCTGTTCGGGCATGCGTCCCACCGGTCCCCTCCACCTTGTCCACTACTTCGGCGCTCTCAAGCACTGGGTGGATCTCCAGCACACCCATCGCGCCT
>JAEEPQ010000085.1 GCA_016284885.1 Desulfovibrio sp.
ATCTAGGTCATCGATGAGATGGTCACAAACAATAGCGATTTATTCCCAAGTATCAAAAATCTACCAGTAATATGGGAATAGGCTTTCATCAGCATTGATATGAAGATAAGGTACATTTTTGACAGGATTTCCTGTGTAATGCTTCATATTCTGAAGTTGTAGGCCAGCAAGATAGAGTTCCATGCTGAATACTATCAGGGATTCTGCGCACGATTCTGAGGTGGTGGTCTAAGCAAGAAATTGGCAAAAGGCTGTAGCCTTTGCGTAGAAAGTGTCGATCTGCTGCATGGCTGTGATCCAGAGTTCCTTGAGCTTCCGTTTGTCGCATCAGTTCTACCGTGTCGCGGACGGCGTGCCTGCGCGCTGCAGGTGGACGACAGTTTCGACATGCGGCGTGTGCGGAAAGAGATCCACGGGCGTCGCCTGGACGATGTCGAAACCTTCGGCAAGCTTCTGCAGGTCTCTGGCGAGGGTCGCCGGGTTGCACGAGATGTAGACGATGCGCTCGAGATCGGAGTCGAGCAGGGCGGAGGCGACGGGAAGGGTCAGACCGGCCCTGGGGGGATCGCAGAGCGCCTGGCGTGCCTTGGCTTCGCGGAGGGCGCGGGGAAGGAGCCTGGTGACGTCGCCTGCCAGAAATCTGGCGGGAATGCCCATGCGCTCGGCATTGAGGCGGGCCGAGGCCACGGAGCTGGCGGCGTACTCGACGCCCGTCACTCGGCCCCCGCTGACCAGCGAGAGGCCGGGCGCGCCGGCGCCGCAGTAGAGGTCGAGGAGGTTGCCGGAGACAAGGCCCTGGCCTGCCAGCTCCGCGAGCTTTTCGGCAGAGCGGGTGTTGACTTGGAAGAAGCCTGCACAGTCGATGAGGTAGCGCCGCTCGCCGAGAGGCGCCAGCAGGCGCGCGGCCTCAGGGATTTCCCCCTGGCGGCACAGGGCAAAGCTTCGCCTGTCGCCCTGGCGCAGGAAGTCGCAAGCCTTGCGCTCCTCGTGGATCACGGCGTGCAGGGCGGGGAAGGCATCGAGCAGTTCGCGGGCAATGCGCCTGAGGGTCGCCGTCTCGGCATCGGCGCCCCTGCTGGTAACAAGGAGGATCCAGTAGGCGTGCTGGCCCTGGCCAGGCATGGCAAAGCCCGTGCAGGCTTCGTCAGGCACGATGCCGCTGCGGATCTGGCAGAAGCGCAGGAAGCCCTTGCCCTGCTCCCGTGATCCCTGCTGGCCTCCTCTGCCGCCCCTGCCTCGTCGGTCGCAGGGGCCAGACCCGCAGGCGGGGGAGGCTTCTGCCGTATCCGGCTCGTAGACGCTAAGGCGCTCTCTGGCGCAGGCCGCCTCGACGGCGCAGGCCAGGGCCCGGGCCTGCGCGTCCATGAGCCGGCACTGGGGCGTTGCGATGATGTCGTGGCCTGAGCGCCGGCGCATGCCAAGGCACAGGCGCCCTTCGGCGTCGAGGCCGAAGGCGAGCTCCATCTTGTTGCGGAAGCCGTCAGTAAGGGGCGAGGGAAGGACGGGGGCGGCTTGGACGCCTTCGAGATGGCCTATGCGGACAAAGGCGTCCTGGACGATGCGGCGCTTCCAGGTCAGCTGGGCCGGGTAGGCCATGCGCATGAGCGGACAGCCGCCGCATTCGGTCGCGTGGGGGCAGCAGGGCTCGGCCGCATCCGGAGCCTGGGAAAGGATCTCGATCGCCCGGGCCTCCCGGAAGCGCTTCCTGTCGGCCATGATCTGGACAAGCACCGTCTCGCCGGGCAGGGCGCCGGCAACAAAGGTGACGGGCTCGTCCGGGGCGCGGGCCGCTATGCCCCTGCCGTCGGAGCTCAACGAAGCTATGGCCAGTTCGCGGCATGTCTCCATCGGAGTCCTCCTCCAAGCCTGTCCTTGCCAGAATCCGGCTGACCCTGGGGCAAGGCTGATCCAGCAGACTTTGTTCTCGCAGACCTGTTCTAGCAGGAGGGGCCGGCTTTCTCAAACCTTGGGTCCCTAGCGCCGGACAGAGAAAAATCGGGGAAGATGAAAAAAACGCTTTGCCAAAGAGGAGGAAATGGTCTAGAGATAGCGGGTTGTGCATCACAGGCTTATGCACCAAGAATTTTCGTGCCAGACGGCGAAGCGCCCTCAGGGTCCGCCTCGGACGGCATGGATTTTTGAAGGCGCTGGACAGGCTGATTGATCCAGACGTCTTCCTCCTAAGCTGAAGGTGCCTGCGGAATCCAGCTGGGCTCGGCCTGGCGTTTAATCCGGGGCAATTAAATCCTCTCTCTTTTTGGAGGTACATGTTCATGTACGCAATCATCAAGACCGGCGGTAAGCAGTACTGCGTGGAAGAAGGCTCCAAAATTCTCGTGGAGAAGCTCTCCGCCGAGGCTGGCGCCGAAGTGACCCTCGACAAAGTCCTCATGCTCGGCGGCAACGGCGTCAAGGTCGGCGCCGACGTGGCGAACGCCACTGTCACTGCTGAAGTTCTCAACCAGACCCGCGGCAAGAAAGTCATCGTCTTCAAGCGCTGGCGCCGCAACGATTCCCGCAAGCTCCGCGGCCATCGTCAGGATCTGACTGAGCTCAAGATCAAAAGCATCAACGCCTAGGCGCCCCTCCGGGTGCGCATTGTAGGAGGATATCATGGCACATAAAAAGGCAGGCGGTTCGTCCCGCAACGGTCGCGACTCCAACGGCCAGCGCCGAGGCGTGAAAGTCTTCGGCGGCCAGCACGTCATTGCCGGCAACATCATCGTCCGCCAGCTCGGCACCGTCATCTACCCCGGCGAGGGCGTCGGCATGGGCAGGGACTACACCCTCTTTGCCCTCCAGCCCGGCAAGGTCCGCTACGAGCGCTACACCCGCAAGCGCCGCCAGATGACCAGGGTCCACGTGGACGCGGTCGCCGCTGAGTAAGCAGACAGGCTGACGCTGTTTTTCCGAGGGAAGGGGTCGCAAGGCTTCTTCCCTTTTTTTCTCGCTTTCCTCTCCCGCGCTGCACTTCCGGGAGACGGCTCCAAGGGAGGGCAACATGCGTTTTGTTGACGAAGCGCGCATCACGGTGAAGGCCGGCGACGGCGGCGCAGGCAGCGTCCACTTCCGCAGGGAGAAGTTCATTCCCAAGGGCGGGCCGGACGGCGGCGACGGTGGCGACGGCGGTTCCGTCATCCTGCGCGCCGACGGCAGGCTGCTCACGCTCTACGACTTCCGCCTCAAGCGGCACTACGGCGCCAAGAACGGCCAGCCCGGCATGGGGCGCCAGATGTACGGCCGCAAGGGCGAGAACATGGTGCTCCACCTGCCTGTGGGCACCATGGTCTATCTGGTCACCGGCGACGGCGAGCGCCTGCTCACGGACCTGAGCGAGCCCGATCAGGAGGTCGTGGTCGCCAAGGGCGGCCGTGGCGGACTTGGCAACATCCACTTCAAGAGCTCCACCATGCGCGCTCCGCGCTTCGCCCAGCCCGGCGAACCCGGCGAGGAGGCCACCCTGCGACTGGAGCTCAAGATCCTTGCCGACGCAGGCCTGCTCGGCCTGCCCAACGCCGGCAAGTCCACCTTCCTCTCCCGCGTCTCGGCGGCCAGGCCCAAGATCGCCCCCTATCCCTTCACGACCCTCGTGCCCAACCTCGGCGTCATGATCGATGCCGACGACCCCGGCCGGCGCCTTGTGGTTGCCGACATCCCCGGCCTCATCGAGGGAGCGAGCCAGGGCACGGGTCTCGGCATCCGCTTCCTCAAGCACGTCGAGCGCACGCGCTTCCTCATCCACATCCTCAGCATCGAGGACATGGACGAGAACGATCCCTGGGCGGGCTTCAGGCTCATCAACGACGAGCTCGAATCCTTTGATCCAGAGCTTGCCGCCCATGACCAGGTCGAGGTGGTCAACAAGATCGACCTCGTCTCCGAAGAGAAGCTCGAGGCGCTCAAGCGAAGGGCCCAGGAGGACGGCAGACGCGTCTTCTTCATCTCCGCCAAGGAGGGAACGGGCGTGGACGAGCTCATGGAAGCCCTGTGGCAGCGACGAGACCGCACGGAGCCGCACGCTCCGCTCGTCCGCACCAGGGAGGCCGGGGAGACGTCCGAGACCGAGGAATTCCCCGAAATCGAAGTCATCTACACCCACGAAACGGAGTAGCGCCCGAGCTGGCGGCGCAAGGCGGCATCTATGGCAGACTGGAAGGAAGCAAAGCGGCGCATCCTCGCCGAGGCGCGCTGCATCGTGTTCAAGGTGGGAAGTGCGGTCATCGCCGGTCCCGACGGGCTGGACCGCGGCGTCATGGACTCCCTGGCGGCCCAGATGGGCGCCCTCTCGTGCCTGCCGGACGGCGGACGCCGCACGGTGGTGCTCGTCACCTCGGCCGCCGTGGCCGCAGGCAGGAGCGTGCTCAAGGAGGCGGGCATAGACCAGGAGACCAGTGGCATGGCAGCCAAGCAGGCGGCCGCCGCTGTCGGCCAGGCCAAGGTCATGCACTGCTGGGACGCGGCTTTTCGCCGGCAGGGCCTGCACACCGCCCAGGTGCTCCTGACCCGCGACGACTTCAAGGCCAGGGAGCGCCTGCTCAACGCCAAGAACACCTTCGGCGAGCTTCTGCAGTGGGGCGTCGTGCCTGTGGTCAACGAGAACGACACCGTTTCCATCGCCGAACTCAAGTTCGGCGACAACGATACCCTGGCGAGTCTGCTCGTGAACCTGGTCGGGGCCGATCTCTACGTGAGCGTCACCTCGGCGCCCGGCGTCTTCGGGGTGAGCCCGGACGTCAACCCCGATGCGACGGTGCTTCCCTGCATTGAGGACGTCTTCGCCCTCAACCTGGGCAAGCTCTGCGGCGGCAAGACCACCGTCGGCACGGGTGGCATGTACTCCAAGCTGCTGGCCGCCCGCCGGGTTGCCCAGCGGGGCGTTCCCACCTTCATCCTGCCCGGTCGCGAACCGGACATTCTCGTCCGCGCCCTCGACCCCGACGGCCCCAATCTCGGCACCTGGGTCGCTCCCCTGGAACACGCCATTCCGGCGCGCAAGTTCTGGATAGCCTACAAGCAGGCTCCGCAGGGCGAAATCGAGATCGACGCAGGCGCGACCGATGCGCTGGCGAACAAGGGCGGAAGCCTCCTGCCCGGTGGCGTCACGAAGGTCTCAGGCCCCTTCCCCAAGGGCGCGCTCGTCAGCGTCGTGCACGCCGGCGAGAGCATAGGCGTCGGCCTCTCCAACTACAGTTCCCAGGAGCTGGACCGCATCAAGGGCCTCAAGCGCTTCGAGGTGGCGGCAGTCTTGGGCGATGCCCACTATCCCGAAGTCATCCACAGGGACAACCTGCTTCTGCACGCGGCCGTGTAGGCGGGGCGCAGAAGGGTGTCCCCGATGGGGCCAAGGCCGCAGGGGGATCTGAGGGGAATTCTGCCTGGGGGAATTCTGCCTGGTCCCTAGCGTGCCGGCTCGTCTTCGGGCCCCTTGCCGGCCAGGGCCAGCTCGGCTATCTCGGACACGGTGCACTGCCAGTTGCGGTCGCCGTCCGTGATGAAGCACATCTCCGGACAGCCCTCTTCCGCCAGCCTGCGCAGGGCGAAGGCGTCGTTGAGGTCGCTGGGCAGCTTGCCGAGCGCCCAGGCGGCATAGCCTCGGCAGAAGGGATCCTTGTCCTCGGCCACGGCCTTGCGCAGGTACTGGCGTATGGACGCCCCGAACTCGGGCTTGGCCTGCAGGAAGCGGCCTATGGCAAAGAAGCAGGAGCGGCGCAGGACGTCGTTGTCGCAGAAGTTGTCGTCGCGGCCGAGATCGATGATCGTGGTGAGGAGCATGCCGCAGAAGGGCTTCGTCATGGCGTCGCACTGGACGAGGATTTCCGCGTAGGCCTCAGGTACGCCCCAGCCTATGTTGCCGCTCTCCTCGGACATGCGCCACATAAGCCGGCGCATGACGTCCTTGGCCTGCTCGGGATGCTCGGGATAGAGGCTGGCCGCGAGGGTGCCGAGCGCCACGGCGGAGCGCAGGCGCATCACGGGCTCGAACATGAGGAAGGCCATGAGCGGACCGGCGCTGGCCATGCCGCCTTCGGCGATTTCGGGAAGGTGCTGGCGCCATTCGGGACTTTCCAGCCAGGTCTTGAGCTGGGTTTTCAGGCTGCGCAGACGTGCCATGGCGTACTCCTTTGGCTGAGCGTTGCAGAATGCGGGCTTTCACGCTCCGCTCCTGCGCATACTATAGGCATGGACGGCGCAATGTATAGCGGCTTTCGCTCCGGTTCCTGCCAGGAGGGGCGAATGCTGCCTGCCGGGCCGTGACGGAGCTGGCGGCCTGTGCCTATCCCTGCCGAAGCGCGCCGCAGGATGCCGGGGACGGCTTGTTGCGCCTGTCCGCCTGCCCCGCGGCAGGACGCAGGTCTGCCGGACGCGCTGAAAGGTGTACTGCCCTCTGCACCGTGCCTTCCACCAGTTCAGGACTGCGCCTTCCTGCGCAGGGGAAGGACGTCGCTCCTAGAGGCGCAGCTGGCGGATGGTGGTGTTGAGAAAAGTCACGATGTCGCCAAGCCTTGAAGGCTGCTCGGCAATGCGGAAAAAGTCCCAGGTCGTGCAGACGATGACGCCGTTGCGTATTTCCCAGTGCAGGGGTCGCACCTCCTCCTGGGGCAGGCCGATGGCAATGCTCGCCCGAAAGCCCATAGCCACGATCATGCGCACGCCGAGTTCCCGCACGCCGGACCAGAAGAGGTCGCGGCTGGGAACAAGGCCGCTCTGTCCTGTGCCTTCCTCGGCAGGAAGGGCGGGTGGCCAGAAGGTGCTTGTGCCGGCAGGACGGCGGAGGGAGGAGATGAGCTGGCCAAGCACCTGGCGTCGTCCGGGATCTGCCGTGCCGCAGAGGTCTTCGCCAAGTTCCCAGTAGGTCCAGCACAGCCAGGCCGTCTTCATGCGGGCGTGCAGGTTCTGCCAGGGGCCGGGCCAGGTTTCGGGGGCTGTGCGGGTGAAGGGGATGGGGGGTGCCACCGTGCGCTGCCTGTGATCCTGTCCGCCCAGCCGCCAGGCCGCAGGCCGTTCCTGGATCTGTTGCGCCTGCTGGGTCTGCTGGGGAGGCTGGCATGCCGGCCGTTGCGGGACGGCTTGCTGCTGCCGAACTGCCGGCCTTGCCTGTTGCTGTCGCTCGCGCCACGCGGGGCGGGCCTGAGCGCAAGGCCGCGCCTGCCAGGAGGACGGCTGGTTCTGCGCCTGTCGCGGCCGTCCGGCCTGGGGGGCGCTCTGGAACCTGGTGCCGGAAGCGCCGGGCAGGGCGCACAGCGAGAAGGGCGCGGCCACTTCCTCGGGCTGGAGGATGTAGCTCAGGCCCATGCGACCAAGGAGAGCGCCCAGCGGGCCTACGCTTGCAAAAGCCATGTGCACAGATCCCAGGCCACGTCGGCCTTGCTGAGGGTGGGCCAGATTTCCCCGCGCCCGTCGGCGCAGGCAACGGCCATGCTGTTGGTGGGCGCGGCGAAGCCGGAGCCTGGCTGGTTGACGCAGTTGGCCGCGATGATGTCCGCGCCCTTGCGCTCGCGCTTGAGCTTGGCCAGGGCCAGCAGCTCGTCCATGGAGCCAGCCGTCTCGGCGGCAAAGCCGAGGGTTTTCTGGCCGCCCTGCCGCTCGCCGGCAAGGGTGGCCAGAATGTCCCTGTTGGCCGTGAACTGCACGGAGAAGCCGTCCTGGTGGTCGGCCTTCTTGAACTTCTTGTCGCCGAAGGGCACGGGTGAGAAGTCGGCCACGGCTGCGCAGAACATGCCGAGGGTGCTCTCGGGCCAGACGCTGGAGGCTTTCTCGAACATGTCCTGGGCCGTGAAGGCGTTGATGCGGACAAGGTCCGGGAGATCGGAGGGCAAAAGCTCCTCCGGCACCCCGGGACCGGTCACGGCCGTGACCTTGGCGCCCCGGATCCAGCTTGCCAGGGCAAGGCAGGATCCCATGAGACCGCTGGAGGGATTGGACCAGAAGCGCACGCCGTCCCAGGGTTCGCGGGTGGGACCGAGGGTCACCATGACGCGCTGGCCCTGCATGTCGCTGGGGGCGACGGCCCGCAGGGCGTGGAGGAAGAGGTGCTGCAGGGAGGCGAGCCGGCCCTTGCCGGTCGAGCCGCAGGCAAGGCTGCCCGAGTCGGGCTCGATGATGGCGACGCCCCGGTTCCTGAGCGTCTTGACGCTGCTCTGGGTGGCCGGGTGGTTCCACATGCGCACGTTCATCGAGGGCGCGGCGAGGACGGGGCCGTCGAAGGCTACGTACTGCGCGGAGAGCATGTCCATGGCGAGGCCCTGCGCCATCTTGGCCAGGGTGTTGGCCGAAGCCGGCACGACGAAGAAGGCGTCGGCGTTCTGGCCGGGCTCGAGGTGCGCAAAGACGTCGCCGTCCCTGAAGAGATCCGAGTAGACGGGGAAGGCCCCCAGCGACTCGAAGAGCAGGGGCGTGACGAATTCCCTGGCAGCCGGCGTCAGGGTCGCCGAGACGCGCATGCCGGCGTGGAGGAGGGCGCGCATGAGCTCGATGGCCTTGTAGCAGGCCACGGAGCCGGTGACGCCCAGGTGGACGCTTTTGCTCTTGAGGCGCGTAAGCAGACGTAGCGCGGAAATGAGGTCGGTCATGTGCTTTGTCCTAGATGTCGCGTCCCTGAATCTGGCTGGCGCCCTCGTTCAGGGGCTGGCTGGAGTAGGCCGGCTCTGTCTGGGGCCGGGATGCTGCAGGCTGTCCGGCGCCCTGTGCCGGGGGCCGCGGCATGGCAAAGGTCGCGCCGTCGGGAAGGGCCCTGCCCTTGGCGATTTCGACGAGGGTCATGCCGGGAGGGGTCTGGATCCGTACGTGCACGACGGCAAAGCTGGCGTCGCGCTCGAAGAGGTACCAGGCGCGGGAGCCCATGGTCTTGCTGAGGCGCACGTGCCAGCCCTGGTCCAGCATGGCCTGGGCCACGGCCATGGCGCAGGTGGCCGGCGCGGCTGATCCCCGCAGGACCTCGACGCCTTCGTCGCCCGACACGGCGCTGTGGGAGGGGTAGTACTCCATGCCGGCGGGCAGGGGGATGCCGAGCAGGACGCTCTGCACGGCGGGGGCGCCGCCGGCTGCCGAGCGGCCGGTCAGCGGGTCGAAGAAGGCGCATCCTGCAGGCAGCAGGAGCGTGCTGGCGAGCAGGAGGCTGAGGGCGGGGCGGGACATGGTGGCACCGGTCCTTGGCAGGGTGGCAGGGAGAGTCGGGATTTCTTGATACCTTGTCGCCTTGGGCGAGGCAAGGCCCGCTGGGACCCCGCCTTGACGCCCGCCAAGTCCCGGCTGTACCTTGCCCTTCGCTTGCCCCACCCAAGCCCGCGGAGCCTTCTGCCTGCGGGAGACAAAGGACGAAAAGGATGCCGGATCCCAAGGACTTGCTGCTGGAAAGCTACGACTACGAGCTCCCCGAAGAGCGCATCGCGCAGGTTCCCCCCGAACGTCGTGGCGCCTCGAGGCTCATGGTCATGAACCGGACGGGCGGACTCGGCATAGAGCACCGCATGTTCGCCGAGCTGGGCGATCTGCTTCCCGAAGGCGCCCTGCTTGTCGCCAACAACTCGCGGGTGCTGCCGGCCCGCCTGCGGGGCTTGCGCGCCACGGGCGGCAAGGTGGAGTTCCTGTTGCTGACGCCCCTGCCCGTGGTCGTGGAAGCAGGAGGCCAAGGTCCCGGACGCCGTACGGCTGCTGCAGGCGGCCTTCTGCGCGCAGGCGGCAGGCTGAAGCCGGGCGAAGAGCTTTCCTTCGGCGCCTCCATTGCCGTAAAGCTTGTCCGGCAGGGCGAGTTTGGCCACTGGGACGTCGAGCTTTCCTGGGAGGGGGACCTGGCCGCGTGCTACGCCAGAGCAGGCAGCGTGCCGCTTCCGCCCTACATCAGGCGCCTGCCCGTCGAGGCCGACCTCGACCGCTACCAGACGGTCTACGCCAGGCCTGAGAAGACCGGCTCCGTGGCGGCCCCCACGGCGGGGCTCCACTTCACGGAGGATCTGCGCGCAAGGCTCCTCGAGCGGGGCTTCGGCTGGAAGGAGGTCACCCTCTACGTGGGCTACGGCACCTTCAGTCCCGTGCGCTGCGAAAACATCCTTGACCACGGCATGCACGCGGAACTCGCGGAGGTGCCGGAGGAGACGGCGGAGGCCGTGAACGGAGCAAGGCGCGAAGGCCGTCCGGTCGTCGCCGTGGGCACCACCTCGGTGCGGGCTCTGGAGGGCTGCCGGACCGCCTGCGGGCGGCTCCAGGCCTGGAAGGGCTTCACGGACATCTTCCTCTATCCCGGAAAGGAGTTCCGCGTCGTGGACGGGCTCGTCACCAACTTTCACCTGCCCAAGTCCTCGCTGATCATGCTGGTCTCGGCCCTGGCTGGGCGGGAGCGCATTCTCGA
>JAEEPQ010000086.1 GCA_016284885.1 Desulfovibrio sp.
ATGTGCGTCAGAAGCATGCCCAGTTAGTTTGACAGCTGTTTTTGCATTGACTGCGATACGAAACATTCCGGGAATCTAGCCCGGTGGACAGCACGCAAGGCAGGGCGCAGAAGGCAGCGAAGCAGGAAGAATCGACAAGGGAATCCCACCCCTCCCGGCGAAAGATGCTGGCGTGCGCCGTCGCGACGAGCACGAGATGGAAGCGCTTTTCCAGGACCGTGCAGGCCGAGGTCGAATCTTTCTTCGTTGCCGACAGGCCATGAGCGTCAGGCCACAGGCACCACGTTGAGGATCTTGCCCAGCGTTGCAACGAGCACGTCCGGATCCAGCGGCTTGGCGATATGGGCATCCATGCCGGCGTTCATGGCGGTCTGCACGTCCTCGTCGAGGGAGTTGGCGGTCAGGGCTGCTACGGGGACGGAGGAGAGGCGCGGATCGGGCAGGGACCTGATGGCCCGGGTGGCTTCGTAGCCGTCCATGACAGGCATCTGGATGTCCATGACGATGCAGTCGTAGGCGCCGTCTGAGGCCTTGACCTTTTCCACGGCCTCTGCGCCGTCTTCGGCGCAGTCGACAGTGAAGCCGATGTTTTCAAGCAGGACCTGGGCAATCTCGCGGTTGATCTCTATGTCGTCGACGAGAAGCAGGCGCTTGCCGGCAAAGGGCGGGGGCGCGTCCTCCTCCCTGGGCTTGACGCGCGCGATGCGGACGACGGCCGGGAACTCGAGGAGAATGGTGAAGGTGCAACCCTTGCCGGGCGCTGTCTCGATCCCGATGGTGCCGTTCATGGCGTCGACGATGCGCTTGGTGATGGCAAGCCCGAGGCCGCTTCCCACCAGCCCGCTCTCCGTGGAGCTGCGCTCCCGCGAGAAAGAGGTGAATGCCTTGTCCGCGAACTCCCTGGACATGCCGATGCCGCTGTCGCTGACGGTAATCTTGTATCGCCTGGAGCCATCGCCGAGACGGTCGCGCTGCTCCAGAACGTAGCGGATATGGCCGTCCTTGGGCGTGAACTTGGCCGCGTTGCTGAGGAGGCTGAGCAGGACGCGCAGCAGTCGCTGGCTGTCGAAGATGCACTCGCAGTGCTGAACGTTCTGCTGCACGCGGAAGTCTATGCCTTTGGCTTCGATCTGTCCGCGCATCATGTCTGCGGCCTCCTGGAAGGTTTCACAGATATTGCCTTCAGCGTTGCGCAGGTGAAGCTTGCCGCTCTCGAGCTGTCCCAACTCAAGCATGGTGTCCACGAGCGAGAGCAGGTGCGCGCCCGAGACGCCGATCTGACGGAGATAGTCCTGCAGCCGGGGCGTGGCGGGCTCCTGCCTAGCCAGGTGGGTGCAGCCGATGATGGCATTGAGGGGCGTGCGAATGTCGTGGGAGACGCTGAAGAGGAACTGGTTCTTGGCCCGGTTGCTCTCCTCGGCCCGGATCTTGTCGCGCTCCAGCCTGTCGTTCAGCCGGCGGTAGCTGCGCTGGACGCAGAGCATGAGTGCGAAGCCAGCGCCTGCAAGAGCGACGAGGACAACGCTCGATCCCAGTATGGTCTGGTGCTTGGCGAAGCTCTCCTCAGCTTCGACGAGGCTGAAGACGTACCACATCAAGAGGCTGTAGAGCATGATTGAGAAGAGGGTCGCGCTGGCGTGGCCGGAGCCTCGGCGCAGCCTGGGCTCGGCATTGTTCATTGTCCGCCAGTAGAAGGCAAAGCCGAGCAGGCACCACAGTGCCAAGGTCATGAAGGCCGCAGCCTTCATGGTATTGAAGGCCGTGAGCTGGGGAATGATCTGCACCAGGAAGAAGACGGCCGCGGCGATGGTGCCGACGGCACCGGTGATCTGGATCATGCGGTGGCCCTCCTGCCTGGCCAGGCGCCAGGCCGCGGCCGAGGCGTAGCCGAAGCCCACGACAGCGCCGAAGGAGGTGACCTCGACGAACCACGACAGGGCGTTGGAGCCAGTGAAGCAGATCACTACCGCGATGCACATGACGAAGGCAATGCAGAAGGATGTGTTGAGAAATCTTTGGGAGAGGATCCTGTCCTCGGCCATGGTGGCAAGGATGCGGATGGTTGCCCGGTAGGCGCCCGTCACGCCGGTCAGGATGCCCGCCAGGGCCGTGATCGTGGCGCAGACCAGGCCAGCCGTGCCGAAGTAGCGCTGGGCGGCGCAGAAGATGGGCGCGGACACGAGGCCTGAGAGCCTGTCGAGGGAGGCAAAGTACCCCTCCCAGGAGCCGAAGCGGTCGGGCACTGCCGTGATGGACGCCAGCGCCAGGATGATGTAGCAGGCGGCGCCCGCAAGGACGGCGAGGCTCATGAGGATGCCTGCCTTGCGCATAGGGAAGCGGTAGTGCGCCGTGTCCATGCAGACTATCTCGAAGCCCACGTATGCCCAGGGACTGAGCACGACCAGGGTAGCGATGCCGGCAGGGGTGCCGCACGGATCGGTGCCGGGCCGGAGGACGGCCGACAGGTCTAGATGCGGCAGGCAGATCAGTGCCAGCGCCGCCACGCCGGCGAGCAGGCAGACGGCGAGGACGGTGTGGACGCGCTGCAGGGCAGGCTTGTGGACGATGAAGGCCACGCCCGAAACGATGAGCGCCCCGACGGAGAGGGCCACCTCGCCGAGGTAGACCGTCCTGCCGGCCAGCACGTAGCTTGGCGTGGAGAGCAGGGCGCCGCCCATGAGCAGTCTGGCCACCACGTAGAGGGCCGTTGCATTGAGGAAGAGGATGGAGATGTAGGAGAGGCACAAAAACCAGGCGCAGAGGAAGGCATGGTCGTCGCCAAAGGCTTCCTTGGTGTAGGCGTAGACGCCGCCGAAGCCGTGCCTCAGGCGCATGAGGTAGGAGTAGTTCGCGGCCACGACGAGCATGAGGCCTGCGCCTAGGGCCAAGGCCAGAACCGCGCCGGCAGGTCCCGCCAGGGGGATGAAGGTGGTGCCGGGCATGACGAAGGCGCCCCAGCCAACGATGAGGCCGAAGGCGTAGGCCCATACGTCCAGCTGGGAGAGGTATCTTGCCACCCCCCCGACATGCCCCTGCGCGTCGCCCGTCATGAGCTTGCCCCGCCCGGGGCTACGGCTATTCCCTTCGGCATAGTCCTGCAGTCGCGCATGGCCTTGCCGGCCCGCTCGAAGAGCGCTCCGAAGCACTCGTCGCCGGCCGAGAGCTCGGCCATGCCGCAGGCAACGGCCACGCCACCGGCGCGGGTCTGCGCTTCGGCCTTCTCCTGCAGGGTGCGCATGAGGACAAGGCGGTCCTCGTAGTCCTGGCCGCTGAGCACGGTCGCGAACTTGCGCCCTCCGGTGCGGTAAACGGGGCTGTGCTTGAAGGTCGTGCAGACGGCGGCGGCTACGTCCTTGATGAGCTGGTCGCCCGCCTGGCGCCCCAGGGTGCCGTTGACCTCCTTGAGGCCGTCCACGCCGCAGACCACCACGGCGAAGGCGGGGGCGCCTTCGGCCATGCGCCTGTTCCACTCCTCCTCGGCGGCCGCGAAGACGCGCCTTGTCTTGACGCCGGTGAGGGCGTCGCGGCCGGCGAACTCCTGGGCCAGGCGCAGGGCCCGGGCCAGCTCGGCCTCGCGCCGCTGGATTTCGGAAATCTGTCCGTGGACGTTGGACACGCCAAGGATGACGTGGCGGCGGTTGCCGGGTTCGGCGTAGGCCGCCTTGAGGCGGTAGTGGACAAGCTTGCCGCCGCTGACCACGCGGTAGTCGATGAAGAAGGCAGGGAACTCGGCGAGGGCCGCCTCGAGGGGGGCGCGCTGGATGGCCCTGGCCAGGCGCTCTTGGTCGCCGGCGTAGACCGCCTTCGGAATGTTGCGCTGAACTTCGCCGAAGAAGTCGGTGCCCGAGATCTCGAGCTTGAGATCGCGGTACCCGTCGCTAGCCACGAACTCCGCGTAGGTTCCGGTCTCCAGGTCGACGTAGTAGATGCTCTCCATGTCCCTGGCGAGGGCCTTCGAGAGGCTGCTGAAGTTGAGGACGTTCTCCTCTTCAGGCCTGGGCTGGCGGATGTGGTCGTCCACTCTGCACACGCCACAGACGATGTGGTGACCGCCGTCCTGATCGGCTCGGACCACCTTCAGGCAGTAGTAGACGGGGTTGCCTGCGACCACGAGGCGGTAGGTCATGGAGAAGGGCTGGGAGCCCACGAGCTGGCTCAGGAGCGCCTCCCTGCGCAGGTTGAGGAGCACGCGCTCCCTGTCGGGCCCGAAGACCAGCTTGGGCACGTTCGCCTCCACGTCGGCAAAGAAGTCGCTGCCGGCGCGCTGCATCTGCAGATCTTCGCGTCTGCTTTCCTCGTTGAAGACCACGTAGTCGCCAGTGTCGACGTCCACGTAGTAGACGCTCTCGAACCCGCTGGAGAGGGCGTAGCTGATCTTGGCGTAGGACAGGTCCTCCCCGCCCCGGCACTGCTGGGCCGGGGCGCTCTGGCGTTGCGGGACCGGCTCCTGGGCCGCGCGATCCTCGATGAAGCGCTCGTACTCGTCGGCCGGAACGGGCTTCGAGAAGTAGTAGCCCTGGACGTAGTCGCAGCCCATGGCCCTGAGGGCGCTGAGCTGCTCCGCGCTCTCCACGCCCTCGGCGATGACCGGCACGGAAAGGTAGTCGGCGATGTCGATGATGAACTCGAGCATGCGCGTGTCCTTGCCCTTGCTGAAGGCGCCACGGATGAACAGCATGTCGAGCTTGAGGGCGTCGATGGGCAGGGAGGAGATCATGTTCAGCGAGGAATAGCCCGTGCCGAAGTCGTCCATTTCGATCTTGAATCCCAGCTCCCTGAGCCTGCTGACCGACTCGATGATCTGCCTGGAGTCCTGGGTGTAGGCAGACTCGGTGATCTCGAGCCTGAGATCGCTGGGAGCGAGCCCGTTTTCCTCAAGAATAGAGAGCAGGGTAGGAACGAGGTCGGGATCGTACATGTCGATGCGCGACGCGTTCACCGACACGGGCACCGTGAAGTTGAAGCGCTTCCGCCATTTCTTGATCTGGGCGGCGGCCGTGCGCCAGACGTAGTGGTCGAGGGTCTGTATGAGCCCGTTCTCCTCGAAGAGGGGAATGAAGACGCCGGGACTGATCAGGCCGAGGGTGGGATGCTGCCAGCGCACCAAGGCCTCGGCGCCCGCGAGCACCGGAATTTCGGGAGTCACGTCGAACTTGGGCTGGTAGTAGACCTTGAACTGCCGCTCGGAGATAGCGCGGGGGAAGTTCTCGATGAGCTGGTCATGGTAGAGCGCCTTCCTGTGCATCTCGGCATCGTAGGAGGCAACGTTCCTCGTGAAGTTGTTGCGCACCGTGTCGGCCGCGATCTTGGCGCGGTCGAAGCGCCGCTCCATGTCTACGCTCTTGTCCACGGATTCGTAGATGCCCATGCGCAGGCGCACGCGCGTGCCCGCCGAGTCGCCCATGAGCGAGGCGGAGACGCGCTCCACGAGCTTCCAGTTGCCGGTGCCGTGGGGAATATAGAGCAGGAAGGTGTCCGAACCGCGCCGGCAGGCGAGGCCCTCGGCCTCCTGGGCCACCCCGCCGAGGCCGGCGCCTATCTGCCTGAGGATCTCGTCGCCGTAGGCTTTGCCGAAGCGCTCGTTGATCATGTGGAAATGGTTCACGTCGACGAGGGCCGCGTCCATGTCCAGCTCCTTGTGGAGCATGTCGAACTGCTCGGCGTAGCGGAAGAAGTACTCGCGCGTGTAGAGGCCGGTGACGGGGTCGCGCTCCGTGTCCTCGATGATCTGCCTGTCCTGGTAGAGCTCCACGGTGCGGCGGATGCGGGCCAGGATGACATTGGAGTTGGGATTGCTCTTGGAGATGAAGTCGCTTGCGCCGAGCTCCAGGCACTCGACCTCGGCGTCCTGCTCGCCCGTCATGACGATGACGGGGATCTTGCGCAGCTCGGGGTCCTCTTTCAGGGTGCGCAGCACGTCCTGGCCGCTGAGGCCGGGCATGTGCAGGTCCAGAAGCACTAGGGAGACGGTGTCCCTGCGCGCCGCGATCGTCTCGAGCGCCTGGGCGCCGTCTGCGCACTGCAGGGGCGTGAATTCTTCCCCGATTATCGCTTCAAGAATGTCGCGGTTTATCTCCTGGTCGTCAACGATAAGGACTTCCGGCTTCACCGCCTTGCGGGCGAAGCTTTCGTGTTCCATCTGCATGCTCTCCTCGCACCCGAGCTGCCGAGACGTCTTGCTACGAGCCTCTTGTCCAGCCCGGGAAGGGCCACAGGTTAAGTTTGGTTTCATTAGCTCCATTGTCACCGCCATGTCCAGCACTTTGCGGAACAGACCTAGATGCGGAAAAGGTGCATGCTCCCTCATTGCTCCTATGCATCCCTATGGATGGAAGGGCAATGGCGGGACTCCGCGACGGCCGGCATGCCTGCGGAGCCTGCCTTCTGCCGCCGCAGGATGCCACCGGTCTTGGATGCCAGACCATCGCAGGGAGGACAGGATGCTCGTCTACTGGCGCCGGGGCCCCTAGCCGGAACCTTGGGAGTCAGGATGCTGGCCCCAGCTGGACGGCAACGGCTTGAAGCGTCCCTCTAGGATGCGGCTGCGACATAGAGCGGCCAGACGAAGGAGGCTCAGGCCGGTGTCTGGCGGACGACTGGTCTGGACTCCGCATAGGCTACAGGCGCCATCTGAATTAAGGACGGCCCGGGGCGGGAGCCTCGTGCCTTCTCCGCACTTCCGCGCTTGGACAATCCTGCAACAGGCAGGGTTTCCGCGCTGCTCCAACCCGCTGGTCGAAGCTCTCCAGCTCGAGGGCTCCCATCCCCCTGCCTTTCCCTTCCTTCACTGCGCCACGGGAACGAGGCACATCGTCCCCGCCGATGGCGAGGAGAAGAGGGAGAGAGGTGCAATCTTCATTGGGCTAGACGGCTGGCAGGGACTCCAAGGGCACGTCATCCTAGAAACAAGCCAAGAAAACAGGGCAAGGATGGTGCCGGCAGGGGCACCGCTTCCGGGCGCCGGTCAGAAAAAGAGGATGCCCCGCCGGGACGGGAACAGGTCTTGGTCCCGCCCAGGCCGTGCTGTCGGCTGCCCCCGCCAGCGCCATCCGTCCTGTCTCCGAGAAGCCATGCCATCCTCAAGCCACCCTGCCCCCGGAAAAAGGCCCCCACTGCGTCTACGACAGCCAGACCGTCGAGCAGAGTTTTGTAGCCTTGCGCGACGCGCTTCCGGGCTTCGGGCTATCCATTCCATGAAGGCCACCACCTTTCGGCCCCTTCTGAAACTCATGCGGAGCCGGGGGTCCGGCATCGACGCGGCCTCTGCCGGCGAAGTGCAGACGGCCCTCGAGGCGGACTTTGCGTCTTAGGACACTTCTATTCCTGCCATGGCAAGACCAGGAATGAGCTTGCGTTTGTCCTTGGCCGGGCCCCCGTCGTCGCCGACTCCCTCGGCGAGCTTGCGTGCATCGACAGGACGGCGGGACGGCTCAGCAGGCGCGCCGGAGTCAGGACGCCGGCGCGTCGTCGCGCGTTATGGCACCCATGGACTTGAGCAGCTTCTTCTCCCGGTACATGAGGCTGTCCGCGCGCTCGAAGACGGCGTGGAGGTTCCTGTCCTCGCCGGGGACGAAGTCTGAGAGTCCGCCCGAGACCACGACGTCCCCTCTGCCGATGTGCTCCGCGGAAAGGTCGTGGAGGAGCCGCATGAGTTCCTGGCGCCGCCCGTAGTCCTCTCCCTTCAGAAGCACGACGAACTCGTCGCCGCCGTTCCGGTACACGGGGCTGTGGACGAAGATATGGCTGATCATGCTTGCGGCGCTCTTGATGTACTCGTCGCCGGCCTTGTGGCCGTAGGTGTCGTTGACGTGCTTGAGGCCGTTGACGTCGCAGACGGCGACGGCGAAGGGCTCCGCCTCGCCCCTGGCGATGAGCCCGTCGATCTCCTCCACCGCGTCCGAGAAGCTGTGCTTGCTTCTGACGCCTGTCATGGGGTCGACGGTGTACTTGCGCTCCATGTGGCCGAGGCGCGTCTCGCTCTCCAGGGCGCGGCGGCTCATGACGGCGTAGTTGTTGAGGACCACGCCGAGGGCAGCGCCGAAAATGACGACGACCAGGGCGAGGCTCTGGCCGCTGGCGCTGCGGAAGGCCTCCAGCTGCCTGGCTCCGAGGCCGCCGTCGCTGCCGATGCCGTGCTGCGCGCAGAAGCCCTGCATGGCGGCTATGCCCTCCCGCGCGGCGTCCATGACCGACTGGTCCATCCAGACCAGGGAGACGAAGAGGACGAGGGAGAGAATGGCTATCCAGACGATGACCGAGCGGCCGAAGAGGCCGGCCTTGTCCCTGCGCAGGACGTCGCGGAAGAAGAGGAAGCCGAGGACAGACCAGGCGACGAAGAGGAAGAAGCTCTCCGGCGCCATGGTGCTTTCCGAGAAGACGCTGGAGACGAGCGGCTCTGCCGCAAAGCAGATCATGACGGCAGCGCCGGCCATTCCTGTCCGCTTCTCGAGCGCGTCGCCCTGCACGTCAGCCTGCTTCCACGCGCAGGCGGAGACGATGGCGTAGACCAGGGTGGCGCCGAGGACCGTCACGTCCACGATCCAGCCTATGGCCGTCCTGCCGAAGAAAGGCACGGCGAGGGAGACGCAGGCGACGAGCATGACGGCCCTAGCGGGGACGCCGTGCCGGTTGAGCGCGGCAAAGCTCCCGGGCAGGACGCCGTCCCTGGCCAGGGCGTAGAAGAGGCGGCTGAGGGCGAGGATGTTGCCGACGAGGCTTGAAAGGACGAGCGCGAGAAGCGCCAGCATGAGGAGGCCGACGCCGAGGGCGCCGAGGTAGTGCCTGGCGGCGTAGAAGGCGGGCAGGCCCGCCATGCCTTCAATGCGATTCAGATTGTGGATGTACTCGAGCCAGGAGCCGTAGCGTTCGGGAAAAGCCGAGGCCGAGAGCAGGGTGACGAAGGCGTAGAGGACGGTCGCGGTGGCGGCCGCCGCCACGAGGATGCGGAAGGACTTGTTGGGATGGAAGTCGAATTCCTCGGCGGCGTGGGAGATGCTCTCGAAGCCGATGAAGGCCCAGGGCGAGACGAGGGCTATCTTGACGATCTGGGTAAGGGCTGCTTCGTCGGGGACAAAGGCCGGATCGAATGGCGCGGGGGCGCCGCCATGTCCCATGCCCCGCATGGCGGCGACGAAGCAGGCCGCGATGGCCAGCGAAAAGCATGCCGCGAAGCCCGTCATGAGGGCTGCCACGGGCTTCTTCCTGCCCAGGCACACGGCCGCGAAGATGATGATGGCCGAGGACGTGAGCAGGATCTCGCCGAGGTAGATGTCGTAGCCAAAGAGGGAGTAGAGCCGGCCGAACTCGAAGCCGTCGCCCAGAAAGTACTTCGCGAAGAGAGGGAGGGCCGTGGCGTTGGCCCAGAACATGGCGAGGTAGGTCAGGGAGAGGAACCAGGCGGCCAGGAAGCCGTAGTCGTGGCCGAAGCAGTCCCTCGCGTAGGCGTAGGCCCCTCCCGCCTCGGGACGGCAGACCATCATGTAGCGGTAGTTGCGGGCGATGATCAGCATGATCAGGCAGCCGGCCAGCAGGCCGAGCACGCTGCCGAGGGGGCCGGCCTGGGCCAGCCAGGAGCTGCCGGTGATGACAAGGGACCCCCAGCCTATGCTGGTCCCGAGGGCCATGGCCCATGCGCCTGTAGGCCCCAGATAGGGCGCAAGCTTCTGCTCTTCGTCAGCCATCTCCGTTCCTCCTTGCGGGGCCGTTCCGGCGCCTTCGGGGAAGACGGAGACGGAGCGCCCCTCAGCCCCGCTAATGCCGCGCATCCCCTACGATGACAACTCTTTTCAGCGGGCGTTCTGGAGCACCCGGCGCCGGCGGGAAGGTTGCTGCGAGCATGGAGACCGAAACCTTCGCCTGCAGGCCGGCAGAGCCGTCTTCTTCAAGCCCTCCGGCGCGCGATGCCTCGGACTTCCTGCCCGTGTCGCCTCCGCGCCTATGCTTCCCCGGAGCCGTCCTGCCTGCGTCGATGCAGCTCCGCGAGCTTCCGCAGCAGCCTCTTGACGTCGACGGGCTTGGCCATGTGGGCATCCATGCCAGCATCCCTGCTCCGCTGGGCGTCCTCGGCAAAGGCGTCCGCCGTGAGGGCGATGATGGGCACCTTGCCTGCATCGGGCCGCGCCATGGCGCGGATGGCCTTCACGGCCTCGATGCCGTCCATGTTGGGCATGCGCAGGTCCATGAGAACGACGCCGTACCAGCCCTCACCGGACTCCTGGAACATTCTGGATCGACACCTGGGTAGACGGTCCGGCCCCCGCGTCAAGCGGAGCTCCGGCCCTGCCTTC
>JAEEPQ010000087.1 GCA_016284885.1 Desulfovibrio sp.
GGCAATGCCCGGCAGGGTCAGCACGCCCCCGAAGGCGCCATGGCTTCCTGTCATGATGGCAGGTTGAAGCCGAGCATGGCGCAGGCGGTGACGCCGGCGACCCCGTAGTAGAAGCATATGAAGCCCATGACGAGCAGGGCGCCCAGGGTGCCGGAAGCCAGACCCTGGCGTATGGACGCCTGCCCGAGGGTGGAGCCGACGCTGCGCTCTTCCAGCAGGGCGACGGGCGTGGCCAGCGAGCCGGAGCGCAGGGCAATGGCAAGATCCTGGGCTTCGGCGGTGGTGAAGCCGCCGGTGATGGAGCAGTGCCCGTCGCCTATGCGCTCGCGGATGACGGGGGCGGAGTACACGGTGCCGTCCAGGACGATGGCCATGTGCGGCCGTCGTTGTCGGCGCCGAGCCTTTCGAAGATGCCGGTGTCTCGGCCGCTAGAGGTCAGCTGCACGCAGGAGGCGTTGCGCTCGTCGAAGCCGGGCGCGCGTCCGCGCAGAGACAGGATGCGCACGCCTTGCGGAGGCAGAGGGCTTTCGGTGTCGCAGTCCTCGCATGCCGTGCAGAACTCGAGCCTTGCCGTGTGGCCGATGAGCTCCACGGCCCGCCTGGGATCGGATATGCCAGGCAGATGCACGAGAATGCTCCAGCCGGCCTGCTTTCTGATGTGGGCTCAGCCACGCCGAAGGCGTCGATGCGGCTGCGTATGACAGCAAGGGCCTGGTCGCAGGCATCGTCCTTGAGGCGCTTGGCTTCGGCCTCAGTCAACGTCGCAAAGACGGGAAGCCCGCCATCGGCATCGCCTTCGCCGAAGCGCAGGGCAAGGCTGAGATAGCTTTTGGCATAGAGGGCTTCGAGCGCTGGCCGGTCGGCTGCCTTGGCCAGGCGGAAAGCGAAGCTCATTCTGTCCGCGCCGTGTCGCCGAAAGGCTTGAACCACTGCATCGCGGAGCAGTCGCTGGCCTGTCATGGCAAGGGAGGCGGCAAGGGCTTCGTCCACGTCCACCCCGAGGGTGAGGCTGATGCCACCCTTGAGGTCGAGGCCAAGGCGTATGGGAATGCTGGGAAGGCGGCTCCGCAGGCCTTCCGGCAGGGGAAGGCTGGGAAGGGCAAAGGCAAGGGAAAGGGAATGTAAGGAGACGAGAAGGGTGGATGCGCCAGGCTGTTTCACGCATGAGGGGACTTCTTCGCAGGAGGGACGTGCGGCAAGGTCTTCCGGAGCCGAGGGCATGGCGCTTCAGGCGCGGTGGCCGCGTTCAGGCTGTGCGTGAAGGTCCGGCGGACGGGGCTGTCCGGAAGCCGTGGGAAGGCGCCATGCGGGAAGGCCTGGGCCTCAAGGGCGTGCAGAGAGAACCCTTGCCGGCAAGTTCTGGGTCAGCAAGTTCTGGGCCTGCCTCAGTTCTGGCTGGAGGGAGGATCCCAGGTGCGTCCCTGCGGCGCCGCTATGCGTGGAACGAAGGGGGAGGGAGGGCAAAGAGGGCGTAGCAGCGCCATGCCTGGGGGCAGGGGCTGGCGGGGAGGGCAAGGCGGGCGAAGCGTGCAGCCGGTGTCGTGGCCTTGAGCTGGGTGCCGGAGCCGGCAAAGCCGTGGAAGGCGTTGCGGTCCTTCTGGCCGTGGCGCTTAAACCTGTCTTCGCCGGCGTCAAGGCGTGCCGGAAGCAGCGGGAATTGGACCGCTGCGCTGAGGAGGGGACGGCCTGCGCCGTCCCGTTCAAGGCCTGCATGGGGCAGGCTCAGGGGGTGTCCCGCCAGCGGCGCATGCGAGGGGCAGGCGGAAGCGAAGCCTGCCTGCAAAAGGACGGGGGAGAGTTCAGGGCCGGCAGCAAGGCCGGCGGCAAGGGCGATGCACAGCCACAGCGCCAGCGCGAGAAGTCCGCAGGGGGACTTGCCGGCTGGCGCGACTGCCATGCAGGGTTCAAAAGCTCCCTGACGGATCTCGGGCTGGGATCGCCGTGCCATGAGGTGGCGGAAAGGTGGAGCGGGGCGAGGCCTGCTAGACGGTCTGCTTGGTCTCGCTCTTGACTTCCTGGCTCGCTTGTTCGGAAGCCACGGAGCGGGGTGCTTCCTGCTGCGGGGCCTCGGACTTCTTGGCGGAGATGTCGATTTCGTCGGGCTCTTCCTGGGCCTTCCTGAAGTTGCGTATGGCGCGGCCGAGGCCGCCGCCGATCTCAGGCAGCTTTTTGGCGCCGAAAAGGACGAGAACAACAAGAAGGATAATGAGCATTTCCTGCATGCCGATACCCATGGTCAACTCCTTATGCTGCCGGGGGCAGTCTTAGCTTGTCGAGCGCTACCTTGTACGCCGCGAGGGCCGCAGGGTCAAGAATGCCGAATTTCCCCGAATATCCAGCGAGGCGGTGCGCATGGCGGGGGGGGCGCCTCGCTGGAGACGCTCTGCTGGCAGGAAACTGACACGCCACAGCGTATTTTTAAAAAACAATTGAAATTCAAGAAGTTGCGTGAAGCCGGCGCGTGGAATCTTCCGTCCTGCCGAGGTCGCCATGTCCCTCGCCACCGTGCTTGGCAAGCTCAGGGAAGCAATGTTCATGCGCGCCAGCGGGCAGGACGAGGAAGATGCGCCTCCCAGCCGGCATGCCTGTGAAGGGGGGGGACATGGGCGTCGAGCAGATTCTGCTGCTTGGCTCCTTTTTCCTGAAGTCCCTGCCGGTGTGCGGCAGGCCCTCCAGTGACGGGTCGCTGGCGGCCTTCATCGGCCGCATGGCCAGCAGACTCCCTGGCATCCCTGCGGCCAAGGCCCATGGCCGGCTCAGCCGGGGCGGCCCCGGAACCGGGTGTCAGCCGCGGCCAGCGAACCGGCAAGGCTGACTGTGGCGGGAAGGCCCTGCCGCAAGCAAAAGCCCCCGCAGGACGCAGCATGCGGGGGCTGGGAAAGCGGCGCAGCCGCAGTCGGGCTAGCGAACCGGCGTCCAGGTCTTGCCGGAGAGTTCGGCGAGGGTGCGGATGAGGGCTTGGGTGCCTTCCTTGCCGCAGTCGCGGGCCTGCATGCTGCGGTAGAACTTGTCGGCGAGCTCGGCGCCGGGCAGGACCAGATGCATGCGGCGGCACTCGTCGAGCACGAGACCCAGGTCCTTCACGAAGTGGTCGATGAAGAAGCCCGGGCGGTAGTCGCCGTCCATCATGCGGGTGCCCAGGTTGAGCATGGCATGAGAGCCGGCCGCGCCGGCAGCCACGAGCTCGTGCCACTGGCGCACGTCGAGGCCTGCCTGCTGGGCGTAGAGCAGGGACTCGCAGACGCTGAACATGACGCCGGCGATGGCGACCTGGTTGGCGAGCTTGGCCTGCTGGCCCAGACCGGCCTTGCCGCAGTGCATGATCTTTTTGCCCATGATCTGGAGCAGCGGCAGGATCTTCTGGTAGCCCTCGTCGGAGCCGCCGACGAAGATGGAAAGCTTGGCATCGCGCGCGCCCACGTCGCCGCCGGTCACGGGCGCGTCCATGGCGATGACGCCGGTGACGGCAGCCTTGGTCGCGATGCGGGCTGCTAGGGTGGGGCTGGATGTGGTCATGTCGCAGACAACGGATCCTTCCTTCATGCCGGCAAGGCAGCCGTTGGCGCCGGCGATGACGTTTTCGACGTCGGACGGGTAGCCCACGATGGTGAAGACCACGTCGGAGGCTTCGCCGACTTCGCGGGGGCTGCCCGCGCGTACGGCGCCCTTCTCGACCAGGGACACGCACTTGGAGGGAGTGCGGTTGAAGACGGTGAGGGCGTAGCCGGCGTCGAGGAGGTGGCCTGCCATGTAGTGGCCCATGACGCCGGTGCCGATCCAGCCTATGCGGAGTTGTTCTGCCATGACTGTGCTCCTTGTGGTGCAGGCTACTTGCCCTGCGATTGCTGAATGTCCTGGAGTATGCCGTCGCGGGTGAGGCGTCCGCGGCGCAGCACCTTGACGTAGTGGGCCTCGACGACGCCGAGGTTCACGGCCATGCGCCGGTTGAAGGCGTCATTGCCCTTGTAGGCGTTCCTCAGGCTCGTGAGGGCGGCCTTGACGTGGCGATCCTTGAGCTCGGCCACGTCGTCCATGCTCGACTTGTAGAGGTCGATGGTCTTCTCGATGGCCGCCTTGGTGCGCTTGCTGCCGTCCTCGATGGAGGCAAGGATCTTCTGCAGGTAGGCCTTCTTCTCGCCGCCCGCGGTGGCGAGCTTGTCGCGGGTCTGGTCGCCCTGGACCCGGAAGACGTGGATGCGGAACTGGTAGTTGCGTATGGACTCCATGGTGGAGACGCAGCTCTGCAGCTGGGCCACGGCTTCGGCCACTTTCTCGCGCTCCTGAGCCACGTTGCCGGCCTCGATGCTGGCGCGCAGAGACTGCAGGTTGGTGCGTATGCCCTCGTTCTCGGCCTGGGCGATGAGGCGGTCGAGCTCTTCGAGCGGGGTGCCGGCAGGACCCTGGGCCTGGCTGTCGCCGGCCGAGCCTCCGCCATCCTTGGCGTATTCCTTCTCCACGGCGTCCATGCGGCCGCCGCCGGGCGTGTTGATGCCGGAGATGACAGGCCTAAAGCCCAGGTCCCTCGCCTTCATGGGGCCGTCCTTCATGAAGAAGGCCGCCTCCTCGCGGCGGCCGGGCATGATTTCCTCCTCGCCGGAGAGGAAGGAGCCGCCCTTGCGCACGAAGCCGCCGGCCGAGCCGTGGAGCTTGCCGCCCACGGAGAAGCGGAAGCTGTCCATGGTCATTTCGGCGACGTTGCCCGCCGTGTCGTAGAGGCCCAGGGGATTGGGCGCAAGGGATCCGATGCGCACCGTGTCCTCGGCCCTGTGGGAGGTGCCGGGCACCTGGTAGACAGCGTAGTCCCGGGGCGAGCTGCCTTCCTTCATGACAAAGAAGGGCTCGCGCCTGAGCTCCTGGGTGCCCACGGCATGGGCGCCCCTGGCCGCGTACTCCCACTCGACTTCAGTGGGCAGCCTGAGGAAGCCCGTGTTGCGGGCGTCGCCGCGGTAGCGGGGCAGGGCTTCGGGGTGGTTGGCCAGAAGCCACTCGGTGTAGCGCCTGGTGAAGTCCAGAGCCTCGTACCAGGTGATGCCGGCCATGGGCTTGAGGTCCTCCGCCGTGGGCTGGAGGCTTGCTCCCTGCTCCATGACGGCCTTCCACTGCAGGCGCGAAACCTCGTACTTGGCAACGAGGTAGTAGAAGTTCCTGCCTTGGGGCGCAAGCCCCTGCCAGGCCTTGGGCAGATCTTCCCTGGAGAAGGGCGCGGAGAGGCTGGTCTTCCAGGGGCGGTCGTAGAAGGCGCGCTCGTTTTCCGCCGTGGGGCTGCCCGGATGCAGGGAGAGGTCCCAGAGGAAACCCTCGGTGGGTACGGCCGCGATGCGGAAGGCCATGGAAAGGCCACCCGGCATAGGCAGGACAACGTCGCCGCTTTCGGGCTTGGGATTGCAGGCCGCCTCCACGGTGGCCTCGTTTTTCTTGGGCAGGGCGGCCTTGGCGTCGGCAGGCGCCAGGCCCTGGCAGAGCAGGGCTGCTGCCAGCATGGCGGCACTGAGCGTGCCGACGCTTCCGTGGCCAAGGACGCCTTGGCGGAAGAGCTTGCTAGACATCGCGAATGACCTCTGATGGTTCGATTTTGGTGCTGCGCCAGGCGGGCCCCAGGGCGGCCAGCAGCGAGAGGCCGGCAGCTGCGCCGAGGGCCAGGGCGTAGTGGACCGGCAGAAGCCGGCAGACCTGCTCGAGGCCCTGGAGGGAGCCCTGGAAGAGGCTGTTGATGACGTGGGCTATGGCGAGGTACACAAGGCTTGCCAGCCCCGTGCCGAAGAGCGCTGTCAGGACCACCTGCACCAGGGGGAAGAGCATGATGGCGCCCGTGGAGAAGCCGGCGAGCTGCAGCAGGCCGAGGGTGCGCTCCTTGCGCTTGATGCCGGCAAAGACGCTCGAGGCCGTGGAGAAGAAGAAGCCGAGGCCGGCGGCCGCGCACACCAGGGAGAAGATGACGTTGAGGCCGCGCTCCAGGGCCTTGATCTGGGCTATCTCCTCGGCGTGGGTGTAGGTGGCGACATTGCGCTTCGCAAAGCGCTCGCGCAGCGCGGGCACGTCGTCGAGGGAGGCCGCGTAGAGCCGAAATCCCGGATAGACGCGCTCGCCTTCGGGCACGGGCTCGCCGCTCCAGCCGTTTTCCTCGCCAAGCGCGGGCACGCCCCTGCCGTCGCGGAAGTCTTCGGAGGCTTCGAGCAGGGCCAGGGGAATGTAGGCGCCGTCCTTCTGCTGGGCTGCCAGGGGCAGGATGCCTGTCACGCGTATCTTGACCCTGGCTGTGGAGATCTTGCCCTCGAAGGCCCGCTCGAAGGAGCCGACAAGCATGTCGCCCTTGGCGCAGCCGAGCTTTTCGGCAGCCTCCTGGGTGAGCACCGCGCCCGAGAGCTGCAGGCTTGCCAGATTGACGCCAAGGCCGCCCTGGGGCTTGGCCTCGGCGGGATCCCGCTTTTCCAGATGCAGGGCCGGCACGTCGCAGCCGAAGCGCGCGAGCAGGGGGTCGCCCGCTGCCGTGGGCTCGAGGGAGACGATGCAGCTTTTGCGCCGCTCGCTGGCCTTGGGTATGGTCGCAAGCTTCATGGTGGCGGAGATGGAGCGGGTCCTGGGCAGCACGAAGGCCACGCCCTTTTCCTTGGCAAGCGCCTGCAGGGCGCCGGCCTCGAAGCGGCCGCTGGCCACGGGCGAGACCTCGAGCATGCGGGGATCGTTCTTCATGCGCTCGGTCATGGTCTCGACCACGCCGAACTTCACACCGTAGAGTATGAGCAGGGGGGTGAGCACGGCTGCCAGGCCTAGCACCGAGCAGAGGGAGAGCAGCTTTTCGTGCCTGTAGTCGGCGCAGGCAAGCTGGAGCATCTGGAAGCAGCCGGCCATCACGACGCCTCCTGAATCCTGTCCTGGAGCCTGGCTGCCGAGGCCTGGTGGCGCAGAGTGGCGACCACGCCCTCGTCCGTGCTCCGTATTTGCATGGACACGAGCTTGAAGCCCGTGGCGCGGGCCATTTCCTGGTCGTGGCTCACCATGACCACGGCCACGCCCTCGCTTCTGGCGATTTGCAGGAAGAGCTCCATGACCAGGGCCGAATGGGCGGGGTCGAGGGCCGCCGTGGGCTCGTCGGCCAGCACCACCGTCGGCCTGTGGGCCAGGGCCCGGGCTATGGCCACGCGCTGGCGTTCGCCCACGGAGAGCTGGGCGGGGTACTTGCCAAGCAGGCTGGCTATGCCGAGGGTCCTGGCCATCTCCGTCACCGCCTCGACCCGCTCGTGGACTATGCCGAGAGCCTTGCAGGCCAGGAGGATGTTGTCCCTGGCCGTCAGGAAGGGCAGGAGGCCGCCGGTCTGGAGCACGTAGCCGAGGTAGCGCATGCGCACGGGCGCCAGGGCGTTCACGCCGCCGTTCTCCCAGCAGGCGAGCACGTCGCGCAGCTCGTCCTTGGCAGGTGCAAAGACGAAGCGCTCGCCCTGGTCTGGCCTGAGCGCGCAGGAGAGCAGATCAAGCGCCGTGCTCTTGCCGCAGCCCGAGGGGCCGACGAGGGCTATGGCCTCGCCCCGGCGCACGGCAAAGGCGGGTATCTCCAGGCGGTAGCGCTCTGCGCCGGGCCTGGTCTTCACGACCTTGAGCAGGTCGAAGACGGGCAGATCGACAGGTTTGTCCATGGCTCGGGTCCTTGGAAGGGGGCTTGGATGGGAGCGGGGCGTGCGGGGCCTGCGCGCAGGCTTAGGGCAGCATGTCGAGCGGCACGCGGTAGACCCAGTCGCCGGCAGAGCTCATGCCGAAGCTCTCCCAGTTGGCGCGGTCGCGGTCGTACTCCTCGTAGCGCGCGATCTTGGACTTCAAGCGGTTGATGAAGGCCGTCTGCTCGCCTACGCTCTTGCGGTACCAGTCGTCCTCCTTGAGGAGCATGACCTCGGAGCGGTAGGGCAGGCCCTCGAGGAACTCGCCGAGCACGCCGAGCTCTGCCAGGGTCTTGCCCTCGGTGGGCATGTTGGGATCGCGGGCCATCTTGGCCGAGGCCGAGAGTATGCCCTTGAAGAAGTCGGCGGAGTCGGTCTTCTTGGTGCGCTCGGCGCTGTCGATGATGGCGCTGATCTGGTCGCGCAGGTCGGAGAGCTGGTTCTTGGTGAGCAGCACCGCCACCTCGACGGCGGGCACGGGTTCGGAGTGGGCCAGGTGCGCCAGATCCATGTCGGGTATCCAGGAGCTCACGACCTCGGGCGCCTCGGTGTTCTGACGCTTGCCCAGGAAGTCCAGCTGCATGGCGTAGCCGAGGCGGGTAGCCATGTCCTCGGCCGAGGCCTGGGACGCCTCCTCGGGCGCCGGCTGGGGCTTGTCGTGGCGTTCGGGTATGGTCATGAGCTTGCCCGAGGCCGTGGACTTGACCATGCTGACCATGGCGCCGGCAATGCTGCGGGCAACGGCTTCAAAGTACTTGGCGCCGGTCTTGGGATTGGGGGCGTTGATGGCCTGGTAGTTGGAGCGGCCGTCGGCCGTCTTGGACAGGGCGCGGTAGGCCTCTTCGGCGTACTGGTGGTTCTTCTTGCCGCTGGGGCTCTTGACGTGCAGGGCGACGATCCAGATGCCCTTCTGCTTGGCGAAGTCGTCGAGCTCGGCAGGGCCCATGCGCACGCTGGCGTAGCGGTCCTCCTGGCGCAGGGGGCCGGCGTCGGAGACGAGCATGACGATGCGCGAGTCGTAGTCCTCCCAGCTGAGGGACTCGATGGCCTGATAGACGCCGGCCAGGGAATCCTCGTTGAAGTCGTGGCTCGAAGCCTTGGCCTCCTCCACCTTGGCGAGGCTTGTCTCGAGCTTGGCGCGGTTCTTGGCCGTGACGAAGTCGCTGACGATCTCGGTGGTGTAGCCGAGCTTGGGCGTGGCCGCCGTGCTGCTCCGGAAGGCCACCACGGCAAAGCCCACGTTGTCCGTGAGCCCTTCCTGCTCGATGCGGTCGTAGATGGTCTTCACGACCTTGAGGCTCTGGTCGATGTAGGGCTTCATGGAGATGGAGGTGTCGATGACGATGGCGATGCCGGTCTTGGGCGCGCCGTCCTTGCCCTCCTTCCTGGCTCCGCCGCCGTCGCCGTCTGCCTTGGGCTTGCCGGCCTTGCCGGGATTGATGGAGGCGACCTTGAGGAACTTGACCCCGTCGAAGGGCTCCTGGGTTTCCAGTATGGGCATGAGGTAGAAGCGTTCAGAGGAGACGGCGGAGTCGGCGGGCTCGGCGGCAACGATGCGTGCGTCCTCCTGCTTGGCCTTGGCCTTCTCCATGATCTCGCGCACCTGCCTGTCCATGTCCGTGGCTTCGCATACGGAGCGCAGGGCGTCGAAGGAGCTGTAGAAGACCACGGGATCGCGGCCCGTGCGGGGTGCGAAGAGCAGAGTCAGGGACTGGTCCCAGCGCGTGGAGAGTTCTTCCTTGAGCCAGCCCTGGGGCCGGTGGGTGTCCACGCCGACATTGAGCCAGCCGTCCTTGCGCTCGAAGACGTAGAGCACGGTGAAGGTCTTGAGGGCGCGGTTGACGACCTCGCTGGACTCGGAGGCATCGGCGTAGAGCTGGGCGCCGGGATGGCTCACGACGCGCTGGAAGAGGGTTTTCTTGCCGTCCTGCAGGAGCGGCGCGCAGTCTGCGCCCTGCACGCTGCCAAGGAGCGGGCAGAGCAGCAGGAGCAACATGAGCAGATATCGCATGGTCGTTTCCTTGTCGTTGCGGGGAAAGGCGCGCCTACCAGCGGCGCAGGAGGCGGCGGCAGTTCCTGTCGCCGGCCTTGGCCTTGGCCTCGGCGGTCTTCTTGAGTTCCTCCAGGGCTGCCTTGGCTTCGGCGCTGCCGGCGCTGGCCGCCTTGCGGTACCAGTCGTGGGCCTGCTCGATGTCGGGCTGGATGGTGCCGCGGGGGAGCTTGCAGTTGGGATCGTAGAACTGGGCGTAGAGATGCATGGCCTCGGGATTGCCCTTCTGGGCGGCGTCCTCCAGCAGGAGGAAGGCGCCGTCGGAATCCTTCTGGCTCGCGTCCGCATTGCGCAGAGGCTTGGCGAGGCGGACGCTCTCCGCTGGATCGGCGCCGCCGCGCAGGTGCTCGCGGGCCTGGTTCATGAAGGGCTTCGGTGCCGGTGCAGGTTCCGGCTGCTGCTGGGGCTGGTCCGGCTGCTGGGGCTGGTCCGGCTGCTGGGGCTGGTCCGGCTGCTGGGGCTGGTCCGGCTGCTGGGGCTGGTCC
>JAEEPQ010000088.1 GCA_016284885.1 Desulfovibrio sp.
TTGCTTCCGAGGCCCTGCTCTGCGGCTGCCGGCCCCTTCCGGTGCATGGGAAGCTCCGGCTTTAAGACCTGTCGCTACCAGACACAATCCCTCCCTCAAGCCTGGCAGACGCAGGACGGGCGCCAGCAAGCCCCGTGCGGAGGAGGGGGGCGACAGCCAGGCCCCGGGACGGCGCCGCGCTCGTCCAGGCTCGCCCAGCTAAGCGCCGGCGGCATGGAGCAAGCGGCGCTGCTGCGACGTGTCTCGCCCCGGACCTGCTAGCGCAGCGTGTGCCGGAAGAAGTCTGCCAGTTCGGCGAAGGCGGTCTTGGCCTCAGGCATGGCGTAGTTGTAGAGGTAGAGGACGTGGCTCATGCCCTCGAAGACGACTAGTTCTGCTGGCACGCCGCAAGCCCGCAGCTTCAGGTGCATGCGGCAGGCGTTGGACAGGAAGAGATCGCGCGTGCCCGAGAGGATGAGCACTGGCGGAAAGCCCGCAACGTCGCCGTAGACAGGCGAGAGCAGGGGGTGGTCGAGCGGCCGGCCCTGAGCGTAGAGCAGGGCCGAGGCCTTGAGCCAGGGATCCCAGGACACGAGCACGTTGTCCCGGCCCTGGTTGAGGAAGTAGCTGTCGCCGCGCTGGTCCATGTCGCTCCAGGGGGAGCAGGGGGCCAGGGCGCCGGGCAGGGGAAGGCCTTCGGCCTTGATCTTCAGGCAGAGCGAAAGGGCAAGGCCGCCGCCCGAGGAGGCGCCGAACACGCCGATGCGGGAGGCGGGATGATCCTTGAGCAGGGCCCGGTAGACGGCAAGGGCGTCGTCCAGGGCAGCCGGGAAGGGATGCTCCGGCGGCATGCGGTAGTCCACGGAAACCACGCGCACCCGGCCGGCCGCAGCCATCATCACGCCTTCGCCGGCGCCGGCAAGCCCAGGATTGAAGACAAAGCCTCCGCCATGCAGATGCAGAAGCACCCGGCCCTCCATCGCAGGATCGACGTCCTTGGGCGCAAGCTCGAAGACCCTGGCGCCGCCTAGGCTTGCCTCGCGCACATCGACGCCGAGCTTGCCGGCAAGGGCTTCCACGTGGGGCGCGGTCTTGGCGGCCTGTTCGGCGGCAAGGGCCTTCCAGGCCTTGGCGTCTGCCGGCGGATCCTGCTTCCAGAAGCCATAGAGCGGATTGACGGCAAGGAGCTTCCGCAGTTCGGGACTGGCCTCGCTGGGCAGGGGCAGGGCGGAGGGATGCTCTGCCTGCAGGGTTCTGGCGCATGCCGGCCGGATCAGGTCAGGCGCCAAGGCAAGCGCGAGAACGAGGGCAGGGAGGGCAAAGGCTGCGCGGAAGGGCATGGGTCTTCTCCTTGGCAAGCTGTGCGGGGGAGAGCATGGCGATCGCAAGGGTGGCTGCGCACGCAAGTTTGGCGCAGGGTCAGGACGCCGAGCCGCCCCGTCTCCCTGCCCTCTTTGCCAAAAAAGCGAAGCCGCAGGCGCAGGCTGTCGTCTGGCCTACGGCCGGAAGAGGTCGGAAAAAGCCTAGTCGATGCGGTGATGGCAGCCAAGGCTCTGCTTGTTGCGCATGGCGGCCTGGGTGATGACGTAGGCCGTCTGGACGCCCTGGAAGAGGTTCAGCAGCCTGCGCGAGAGGGGGGTGTGCTTGTAGAAGTCGTGGATGTGGCGCACAAGGCCGCGCATCTCCTCGAAGGCACGGCGCAGGCGCATCTTGCTACGGGAGATGCCCACGTAGTTCCACATGGTGTTGCGTATGCTCGCCCAGTCCTGGGAGACCAGGGCCGGATCGTCGTTTTCGTCGTCGCCCTCGTGCTCCCATTCCGGCACGCCGGACGACACGCCGGCGGGAATGGCGCAGGTGCCGGCATTGATGCTGGCAGCCACGGCATTGCCGCAGCCCACGCCCCAGACCAGCGCTTCCAGCAGGGATGTGGAGGCGAGGCGGTTGGCGCCGTGCAGGCCCGTGCAGGCGCATTCGCCGATGGCGTAGAGGCCGGGCATGGAAGTTCTGCCGTCCACGCCGACGAGTATGCCGCCGCAGAAGTAGTGGGCGCCTGGCACCACGGGGATGGGCTCCCTGCGTATGTCGATGCCTATCTCCTGGCACTCCTGGAAGACCGTGGGGAAGCGGGTGGGCAGATCCGCCTCCACCTTCGTGGCGTCCAGGTAGAGACAGGGGGCGCCGGTGGCGAGCATCTCCTCCATCATGGCCTGGGAGACGATGTCGCGGGGAGCGAGGTCGCCACGATTGTCGTGGCGCTGCATGAAGGGCTCGCCCTTGTCGTCGACGAGCCGGCCGCCTTCGCCGCGCAGGGCTTCGGTGATGAGCGGGCAGCGGGCCGAGGTCTCGGAGAAGAGGGTGGTGGGATGAAACTGCATGAACTCGAGATTGGCGAGCTCGACGCCGGCGCGGGCAGCCATGGAGATGGCCGAGCCCACGCAGGACGGGGCGTTGGTGGAGTGCAGGAAGATCTGCCCGACGCCGCCCGTGGCGAGCACCGTGTGGTCGGCGATGACGGTGAGGGTCTCGCCGTTGGCCTCGTTGAGCACGTAGGCGCCGAGGCAGCGGTTCTCCACCTCGTAGCGGAACTGGGAGCCCGGCAGGCTGTGGTGGCTGGTCAGGAGATCCACTGCCGCGTGGCGGTAGAGTATGCGCACCTTCCTGTGGCTGCGCACCTTCTCGGTGATGCCGTCCATGATGGCAGCTCCCGAGTAGTCGGCCTTGTGCAGGATGCGGCGCCGGCCGTGCCCGCCTTCGCGGGTGAGATCCCAGGCGCCGTCAGCGCCCTTGTCGAAGGGCACCTGGACGCGCTCGATGAGCACTTTGTCCACGCAGGCCGGACCCTGCTCGCAGAGGTTCTTGACCGCCTTGACCGAGTTGTACTCGTGGCCAGCCACGAGGATGTCGCGCTCGAGGGCCAGCGCCTCCTCGCCGGCCGTCCCTTCGGCAGCCTTGTAGATGATGCCGCCCTGGGCCAGTTCGGAGTTGCCGCCGCCAAGGTGGTCGCTTTCCGAGACCAGAAGCACGTCGTGGCCGGCGTCAGCCAGCGTGAGGGCAGCCGAGCAGCCGGCGAGGCCGGAGCCGATGACAAGGACTGGCACGTGGCAGTGCTGGGTTTGCATAGCTTTTTTCACCTTACATTTGTTGCACCGTGAGGGGGGGATGTCCCTTCGGCTGGTTGGCGGGCGAGATGCCCAGAGAGGTGGCCAGGAAGGGCTAGCTCTCCGGCTGGAGGGTCATGGAGAAGTCTGCCGACACGGCGGAGTGCGTGAGCCGGCCGACGGAGATGAAGTCGGGACGCCTTGCGGACGAGAGGGCAAGCTGGCGCAGGTTCTCGAGGGTCACGCCGCCGCTCACCTCGGTCTCGATGCCTTGGGGCACGAGTGCCAGGGCGTCGGCTAGCAGCGCTCCCCGCATGTTGTCCATCATGATGCGGTCTGCCCGGCAGGCTACGGCCTCGCGGACGTGGTCCAGCGTGCGGCACTCCACCTCGATGGGCGGGCAGGGCTTCCAGGCCGCCCTGAGCTTTTCGACGGCCCGCGTAATGGAGCCTGCCTGGTCGATGTGGTTGTCCTTGAGCATGAGGAGCTCTTCTAGGTTGCGGCGGTGGTTGCCGGCGCCGGCGGCCTGGACGGCGTACTTCTCGATCCAGCGCATGCCGGGCGTGGTCTTGCGCGTGTCGAGCAGGGTCACGCCCGTGCCTTCGAGCGCCTTGACGTAGCGGGCCGTGAGGTTGGCGATGCCGGAGAGGTGCGCCACGAAGTTCAGGATGACGCGCTCGGCCCGCAGCAGAGCCGTGGCCGGCGCCTGGATGCGCACGATTTCCGTCATGGCGGGCACCTCGGACGCCTCCTCGGCCTGGAAGGCCAGAACAGGCGTGCAGCCCAGCTCCTCGAAGACCATGGGAATGAGCGGGAGCCCCACCACATGGGTTGCCTCCTTGGCCACGATGTGCGCCCGCATGGGCACGTCCGGCGTGAAGACGCCGATGCTGGTGAGATCCCGGCCGTCCTCGTCCAGCGCAAGGCGGATGGAGCGACGGGTGAGTTCAAGGGCTGCTTCGGAGAAATACTGGGACCAGGGCGTTGGCATGGCTCGACTTCCTTCAGGCACTGCCGAGGCAGGAGAAAGGTTGCAAAATCGTGATTGTGGTTGTGTAGCACCAGCGATGCTGAGGTTCAAGGCCATTGCCTTGCTCCGTTCCGAAAAGGACCAGCCGGCGGGGGCTTCCTCCCGCTACCATGACGCGGTTTGGGCAGGAAAGCGTCCGCCGACCACTGTGCCAGGGCGTCCAGGCGATCCAGGAAGGCTGGGCGAGGAAGGGAGGGGATTGCGTAAATCTGCGGCATCATCGCCAAAAGCGTTGACAGCCTGAGGCAGTTCAGATAAAAGCATTTCTCGCACACTGGGCTATCGTTCAATTGGCAGGACATCGGATTCTGGCTCCGACGATCAAGGTTCGAGTCCTTGTAGCCCAGCCAGCACGCATTGCACTCCACGTCCCCATCGTCTAGCCGGCCCAGGACAGCGGCCTTTCACGCCGTCAACGGCGGTTCAAATCCGCCTGGGGACGCCAATGAAATCAACAGTTTACGTGCATTTTTGCCATATTGGTTACATCCCTTTGGTTACATCGAGACCCTAGCGAGCGGCTAACTCGCGAGGGTCTTTTTCTTTCGGAATTACATTCCGAATGTTCGCCTTGGCGACCAGACTTCCGGCTACCTTGCCTATGGCACTGCCATTCAAGGCCTCTAATATACCCTCCTGATTTGTGTAGAGCCCCGCGCTCTTCACATAGCGGTCCGTCGTGCTAGCGCGGTAATGCCCGAGAAGCCTCTGCGCGTCCTGCAGGCCCTGGGCACCGTAGACTATGGCGGCGCTCTTGTGGCGCAGGGCGTGGAAGCCAAAAGGGTTCCCACAGCCTGCCGATGTCGCTTTTTCCAGAGCTTCTAGGATACCGTCTTGCTGCGTGTTCCGGTCGTGGCCAAGCCTGGCGGCAGCCTTGAGGGTGCAGCAGCATTGCGAACCGCCGGGCAGGCCTTCGCACTTCACCGCGAGCTTGCCGGCCGCTTCGTCAAAGCCGTTGGCAATTGCCTGCCAGCAAGGCTCTGCGCTTTGGAAGCGGACAAGCAGTTCGGGCCTGCCCGCGCTGTTCATGCCGCGGATGACCGGCTGATTTTCGGCAGCCTTCCCTGAGGGCGACTCCTTGCCGCACGCTTCGCCGGCAGGAAGAACGTGTTTCGCAGTTAAGCCCGCGCATCCTTGGACGAAGCGCCTGGACCAGTGATGCGAGGCGTATGCGCCCAAGGCTGGGACTTTTTCCACAAGGCGGATAAGCTCGTCGGGGCAGACCGCATGAGGCCGAAGCTGAAGACCTTGCGAGCGCTTGACCAGCCTTGGCCCGTGGAGCAGAGTGTCAGGCAGACCGCTCTTTGCCCAGCCATCCCAGGGGACGCCGCATGAAGCACTTCGCATCCATTCTCCTCGTCGTCTGCGCGCTGGCGCTGGCCTGCGTCCTCGACGCCTCTGCCCGGCAGGGACCCTACCTTCCCCAGGGCGCATGCCTCAACGGCAGGGACGAATTCGACTGGAGCCTCGTGCCACGGATTTCGGACAAGCCAAGTCTTGCGGCCTATCTCCACTCCTGCGTCGAGGCCCGTCTTGTCTGGATCCCCGTGGCCTTTGCCAAGGGCTTCTACCTCGAGCCGCTGGATGTGCTCGCCAACTACCTGCTGCTCCCCTGGTCCAGCGACAAGACCGTCTACCAGCACGCTGGCGAGCGGCACGTGGTCTACGAGGTGCGCTACTATCCAGGCATGCGGGTGGCGGACGCCTACCGCCAGGGCGACCTGGCCGGCCTTTCCCCGGAGGAGCGCAGGCTCTACGAGGCCGCGCTGCCCATCGTGCGCGAAGCCATGCTGCGCCCGACCCCGCTCCAGCGCGAGCTCTTCATCCACGACCGCATCGTCGAGCTGGCCAGCTACGGCACAGGAGAGACGGGCACCATGCCGAGGCACGTCACGGCCTTCGGCGTCCTGCTCGACGGCACGGCCAACTGCCAGGGCTACGCAGACGCCTTCTACATGCTCGGGCGCATGTGCGGACTCAAGGTGGACTTCATGGCTGGCAGAGCGGCCGGCGGGGGCCACACCTGGAACGCCATCGAGCTTGACGGCAGAAGCTACGTCGTCGATGCGACCTGGGACGACGACAGCTTTGGCATGAACGGCGCAAGCTACACTACCTACATCTACTTCAACGCCCCGCGCGAAATAGCCCAGGCCACCCACCAGTGGGATCTCGGCTGCGAGCCTCCGAACTTGGCTGAGCTGATCGACGGCAGGTACTTCTACGCCACGCCGGAGCACCAGGCGACACAGGGACGCTTCTTCGGCTCGGCATGGCACTCCGCGCAGGAATGCCTCGATGACATGGCAGAAAACATTGCCCGCTTCGGCTGGCGCATGCACTACGCCATGGTGTCCTGCGACAAGGCATGGTCGCAGTCGGAGCGCGCCAACAGCTATCTGCTCGACGCCCTGACGAGGCTGGATTGGCACGGCCAGACAAGCTTCGCCGTCACGACCAATCCCGGCTGGCGCTGGATGTTCTACACCGTAGATGCCAGGCGGCAGTAGTCTGCCGGGGACGTCCTCCGCAGCCCTTCCCCCAGCCATGCCATCCCCTCGAAGCGCACAGCAGAAAGGCAGGAGGCGCCCGTCTTGAGAAAGCCTCGGCTCCCGCTTATCATGTCGCCACTCAGGCAGGCGCAAGCCTTGCCTGGCAAAGCACGCGAGGAGATCCCGAGATGGCCGACACGAAGACATCCACCTGGAAAGCGTTCTGGCACCTGTTCGCGGGCTTCTGGAGGTCGGCGCACCGCTGGCCCGCCCTGGGCATGCTGGCCTTTACCTTAGCCTGCTGCTCGGCCAAGGCCTACGTCTTCGGGGAGATGATCGTCTGGGCCGGAAAGATAAGCCGGCTGGTCAGCACCACCGAAGCCGCCGACCTCGTCCAGCTTCCAGCCACCATCCAGGAGGGACTTGGCCTGGTGGCGCTCATGGTCCTGCTGGCAAGCGCAACGCTCTTCGTCCAGCAGAGCCTGCGCCTGCGCTGGCGCGTGTGGATGACGGAGTGCTTCCTGACACGCTGGATGTCGGACAAGGCCTACTACCGCCTGCAGGCGGCAGGCCTGGACGCCGACAACCCCGACCAGCGCATCTCCGAGGACGCCGGCTTCTTCGCCGAAAAGGTCCTGGATCTCGTTGTCGGCTTCTGGGACAAGATGAGCGTGGCCGTGATGGCCCTGCTCGCGATCTTGGCCGGGTCCAGCGGCGATCCGGTGAAGATAGGCCCTTTTCTGGGACTGGGGCCCGTCAGCCTCGCCACCAGCCAGCTCTTCTGCCTAGGCTGCCTTTGCTTCTACGTCCCCGGCACCTGGCTGGCCCATCTCGTCGGCCGCCGGCTCATCAGCCTCAAGTACGAGCAGAAGCAGCGCGAGGCGGACTTCCGCTTCAGCATGATGCGCACGCGGGAGAACAGCGAGAGCATCGCCTTCTACGGCGGCGAGCAGATGGAGCTGCAAGGATCCCGCCGGCGCTTTGCCGGCGTCGTCGAGAACTTCAAGGCCCTCATCGCACGCAAGACCCTGCTCAAGAGCTACACGGTCTTCTTCGAGAAGATGGCCGACTTCCTGCCCTATCTTATGCTTCTGCTCCTGATCCTCTGCGCCAAGACCGTGCCGGACAACTTCGTAGGGCTCATCCTGTCCTGCGCGGCGATCAAGGATTTCTTCTCCTTCTTCGTCAACTCCTACGAAACTCTGGCGGATCTAGCAGCCATCATCCGCCGGCTTGCAAACCTTGACCGCAGCATGGACGAGGCCAGGGCCCTTCCCGGCGGCGCCAGCCTTGCGGAAGGCGCCCCGGGCCGTTTCGAGGCCAGGGGCCTCTGCGTCCAGCTGCCCGACGGGCGAAGCGTCATGCAGAACCTGAGCCTCGCCCTCGAGCGGGGCGCGCGCCTGCTTGTCACCGGCCCCTCGGGCTGCGGCAAGAGCACCTTCCTGCGGACCGTTTCCGGCATCTGGCCCTTCGGATCGGGCAAGGTCTACAAGGCTCCGGAAGAGCGCACGCTCTTCCTCCCCCAGCGACCCTATCTGCCGCTGGGCACGCTGCGCGGGGCCCTGTGCTATCCCTCGAAGCCCCTGCCGGCTTCCGAGGACGGCCGCCTCAAGGATGTCCTCCGCAAGGTCGACCTTGAACGGCTCGTCAAGCTGCTGGACCAGGAGGACGACTGGAGCCGCATCCTCTCCCTCGGCGAGCAGCAACGCATCGCCTTTGCCAGGGTGCTCCTCGCGCGGCCGGACTGGGTCTTCCTCGACGAGTCCACCTCTGCTCTGGACGAGGAGCGCGAGCGCGACATGTACCAGCTCATAGCCTCGGAACTTCCCAAGACCGGCATCGTCAGCGTGGGGCACAGAACCACGCTCCTTGCCCTGCACGACAGGCAACTGGCCCTCGAGGGCGGCGCCTGGAGCCTCAGGCCCCTTGCCTGCCAGCCTGCGGCGACGACTGCCTAGGCAAGGTCCGACCCCCTTTACGGCCTCTGGCCAACCTGCTAGCCTTCCTTACCCGTTACTGCGTTCCCTGCCATGGAGGCGCCCATGAGACACTCTGCGAGACATTTGGCCGCATCCGCTCTGGCGCTTCTGGCGCTGGGCGCAGGCCTGCAGCTCTCCGATTCGATGCTCCCCTCCGGCACTGTCCTGGCCATGGGCGGCAAGCCCGATGTCCAGACGCAGCAAACGGCCCAGACAGGCCGGCTCGGCTCCGTGGCGCCGCAACCTGCCCTGGGCGGCGTCGGCATGGCCGACGGCCAGTTCGGCGGGGCAGGCGAGGCAGGAAAGGAGCCTGCCCGCAGCGGGGTGTTCGGCTCTGCCTTCACCGGCGCTGTCCGGGGTCTGCTCTCCGGCATGCCTGCCTGGATGCAGGCTCTCGGCGAGGCCTCCGCGCCGGGCGCAGGCCTCCGCGGCATGGGCACCATGGGAAGCATGTCCGGCATGGGCGACATGTCCTCTGCCGCAGGCGCCATCGCAGACCCCATGGCGGGTGCCAGCCAGAACGCCAAGCTGCTTGGCACCTGGGCCGCTCCCAACGGCATGTCGCCCCTGACCATCCAGCTCAGGAAGGGCGGCGCCTGCACCCTCTTCGACAAGGGCCAGCAGGTGGCAGGCTCCTGGGAGACTGCGGGCGACATAATCAGACTGCGCTTTGCCAACGGCCGCACCTTCGCGCTCTCCTTCAGCGTTGAGGGCGACTACCTCGCGCTCTCCGACGGCTCCTGCCTCCAGCGCCAGCCGGAGGCAAGCTTTCCCGCCCCCCAGGCCAGCACCGATCCGCAGGACCTGCTGGGTTCCTGGCGCGCCTGGAACGGCAGCTACGCCGTGGTCCTGACCTTGGTCCCGAAGACCTGTGTCCTCAACGCCAACGCAAAGGAGTTCAAGGGACGCTGGAAGGCCCGCAAGGGCTGGCTGCACGTGGACTTCGAGAGCGGACCGCCCCTGGATGCGGGCTTCATCGTGGAGGGCAACGTCCTGCGCCTTGGCGACGGCACTCTGCTGCTGCGCCAGTAGGCCGGCCTGCGGCTTGCCGCCTCCCCCCTTCGTACACGGCTCGAAGACTGCGCGCAGGCTGCCGCTGGCGCCCGCAGACCCCGCCTCGCCAGCCATGTCGAGTTCGGCAGGCCAGGTTCGCCAGGCCAGGCTTCCTCGTGGAAAAGCCGGAGGCTTGCCAGCAGGACGTGCGCATCGCGCGCGACAAGGCGCCGTGCTGAGCAGCAGGCCGCAGGCGCGTTCTCTGTTCTGCCCGTCCCCTTGCTGCCATAAGGAAGACGAGCTCGAGCAGGTCTCTGCCACCCGGGGAAAGGGGCAAGGCTTCCCCGGAGGTGCCCAGCGGAGAGGTCCACGGCAGAGAAGAGCAGGGCCAGAGCGAACGTTCAGCGGAGAGAAGGCCGCTGGCGCTGGCTGGCGCGCTCTTGAGCCCAGCATGCATCGGGGCCTGGCGCATCCAGCCTCAAGCAGGCGAGGAGGCCTGCCTCGACCTCGCGCATGCCTGCATTTCGCCCAGCCGCACTGCCGCTGGCGCAGGAGGACGCAGGCTGCCGAAGCGGACAGCAA
>JAEEPQ010000089.1 GCA_016284885.1 Desulfovibrio sp.
CCCCCGACGACCAGCTTCCATCTCCGCCGGGCTGCGCTGATCCGCAGAAGCAGTCCCTGCAGAAAACCCCTCTGCAGAAGAACCCTCTCAAGAAGGATCCCCTGCAGGCCCGTCTGGACGAAATGACCAAAGCCGCCGAGGGCCTTCTGCTGGGACTCGCCTGCGGCGATGCGCTGGGCGTGCCCGTGGAGACCCTCAAGCGGGGCAGCTTCTGCGTGCAGGGCATGCAGGGCTTCGGCACCCACGGCCAGCCGGCCGGCACCTGGTCCGACGACACCTCCCTGGCCCTCTGCCAGGCCTGCAGCCTCAAGCCCGGCGGAAGCGATCTGCAGGTCCTGGCACGCCATCTTCAGGACTGGTACCACCGGGGCTTCTTCACGGCAGGGGGCGCGTCCTTCGACATAGGTCCCGGCATGGCCAGGGCCCTGGCACGCCTGCCCCGCGCAGCCTCGCCCGAGCTTGCCGGCGGAAGCGAGGAGCGCGACAACGGCAACGCCTGCCTCGTGCGCACCGCGCCCCTCTTCCTGGCCCTGCTTGGCACGGAAAGCGCACAGCTGCGCTTTTGCGCCGTCAAGCAGGCCTGCCGCGTCACCCACGGCCATCCCCTCGCCTCGGCCTGCTGCTTCGTGCTGGCCGAATTCGCGCGGCATCTCTGGCAGCTGCGCGGCGCGGAAGCGGCCTACCAGGCCCTGTGCCTGGAATTTGCGGGCATCGGGCGCCTGGTGCCGGACTATCCCCTAAAGCTTGCCTCCAAGCCCCTGGCCCGCTCGCTCGGCGGGGGCCTGGCCGAACTCACGGAAGACGACATCGCCAGCGGCAACTACGTGGTCAACACCCTCGAGGCTGCCCTGTGGTGCCTGCTCACCACGTCAAGCTACTCCCAGGCCGTGCTCAAGGCCGTCAACCTGGGCGAGGACACCGACACCACGGCAGCCCTGTCAGGCGCCCTGGCGGGCCTGCTCCACGGCGCGGACGCCATCCCCTCCGCGTGGCTGGAAGCGCTTGCCAGGCGGAACTTCCTCCGCCAGGCGGCGCACAAGGCGGCCCAGATGGTCCTCGGCCTGCGCGGTCCAGGCCGGCTCGAGCCCGGCTTCGCCTAGGCCAGCCTTCTCTGCCCTTTCCTTTCCTGCCCTTCCCTGCCTGAGGCGCCCTGCGCCAGCCTGGCGGGCCGGCACAGGGCCTGCCAGACAGCCCCGCAATAATCACCTCGGTCCAGACGCACACATCCAGACGGCCCCGGTCCGCCGCCACGGAAGATCCGGCTGCGCATCGCCGATCAGCCAGGGCTACTGCAAGAGGGCCAGCAGCTCCTCGTCGCTGAGCGAGGTGACGCTGGTGGCCGTGCCTTCGAGGAAGTCGGCAGCCAGCTCACGCTTTTCCTGGTGCATGGCGATGATCTTCTCCTCCACGGAGCCGGCCGTGACGAAGCGGTAGATGGTGACCGGGCGCTTCTGGCCGAGCCTGTGGGCGCGGTCCGAGGCCTGGTCCTCCACGGCGGGGTTCCACCAGGGATCGAGGTGCACCACGTAGTCGGCTGCCGTGAGGTTGATGCCCGTGCCGCCGGCCTTGAGCGAGAGGAGGAAGACGTCGCAGGCGCCGTTCTGGAAGGCGTCCACGCGCTCGCGGCGCGCCTTCTCCGGGGTCTGGCCGTCGAGGTAGAGGAAGGGGGTGCCGGCCTGGGCCAGGGCCTCCTGCACCAGGGCCAGGAAGGAGGTGAACTGGCTGAAGACGAGCACCTTGTGGCCGCCTGCCACGAGCTCCTCCAGCACCTCGAGCAGGCGTTCTATCTTGGAGCCCATGCCCTTGACGGCCTCGCCGGCGTGGGAGAGCTCCTCGCTGGCCAGAGAGGGATGGCAGCAGGCGCGCCTGAGCTTCGTGAGCCAGAGCAGGATGAGGAAGCGCTTCTGGCTGGGCTCGGCCCGCTCGAGGCTCTCCATGGCCTTGCGGCGCAGCAGCTCGTAGAAGGCCTTCTCGTCGTCCGTGGGCTCGATGACGATGTTCTGCTCCGTCCGCGAGGGCAGCTCGTCGAGCACCGCGCTCTTGAGGCGGCGCAGCAGGAAGGGGCGGGTGAGCTGGCGCAGGGTGCGGCTTTGCGTGCTGCCGGGCGAGGCCTGGCCGAAGCGCTTGCGGAAGGTCTCGTAGCCGCCGAGAAGCCCCGGATTGATGACCGCAAAGATGCTCCAGAGGTCGTCGATGCGGTTTTCGATGGGCGTGCCGGTGAGGGCGACGCGGAACTCGGCCTTGATGTCCCTGGCAGCCCTGGCGCGCTTGGTGAGGGGGTTCTTGAGGGCCTGGGCCTCGTCGAAGACCGCCACCGCCCACTTCACCTTGGCCAGCTCTTCGGCCACGTTGGCGAGCAGGCCGTAGCCCACGATGAGCACATCGTTGGGCCCGAGGCCCTGCACGGTCTCGGCGCGGCCGGCCAGGCCGAGGCGCCTGGCTTCCAGGGTCGGCGCAAAGCGGGAGAGCTCGATCTCCCAGTTGGCGCACACCGTGGTGGGCGCGACCACGAGGCAGGGGCCCGAGACCGCCTGGTTGAGCATGACGGCTATGGTCTGCACGGTCTTGCCGAGGCCCATGTCGTCGGCAAGGCAGGCGCCCACGCCCCAGATGGCCAGGCGCTGCATCCACACGTAGCCCTCGCGCTGGTAGTCGCGCAGCTCCGCCCGCAGCCTCGAAGGCAGGGCGGGCTCAGCCTCGAAAGCCCTGTGCATGCGCTCGAGCGAGGCCTCGAAATGCTGGTCCACCGCCAGCTCCATGCCGGCAGCCATCTTCTCCATGGCGCCGGCCGCCAGGCCGCTGAACTGCATGGCGCCGCGGCCCTTCTCCGTCATCATGGCCTTCATGCCGGCAAGCTTGCGCCTGAGCTCCTCGGTGAGGGCCAGGTACTCGCCGCCGCCGAGGCTCACGAAGCGGCTGCCCTGCAGGGACTGGAGCAGCGCCTTGAGGCTCAGAACGCGATCCTCGTCGATCCGGGCCTCGCCCGAGAGGGCGAACCAGTCGCGGCCAGCACCCGCCTTGGCCACCGACAGCTTGACGTTCTGGGTCCTGAGGGAGCCTGCGATGCGCACGGCCTGCCCCTTGGGCCACTCCACGCTCGACTTGAGCCCGCAGTCCTTGAGCTGCTCCAGAAGCTCCAGCACGTCGCCAGCCTCCTGGCTGGCCCACCTGCCCTCCTCGAGGTTCTCGCCAAGGGCCGGGCAGGCTTCGGCCAGGGCCTGGAGGGCAAGAGCCTCGGCCTCGAAGTCGCGCCTGGTGCGCAGGGGAACGGGCAGGTCCGCTTCGGAGGAGCCCGCCTTGCCTGCGCCAGGCTCCCTGCCAGGCCCGGCATCGCCGGACTGGGCCTGGCCGCCCGCAGCGACGGCGGCGGCCAGGGGCTCGGCAAGGCCGCAGGCCGTGGGGAAGAAGGGCGTTCTGGGCCTGGCGAAAGGACGCACGCCCACCTGGGCCGCGAAGCCGCCGCCTGCCTCCTGCTCGAGCTGGAGCACGGGGCTGGGATCAGCCTCGACAAACTCGGCCTCGATGTCCGCCCGCAGGGGAATGGACGCATCCTGGCGGGTCAAGGCAAAGACCTTGGCCAGCTCGCTGCGCGGAAAGTCGAGGCCGCAGCCGACGATGCCCGCTATCTGGCGCTCGCGCTGCGTGGGCTTGAAGTACCAGACTATGCCCTCCCTGTGCGCGTAGACGTAGGACACGGGCTGGCGCTCCAGCTCCTCGCCCTTGAGATCGATCCCGCCGTCGACGGTGAGCCGGCAGTTCTGGGCCTTCCCGCTCAGCCGCAGGCCGAGGCGTCCGCGCTTGAGCCGCACGGGCACCGTCTCCCCGCTGGACAGGTCGAGGTAGACGTTGTCCAGGCCCTCCAGGGTCTCGCAGCAGGCATCGAGGCTCAGCGTCATGGCGCTTGTGCCCCACCAGCTCTGCCCGCGTTCAATGAGCGAGATGACGCCGCGGTCCCCGGGCCGCAGCCAGTCGTAGCCGGCGCCCCTCTCGACCAGACGCTTGAGGGAGCAGTCCTTGGCCTTGTTCCAGCCGCGCACGCCGCGGGCCTGTTCCATGGCCCGCACGCTTCTGAAGTCCGAGGCCACTATCCACAAAAGGCGCCTGCTCTTGTCCTGGCCGGCATCCACGCCGTCGAGGCCCTGGGCGATGCGCACCAGGGCGCCGAGGCGCAGCTGCCAGGGGGACTTGTCCTCCACCAGCAGGCTGAAGTCGAGCAGGCCTGGCGCAGCCTGGCCTTCGCCCGCCTGCGGGGCGGCCTGGCCAAAGGGAGGCTCCGCCTCCGCCTGGAGCGCCCAGGGCAGGCCCGCCTTGGCCATGAGCTGTCCGAAGAGGGCGTTGAGGGCGGGCAGGGAGCGCGTCGCCTTCTCCCAGCGCTCCAGGGCAAGGCAGGCCGCCTTGTCCTCCTCGAAGCGGTCGAAGCGCGCCAGGGCGCCGAGGCTGAAGAGCGAGGAAAAGCAGCTGCCGTCGCTTGCCATGGCGTCCTTCCTGATAAGCTCCAGCCCCTCGGCTTCCTTGCCGAGACGCAGCAGATCGAGGGCCTGCAGGGCCTTGAAGCCCACTTTGCCGGCCCAGCGCCTGGCGGGATCGGCCGGGGGATCGACGAGCGGCTTGAGCTCCTGCCGCAGCCTTCCCAGGTCCTTGGCCGAGCCGTGGAGAAAGAGGGCCAGAGCGCTCCAGAGGCCTATGGCGTCGGGCGTGAGGCGCTTCTTGGACTTGCGGGCCTTGGCGTAGATCTTGCCGCAGGTCTCGAAGCGGGGCAGGCAGGCGGGATCCCCTGCCAGGAGCAGGTCGAGGCCCTTGAAGAAGTGCACCTGCCAGTAGGCGCCGGCGTCCTGGAGGCCGTCAAGCTCCGCCAGGGCGCGGGCGCGCTGGCCGCTCCAGTAGAAGACGGCGGCCTTGGACACGGGATGGAGGGCGTTGGCCGCCTTGTCGCCTCCGGCAAGCACGATCTGCTGGGTCCAGAGGAAGGCCTCGGAGACGTCGCCGTAGAAGAGGAAGTTCTTGATCGCATCGTCGGCGGCCACCCAGCGGGCGGCGCCCGTGCGCGAGGCCATCCAGGCCGCGTCGGGCCGGGCGATGCGCATGTGCAGCCGCCGCTCCGCCAGGCCTGGCTGGAGGGCGTGCAGGGCAAGGCACTCCTTGTCCATGTTGGCGTAGACGGCTGCCGTCTGGAGCAGGGCCAGCAGGCCCGGACGCTTGTCAAAGGGCTCAGGAGACGTGCCGACGGCCATGACGGCGCGCTCCGGCACGCCGTGCTTCGGCATGCAGGCCAGAATGCGGCGGCGCATCGAGTCCGGCATGGCCGGGTCGCCGCGGTAGGGATCGATGTCCACGTAGGGCGCACCGCGCCGCATGAGCTTGCGGCGGAGGAGCGGCACGATGCTGTGATCGTAGTAGTAGCTGGCGTAGCCCTCCAGAAGGTTCATGGACTTCAGGGTCCACCACAGGCCGTAGCTGGCGTGGCCGTCGTCCATGTCGGCGACGAGGGCGTCGAGCACGAGGAAGGCCTGATCCCCCGGTTTCAGGGTGGGGAAGAGGGTTTCCATGAAGTTGTCGGCAGTGACGTTGAGCTGGGCTTTCGCGGCGCACATGGGACTCTCCTGCGAAAAATGCGGAAACGGCGGGAAGCCGGAGGGCGCGCAGGCGGGCAGAAAGCGCTTTCTGGCCTGAGGCTGCACACGGCCTTCACGGTCTGCAGAGGCCTGCAGAGGGCTGCAATGCCAAAGAGGGCGAAAGAGAAATGCTACCTGAATTCAGGGCAGTTTGAAAGGCCCGTGACAGGCCCCGCCTGCCTCAGTCCGCGCCGGCAAGCTCGAAGAGCTCTCTGGAGGGAAGGCGCTTGGCGCCCGGATCCTGGCCTGCCAGCAGGGCCTCGACCAGGCTCAGCCGCTCCGCAGGCAGGGCTGCGAGGCGCTCTTCCAGGGTGCCGGCAAGCACCAGGCGCAGGACGAGCGCACGACTGGCCTGGCCCGGCTGATCTGGCTGGCTGTCCGCGCCAGGCATGGGTGCCGGCCATGCCAATCCTGCCGGGGCAGCCGCTTCTGCAGCCTGGAAAGCCGTGGCCTGCAGCAGGATCAGGGCAAGGCTGCCTGCGCGCGTCTGGGCGGCCGCAAGGTCCCGGGCAGGCCCGTCAGCCAGGGAGGAGGCCTGCAGGGAGGCGAGCGAGGAGGCCAGCAGTACAGGCGGCTGTCCCTGGTCCTCTTCACCCTCCCTTGCCGTCTCCGTTCCGGGCAGGGGCCCGTCGAGGGCAAGACAGGCAAGGCCTGCCCTGGCAAGCTCGGCTGCCGCCTCGTCGAGGCCCTGGCCGCAGACGCAGGCCACGGCCAGCCCCGCTTCAGCAAAGTCCCGGGCGAGCTCGGCCAGCCGCCGGATCTTGGCGGAAGGCGGCGTTTCTGCACAGCTTCCGGCCGGGGCAGGCTGGCGGGCGTCAAGCATGTCCCGCAGGGCCTGCACCAGCCGGCGCCGGCGCCCAGGGCCGGGTGCCGCCTGCAGGAGCTCGAGGGCCTGCGCTTCCAGCTGGCGAACGCGCTCCCGCTCTGCGGGCAGCGGGTCGACGAGGAGGATCTTGGCGCCGCCGCGCCTGGCCGGCAGATCTTCGGCGGCGTCTGCCAGGCTGCGCCTGAGCACGAAGGCCCTGGCCAGGCGGCGCAGGGCCCTGCCGGCATAGCTGCCGGGCTGGGTCTGGGCAAGGCGCTTGACGCCCTCGCGGGAGCCGAGCAGGCCGGGCGCGGCCAGCGAGAGAACAGGCCAGACCAGATCCGGCCGGCTTTCCAGCGACATGTCGCCTATCACAATAGCTATGCGCGCACCGGCGCCGAGGGCAGCCCTGCGCACAGCCTCCCGGGCCAGGCGCCCTGCGCCGTCGAAGACGGCCATGGCCAGGCCGGCCTTGGCCAGGTAGGGGCTGGCTGCCTCCAGACGGCTCCAGCCAAGGAGCAGCACGTCGCCAGGGCCGGCCTTGACCGGCGATGCCGCGTCCCCGATGCGCCGCGTCTCAAGGTCGGGGGCAAAGCGGGCCAAGGCGCGCTCGCAGCCTGCCAGGGCCAGATCCGGACAGACGACGAGGCAGGGGCCGCGCCGCGCCTCGGCGAGCAGGCACGCCGCGGCCTGCACGCCCTTGCCAAGGCCCGGCTCGTCGCAGAGGCAGGCGCCCGCGCCCCAGAGGGCGCGACGCTGGATGAAGAGGCAGCCTTCGCGCTGGTAGTCGGCCAGTTCCGCCATGAAGCCCGAGGGTATCTCGGGCTCGGCTGCAAAGGCCCTGCGCCGCACCTCTACGGCAGCCTCGAAGGCCTTGTCGCACTCCAGGCGCATGCCTTCGGCCATGACCGCCACGGCGGCCGCGGCCAGAACGCCGAAGCTTGCGGGGCCGCCCTCGTCCGTCACGGCCGCAAGGCCCGCCAGCCGGCAGCGCAGATCATCGTCCAGCGCAAGAAATCGGCCTTCGCCAAGGCGGACGAAGCGATCCTCGCCCACGGAGGCTAGAAGCTCTGCCAGCGGGATCAGGGCAGGCTGGGAGCGCTCGCCAAGGCCATGGCGCTCCCTGGCCCCCCCGGGCGCGCAGGCTTCGCCCTCAAGGCGGAAGCGCTCTGCCGTCCTGTCAAGGCGGGCGATGCGAAGCGAGAGGTCTTCAGGGGCAAGGACGCCTTCCAGCCTGATCTCGCCGCCCCTCGGCCAGCACAGCCTGGCCTTTTGGCCAGAGCGCTCCAGCTGGGCGAGGAGCTCCAGCAGCCCCTCGGGTCCTGCGCAGCGCCAGGCATGGTCCTCGAGCCCGCCGCCCAGGGCCGGACAGGCACTCGCCAGGGCCTCCAGGGCCTCCTGCTCGGCCTGGAAGCTGCGCTGGGCGCGCAGGACGCAAGGACCGCTGTCTGCTGAGCCAGCCTGCAGCGTATCCCTCTGCAGGGCCGCCAGAACCTCGGCCGGGCCTTGCGCCGTCGGATAGAAGGGCGTGTCTTCGCCTCCCATGGGCCTGACGCCGACGCGCGCGCAGTAGCCTGCGCCCGAGGGCTCGAGCGCAAGCCAGGGGGTGGGATCGGCTTCGGCTTCGGCAAAGGCAAGCTCCGCCTTGAGGCCTATGGGGCTCCCCTCGCCGCCCAGGGCCAGCACCCTGGCCGCGGCCTCGCGGGGCACGTCCATGCCCGCGCCGACGATGCCCGCCATCTGGCGCTCGCGCACGCTGAGCCGGCAGTAGCGGACGAGGATGCGGCCGCCTGCCTCCTCTTCGCGGGCGTAGATGACCTCGCCCAGGCCCCGGTCGCGGGCCGTGGGATCCACGCCCTCGACGGCAAGCCTGAGGCCGCCGCCCTCGGCGTCCTCAAGCCTGAGCACCATGCGGCCCCGCTTGAAGCTGGCAGGCAGCAAGCTGCCGTCGGCTTCGCGCAGGAAGACCGTCTCCAGGCCGTCTAGCAGCTCGCAGCAGCTGTCCAGGGCCAGCTCTGCACCGGATCCGGCCGGAACGGCCAGGCTGAGCAGGCGCCGGTCGACGGGCGAAAGCCAGTCCAGCTCCTCCTCCCGCTCCTGCAGGCGCTTCAGGGAAAGCTCGCGCGGCCGGCTCCAGCCCCGCGCGCTCCGGCTCTGGTCCAGGGGGAAGACGCGGGAAAGGCCGCTGTCCACGGCCCACAGAAGGCGCCTTCCCTGCTGGGGCGCCTCTTCCTGGAGGCCTTCTTCCAAGGCTATGGCCTCCAGGGCCTCGAGGCGCATCTGCCAGCCGTCCTGCCCTGCCACGAGCTGGTCGAAGCGGCGAAGCTTCGCCTGTTCTGCGCCAAGCCGTCCGGCTGGGCCTGGCACGAGCCGCTGGCGTTCGCCCTCCTCCATGAGCCTGGCAAAGAGGGCCTCGAGCAGCGGAAGGGCAGCGCCGCGCCGGCACCAGGAAGCAAGCGCGGGGCCAAGGGCTTCGGCCCCCTCGCAGCCAAGGCGCTTCAGGGCCGCCAGGCGCAGGAGCTGGGAGACGCAGTTCCTGTCCTCGAAGGCCGCGTTCGCAGGGGCGTCCTCAGCCAGCAGGGCCCTGCCCTTGTCCAGGGCGCCCCGCCTGAGGCAGTCGAGGGCAAGCAGGGCCTTGCAGCCGGGCGTGCCCGCCCAGCAGGCAAAGACGCCGCCGGGCCTGAGGAGGGCCGCTTCCTCGATCTCGGCGCGCAGGGTGCCGAAGGCAAGGCCCTCGCCGGCAAAGGAAGCCGCAGCCTGCCAGAGGCCGGGCGCGCCGTAGACAAGCCTGCGCTTGGTGCGCTGGGCCTTGGCCCAGAGCCTGGCGGAGCGGGCGAAGGCCTCGCCGGCATCCTCGCAGCGCAGAAAGGCGTCGAGGCCGGCGACGAGCCAGGTCCGCCATTCGCTCCGCGCCTGGGGATCCTCGGCCAGGGCCTCGGCCATGGCGTCGCGCCTGCCCTGCCACAGCCAGAGACAGGCCCGCTCGAAGGGCTGCATGCCGGCGGCTGCGCCGGGACTGCCCGATGGCCCTTCGATGCCCTTGCCTCCTTCATCAGCAATGCCGCACAGGCTCCGGGCCGCCAGATCGAGCAGCGGGGAGAGCTCGCCGGCAGCAAAGAAGCTGCGCACGGCATCGCCTGCGGCGGCAGCCCGAATGGCGGGCATGCGGCCCGCGCCCCACTCCGCCGGGGGCCGGGCAAGCCTGAGCTGCACCATGCGCTGGGGAGCGTCGGGACCCTGGGCGAAGAGCAGTTCGAAGTCGCGCTCGCGGTTGGCGTACATGGCCCCCGTCTGCGCAAGGGCCAGCAGGGTCGGCGAGGAGGCGTAGCCCTCGTTGAGGTTGCCGAGGCGCTCGAGCACCGTGCAGGCGCCCTCCTCCTCGCCGGCAAGGCAGGAGAGGGCAAAGCGCAGGGAGGGCGGCATGCCCGTTCCGCCAGGACCGCCGCAGGGCACGCCCTGCTGGACGAGCCTTGCGCGCAGCCCGGCGACCTGCTCCGCTCCGCGCAGGCCCTTCGGAAGCCTCCCTCCGTCCTGGAGGGCGCGGAAGAGCGTTTCGTCCTGGTCCTGGGGCGTGGCGCCCACGGTGAGGGCGTCCAGGACGAGGAAGGTCTGCAGGGAGGGATCGAGGGAGGCAAGGCCTTCCTCGACGAAGGAGGCGGCGCCTTCGGCCGCGCCGGTGGTGGTGTCTGCCATGCGGAAGCTCCTTGGCCG
>JAEEPQ010000090.1 GCA_016284885.1 Desulfovibrio sp.
TCCAGGCGGTTTCCGGCACCGGCCAGAAGGGCATTCGCGAACTCGACGACCAGGTGCATGCCCTGCTTGAGAATAAACCCTTCGAGTGCAAGGCCTACGCCCACCAGATCGCCTTCAACTGCCTGCCCCACATCGACGTCTTCCAGCCCAACGGCTACACGAAGGAAGAGATGAAGATGGTCAACGAGACCAAGAAGATGTTCCACGATCCGGACATCCGCGTCACCGCCACCTGCGTGCGCGTTCCCGTCTTCTACTCCCACTCCGAGTCCGTCAACATCGAGACCGAGAAGAAGCTCTCCCCCGAGGAGTGCCGCAGGCTGCTGGCCCAGGCCCCCGGCTGCCAGGTCATTGACGATCCCGCCAATGCGGCCTACCCGCTCGCCGTGGACTGCGCCGGCAAGGACGACACCTACGTCGGCCGCATCCGCGTGGACGACACCGTGGAGAACGGCCTCAACATGTGGGTTGTTTCCGACAACATACGCAAGGGCGCGGCCCTGAACGCCGTGCAGATCTCCGAAACCCTCGTCAAGCGCGGCCTCGTCCGCGTGAAGGACAGGACCGTCTTCGCCTAAGCCGCGGACACGGCAATCCCAGCACGTTCCGTCCGGAGAGGGGCACCCCTTCTCCGGACGTCCTGTTTCCAGCGCCCGGCGCGAAGCCAGAGGATCGCCATGCAGCACCCAGCCAGCACCCAGCCCCCGCAGGCCAAGCCACCCCGGGAGCGGCTCTGGACCGCCCCCTTCCTGGCCTGCGGCCTTGTCAACGGCCTCCAGGGCATGGCCCACTTCGTCATGCTCACCATTCTGCCGCTGGTTATCATCGAAAGCTTCCGCAAGGGCGACCTCGAGGCCGGCCTGGCCATGGCCTGCTTCCAGGTGGGCGCGGTCTGCTTCCGGCCGCTGGCTGGCTGCACCATAGACCGCATGGACAAGCAGAACCTCCTCAGGCTGACCTCGCTGGCGCTCATGGCAGACGTCCTGCTCTTCCTGCTCTGGCCACCCCTGGAGGGGATCTACGCCCTGCGCCTGGTCCACGGCGTGATCTTCGCCTTCGGCACCACGACCGCTGCAGCGGCAGCGGCCCTGCTCATTCCGCCGTCGCGCAAGGGGGAGGGCTTCGGCTACTTTGCCGTCACCATCAATCTGGCCATGATCATCGGCCCCCTGGCCGGCCTCACGGTCTACGGCGCCTTTGGCGCCAATGCCGTCTTCCTTTTCCTCGGCGCGATCTGCGCCATCGCCCTGCTGGCCTCCCTCTGGCCCCGCCTGCCTGCCGAAGCGCGGGTGCCCAGAGCCCAGGGGCCCTTCCGGCTTGCGCCCTCGAGCTTCTTTGAGCGTCGTTCGCTTGCGCCCTCGGTCTTCGGCGGCCTCGTCTTCTTCGCCTACGGCGCCATCCTGACCTTCGTGACGCTCTACGCCCGAAGCCTCGGCCTCGAGCAGGGCGTGCGCATCTTCTTCCTGCTCTTCGCCGCAGTCATCGTGGCCAGTCGTCCGCTGGTGGGCCGGCTCTTCGACACCAGAGGGCCGGGCTTCGTCGTGTGGCCAGGCTTCCTCCTCTTCGGCCTCGGCCTGCTGGCGCTGGGCGCAAGCGGGCTACCTGGCATTGCCGGGCCAGGCGGCGTCCAGGTCCTGCCCGGCCTCGCGCTCTCCAGAGAGAGCTGCTTTCTCGCCTCCACCCTGCCCCTGGGCCTCGGCTTCGGCGCGCTCACGCCGGCCTTCCAGACCATCGCGGTCACGAGCGCTCCGCGCGAGCGCGCTGGCGTCGCCACGGCGACCTTCAGCTGGCTGCTCGACATCAACGTGGGCCTGGCAGCCTTCGCCCTTGGGCTCGCGGCGACGCAGGCCGGCTATCCCCGGCTCTACATGGGCCTTGCCGGCTTCGTCGGCCTCGAGGCCCTGGCCTACGGCTGCTGGCTCTGGCGGAGGCGGGCGTAGCCAACGACTTCAGGCCTGTACTCGAAGTGCACGGTCTCGCAGTCCATCCCCTCGCAGGCCCAGATGAAGCCATGGCGCTCAAAGACGGCGGCCATCTTTCCCAGCGCGTCCGCATCGCGGAGCTGGACGTCCACGGCTATGCCCCAGTCATGGGCGCTGTGGTTCGCTTCGCCGGGACGGTGCTGCATGCGCCTGTCCCCCGATCCGTCGACGGCGCAGTCCCCGGCGCGGGCAGTGCCGGCATGCAACGTCTATGGCTTCGACGGCGTTCCTGCGGCCAAGTCTGGCAAGCGGCACGCTGATGCCGTTGACCAGGGCGCACTGGACGCCGTCGATTTCTGTCATGCGCTCCACGATGCCCTCGGGATAGGCGGCCTTGAGCACCTTGAAGGCCAGCTCTGCGGACGGCGGACTCCCGCAGGCCAGCGCAGGCTCCTTCGCCGGGGCCGCCCCGCAGGGGCGCCAGGGATAGCGCCAAGGAAAGCGCACAGGTCAAGGAAGCAGAGAACTGGGAAGAGGGAAAACGCAGGGCGCTCTGCCCGCAGTCCCGGGTTGCTACGGGAAGGCGACGTCATGGTCAAGCTCCTTTGGCAGGCTCCCTGAGGCTGGCACGAGCCGAAGCATAGGGGCGGCTGAAAGGCAAGGCTAGCCTGAAACGCCCTGCAGGAACAGGCGCTGTGCAGGGCCTATTCCGCCCTCTTGCCTGCGGGCCCGATTTTGCTTAGAGCAGGAGCGCCTGCGATCCCCGCCGGCAGGCCCCGCACCCGCACAGTCTTTTGGAGAGAGCCATGTCCTTTGCCTACGAGCGCTACATGTCGGAAATCGAAGTCGATGCCTGCGACCGGCGCTGGAAGCTCAGCCGGGCGGCCAGCTTCGACGATCTGTGGGAAGAAATGACCCGGGGCAGCGAGGACTTCCAGGAGGACCACATCCCCTACTGGACCGAGCTGTGGCCCTCGAGCATCGCCCTGTGCCAGTGGCTTGCCCAGAAGCGCCAGGCCATCGCAGGCAGGACCTGCCTCGACCTGGGCTGCGGGCTTGGGCTCTGCGCCCTTGCAGCCCAGTCCCTCGGCGCCCGCGTGGTCGGCGTGGACATCGTCGAGGAAGCGCTGGCCTTTGCGCGCAGGAACGCAGAAGCCAACGGCGTCGATCCTGCCCCTGCCTTCCTCGCCATGGACTGGCGCAGGCCGGCCTTTGCCAAAGGCTCCATGGACTTCGTCTGGGGCGGGGACATCATGTACGAGCGCCGCTTCGTCCAGCCCGTGCTCAGCCTGCTTGCCCACGTCCTCAAGAAAGGCGGGCTCGCCTGGGTGGCGGAGCCGGGCCGCGAGGTCTACCAGGCCTTCCTCCAGGGCCTCGACAGCGGAGGCTGGCGGGGACGCCGCGTGCATGTCCAGAAGGTGGACGCCCTCTACGCCCAGACCGTGCCGGTCACCGTGGCCGTGTGGGAGATAGCGCGCAGGCCAGGCGCCTAGGCAAGGACTGCCAAAGCCAGGCAGGCCGGATCTGCAAAGCAGGCTTCTGGCCGGCCCAGACTCAGGATGGTTCAGGCTCAGGTGCAGCGGCAGGTTCAGCAGGCCAGCGCCAAGGGCCCGCCTTCCTCAGGGAGACAGCAAGGAGCCAGCGGGCAAAGGCTGGCTGGACGCGGCAGGCCTATGCCGGCGGCGGGTCAGCACTTTCTGGCGACCCGGAAGGGGATCCAGTGGTAGGATTCGTCCACTTCGTGGGTGGGGCCAATGGCCCAGTCGTGATCCGCCCAGCCCTTGCGCTTGGCAATGGTTCTGGCGACGCCGGCCGCATCGATGACAGGGTGGCGCTTGAAGACGTTGCTCAGGCCGTAGGTCAGGCTGCAGACAAGGCATTTGCCGGGTCTGCGGTGGAGCTCAAAGGCCATCTCCACATGGTCGCTGGCGTCCGTGCGCACGGCGAGGACGATGTCGTAGGCACCCTCCTCGGCGCCGCCGAACAGGGCCTCGAAAAACTTGTCCGTGCGCTCTGCAGGAAAGATCTCCTTCAGATACGCATTATCTATGGTGCTTGCCACGATCCTGCCTCCCGGCCCGTCAGCCAGGCCATGTCGTTGTCGGACAGCGTGTAGTCCGCAGGGCGCATTGTACTGAAATGGAAAGAATGCACAAGATCCCGCGGATGCACTTCCTCGAGCCTGTCGCACAGCCCTGCAGCGCGGGCCAGCAGCCCCACGACGCGCCAGGGGGAGACGCCCTCGTCCCTTAGGCTCCGCAGGCTCAGGCTGGCGTGCCGTTTGGCCAGCCGCTCGCCTTCGGCGTCCAGCAGGAGCGGAATGTGGACGTAGGACGGCGCCTCCCAGCCCATAGCCTCCATGAGGGCCAGCTGCCTCGGCGTCGAGGGCAGAATGTCGCGGCCGCGCACCACCTGGGTAACGCCCATGAGCGCGTCGTCCACGCTCACGGCAAGCTGGTAGGAGAAGACGCCGTCGGAACGGCGCAGGTTGAAGTCGCCTCCGCAGTCCGCAAGCCTTGCCTCCTGAAGGCCGTAGAGGCCGTCCTCGAAGCGGAAGACCTTGTCCGTCGATCTGAAGCGCCAGGAAAAGCGCTCGCGCCGGGCGATGCGCCGCGCGGCCTCTGCCGGAGGCATCCGGCGGCAGGTGCCGGGATAGGCCGCGCCGGCATCGCCGATGTGCGGCGCCGAGGCCATGCCCCGCACGTCCTTTCTCGAGCAGAAGCAGGGGTAGGCCAGCCCCTTGGCGACAAGCTCCTGGAGGGCGTCTTCGTAGAGACGGAAGCGGTTGCTCTGGTGGTAGGCGCCAAGCTCCTTCTCGGGCGTCGGTCCCTCGTCCCAGTCCAGGCCCATCCAGCGCATGTCGCTCATGAGCATCTGCATGTACACGGGACTGCAGCGCTCGAGATCCAGATCCTCCATGCGCAGGAGAATCTCGCCGCCCGCCTGCCGGACGGCCAGCCAGGCGAAGAGGAAGGACCAGGCGTTGCCGAGATGCGCTAGCCCCGTGGGGCTTGGGGCGAATCTGCCCCGCAGCGTGCGTGCCACAAGACGCTCCTTGAAAAAAAATATGCCGGTGCCGGATCCGGCCTGCCTTTTCTACGCCAAACTCAGCGCCTTTCCAAGAACGGGGCAAGACGCTGTCCCGAACGGCGGCGTCTTGCCTGCCGGCCGAGCCGCTCCTTGACAGAATCCTGCTCCAGGGAAACGCTGACAAGAGGGGTTTTTCAACGGCATGGCTTAGCTAGCGCCCTGAATTGCCGCAAGGTGGACAGGCCGGTGCCGAATGAACGACGGCGTGCATGCTCTGCGGCCGCGAAAGCGGCTCGGCGCTTTTTTTTGCTGCACAGGCACGCCCTCTTCAGCCTGATGAACCGGACCCCGCTAGGGAGCCAGGGAGAAGCGCTCCCACCCCCGCCATCCACCATCTTGCACATGCGGCCGCATCTCGGTTAATAGTCCTATGCCGAGTGCTCAACAGGGGGTTCAAAGACCATGGAAAAGCTGACGTCTTCTTCGCGCAGCAAGATATTCGTTCTTTCCCTCCTGACCATCTTCCTCTGCTTTCTCGCAACGATGGCGATCTCCATCTATTCCCTCTCGAAAGTCAAAGACGCCAGCGTGCAGAACGAGGCCCGCCTGATCACCGCGAACATCAACGCCCACATCCGCGACTTTCTCGCCACGCAGGTCTCCGCCGCGAAGACCATTGCGGAAGACTACTTTGTCAAGGAAGCCGTGCTCGACGATGCCAGGAAGCCCAGCCCGGATCCCGGCTTGCCGGTGCTCTCGCGCTTCCTCCAAGGTCTTGTGCGCACCACCGGCATCGACACGGCCTTCATCGTCTCCGACGCGACCCGCCGCTATTTCTCCCACCAGGGCCTGCACAAGGTGATCGCCCCGGATGACGCCGGAAACCCCGACCACGAGCACGACATCTGGTATCCGGCCTTCGTCGGGACGGGGCTGGAGCGCAACGTCCAGATCGACACGAACCCCGTCGAAAAGGACGAGTGGACCATATTCTTCAACAACCGCATAGCCGGCGACGACGGCAGGCTGATCGGCGTCTGCGGCGTTGGCATCGGCATGAAGCACCTGCAGTCGCTGCTGCTCGATCTAGAAAAACAGTACGGGGTTGAAATCTTTCTGGACAACGAAAAGAGGACCTCTCAGATCGGCAGCCGCAAGGTCTTCTTCGACAAGCGCAGCCTTACCCTTGCGGAAAGAGCGACCGCACCGAAGCCCATCAGCTATCTCCGCACCGGGGACAACGGCTGGCAGTGCAGCGTAGGGCTGATCCAGTTCGGCTGGGATCTCGTCGTTGCGCAGTCTGGTCGCGACGCCGTGCCGGCATTTTCCTTTTTCACTGTCAACGACATCCTGCTCTTTCTCTGCAGCTTCGGCCTGATGGCCTTCTTCCTTCACCGCATCAACAGCTCGGAGAAGGAAATGCTGGAGAAGATAGCCCGCATCGACCCGCTGACCGGCCTGGAGAACCGCTCCGCCATCGACAAGGTGACTGGCATGCTGCAGGACGGCTGCCGTCCCGGATCGCTCTTCATCTTCGACGTCGACAGCTTCAAGACCATCAACGACACGCTGGGCCATCCCATAGGCGACATTCTGCTGCAGCGCATAGCCGGCATTCTGCAGTCGTCCTTCCGCAAGAGCGACGTCCTCTCGCGCATAGGAGGCGATGAATTCATGGTCTTTTCGCCCGGCCTGCAAGGCGCTGAGCGCATAGACGCCAAGGCGCAGCGGCTGAAGAACGCCGTGCACGGGATACGCCATCTGCGCGAGGGTGTCTCGGAAGCATCCGGCATCGTCACTTCCATCAGCATGGGCATCGCCCTCTTCCCCCAGCACGGCAAAACCTACACCGAGCTGTACAACTGCGCCGACACGGCCCTCTACCATGCCAAGGCCGCCGGCAAGAACCGCTACATCATCTACGACGCCTCCCTCGTTCCCGAGGAGAAGTCCGAGGATACGTCCACGAAGGCTCCCGAAAAGACGCCCGAGAAGACGCCCAGGAACGGCGCCTGATAGGGCGGAGCCAGATCGGAAGGCGGAGCCCAGGCAGAAGTCCGGGCATTGCCGGGCCCTTCTCGAGGCATGCGCCTGACCAGGCTATGCGCAGGCCCTTGGAGCAGGTTGCCGGGCGCCGTGCTTCTGGGCCTTGTCCTGCTTCCTTTCCTGTCCTCTGTCCAGCCCGACGCCGTGCGTGCCTGCGGCAGTCCAAGTCCGGGACAGCCGCGCCCCAGCGTCACGCCAGACAGAAGCGTGGCGAACAACGCCCGGCATCCTCGGCTGTCCGCCTTCGCCTAGGGGGCGGAGGAAGAGGATGCCGAGAATGCCGGGCGGAAAATCTGGGTTCTGTCCCTCTTCGAGGAGGGACAGGCAGCGGAAGGCAGGGCCTTTCGCCCTTGTCCGGAACGGCCGTCTGGCCTAGCCCTTGTAGAGTATGTCGGCGCTAATGTCGGCAACGGAGCCGACGCCGGTCAGGAGCATGGCCTGGGAGAAGGTGCCCTTGATGCCGGCGAAGTAGTCCCTGACGCCCTCGCCGAGGCCACCGATGGCAGCCACGCTCACGGGACGGCCGATGAAGACGCAGTCGGCGCCGAGGGCGAGCATCTTGAGCACGTCGACGCCCGTGCGCACGGCGCCGTCGGCAATGATGGCCGTCTTGCCGCGGACGGCTGCCGCGATGCCGGGAAGCACCTGGGCTGTGCCGGGGCAGTGGTCAAGGATGCGACCACCGTGGTTGGAGACCACGATGGCGTCGCACCCGCAGGCCACGGCCTTCTCAGCGTCCCGGGGCGTCATGATGCCCTTGACGATGAAGGGGAAGCCCTTCTTGTGGCAGTACTCGACCACCTTGGTCAGTTCCTCCTCGTTCATGGGGGTCACGGGGCGGCCCATCTTGCGCAGGGTGACGAGGCCAGCCGCGTCGACGTCCATGCCGACGGCAAAGGGCTTGCAGTCCATGACCGTGTCGAGCTTCTCGAAGAGCTCCTTGCCTTCCCAGGGCTTGATGAAGGGAATGCCGGGGTGCCGCTTCATGGCCTTGACGGCGGCGTCAATGATGAAGGGGGGCACGCCGTCGCCGGTGCAGCCGAGGGTGCCGGCCTCCTCGCAACCGCCGAGCACGGCTTCGATATAGTCGTCTTCCGTGACGTCCGAGGTCATGTTGAAGGAGACGCCGCCGATGGGGGCCGCCATGGCGGGCACCTCGAGGGTGCGGCCGAGGAAGGTGCAGGAGGTGTCGGGAGCCTTGACGCCGTGCAGGGCGGTCATGTTGAGGGTGACGGCCCTGAGGGCGTCAAAGTTGTTCTGGAAGGCAGCACCGGTGCCGAGGCCGCCCATGCCGGGCACTTCGCCGGCGCAGGCTCTGCCGTTGCACTGGGGACAGACCCGGCAGTGCCCTTTCATGAGGGCGCGAGCCCTTTCTTTCACATTTTCAGCCATGGGAAGTCTCCTTGCGTAAAAACTGGCCGTAACCTGGCCTTAAACTGATTCGATGCGCAGGCGGCGGCCTGCTGGAAAAGCCGCGCGCGAGGCCCCATAACGGCTCGCCCCGCGCGGAGGGCCTTAGAAGTGCTTTTATAGCATCCTTGCCCGAAGGCAGGCAAGAAATCCCTGCCTGCCTGTCTGCCGTGCAAGGCTGCAGAAACAGTCCTGCGCGAGGCCCCGTCTGGCCATATCTGAGGAGGCAAACAGCAGGGATTCCGCGCTGGGAGCCTCTCTGGCCCTCTGGCGAAGCATTCTGCAAGAGCTTGAATACAGTCTATTTTTTGCTAAGTTTGCTTGTTCCTGCGCGGCGTTTGCCATTTTTTTCCTTTTGGTGGAATACTGCGTCCCTGCGGTCTGGACCTGCCCAAGGGCCCTGCAGGACGCCGAATTTCGGGCAAAGCTTGCAGCCTGCGGCCGAATGGCTATCATGCTCTGGCCGGCGGCGTCCTGCCCCTTTCCGGCAACGTCCCCCAGCGTTTCAAAGGTCGTTCCAGGCTCCCTCTCCAGGCTCCCACTACCAGCACCCCCAACCGCGAGGCAACGCCCATGGCAGCGCAGACACCCGGCATCGAGGAAACCTTCGCCAAGATGGCGGACGAGTTCAAGCTCTCCCTGCGCGACAGCGCCAACACCCTCAAGCTCCTGCACGACAAGCTGTCGGCAGGGCTGCTGCCGAGCGAGGACATGGCAGACCTTGCCCTCAGGAGCCTTGAGAGCGACAGGAGGGAGTACGCCAAGCTCCACGAGGCCTGCCGGGATCTGCTCGGCGACGGCGCGCCCGCCTTCGGCGCCAGCGCGGACGAGCTGCTGGGCGCCGTGAAGGCCAAAGGAGAGCGCGAGCGCAGCGCCCTTGCCCAGACCAGAGAGGTGCTGGCCCGCTTCCTGCGCGTCAAGACCGACAGCCCCCTGCACGCCAAGGGCCTCCAGCCCTGGCGCGACAAGGCCCGCGCCGTCCAGAACCAGCTCGACGCCCGCGCGCTCTCGCCGGAGGACATGGCGGAGCAGATCCGCCCCTTCGCGCTCTTCCTCAGGGCCTCCGCACTGGCAGACATGGAGGGCGAAGCCACGGAGCGCGTCTTCGACGATCTGGAGGAATTCTTCGAGCCCCGCATCTCGCGCGGACTCTACGGCGGCAAGTTCCATGTGCCGGCTCAGGAGGACGTGGACGCCGATCTTCCCGCAGAACCCGATATTCCTGCTGCAGGACAAGCTCCTGCAGCCACCGCAGGCCAGCCTGCCGCAGAAGAAGTTCAGCCAGTGCCTGAAGCCCCGGCCCAGCTCCAGGCCACCGAGGCGCCGGCGGGACAGACAGGCCAGACAGATCAGGCGGACCCGGAGGCGCAGGACGCGCAAGCCCTCCCTGACGCTCCTGATGCCTCTGGCGCCCCTGATGCCCCAGGCGCTCCGGCTGGCGAACCCGCAGCCGCGCCGGCCAGGAAGCGGCGCGCACGGCGCAAGGCGGCTGAACAGAAAGCCGGACCTGACCATGCCCCTGACGCCGGACAGGCCTTGCCTGCGGACACCGGCGCGAGCGCGGCTGGGCCTGCGGCAGACCGGGAGCCCGCTGCCAGAACCGTCCGCGGACGCAAGCCCAAGCCCCGCCCCCAGGCCATGCAGGGTCCCCTCATGACCCTGGCTGCCATGGAAAAGGCAGGCTTCAGCG
>JAEEPQ010000091.1 GCA_016284885.1 Desulfovibrio sp.
AGATCGTCCTCGACTAGGCCCGGCCCCCTCTTTTCTTCCGACTGTCCAGGCGCAGGAGCACAAGCCGTGAAGCACAATCCCCTCGCCGTCGCCCTCCAGGGCCCCAGGCACTGCCTCAACCTGAAGAATCCGGTCATGACCGCCTCAGGAACCTTCGGCTACGGCCTCGAGTTCCAGAGCTACGGCGATCTCGCCTCCCTTGGCGGCATCGTCGTCAAGGGCCTCTCCCTCCAGCCCCGTCCCGGCAACCCCACGCCCCGCGTGGCGGAGACGGCCTGCGGCATGCTCAACGCCGTGGGCTTGCAGAACGACGGCGTGGAGTCCTTCGTCAAGGAGAAGCTGCCGAAGCTCCCCTGGAAGGACGTCCCGGTGGTGGCCAACATCTACGCATCCTCGGCAGAGGAGTTCGGCGAGCTGGCGGCCAGACTCAACGAGGTGCCCGGCGTCGCGGCCCTCGAAGTCAACATTTCCTGCCCCAACGTCCATGCCGGCGGCTCCCTCTTCGGCCAGGACCCCTGCCAGGCCGCGGCCGTCACCGCCAGCGTGCGCGCCAATGCTCCTGACAAGCCCCTCATCGTCAAGCTCACCCCCAACGTCACGAGCATCGCGGACATTGCCCGCAGCGTCGAGGACGCCGGCGCCGACGCCGTCTCCTGCATCAACACCCTGCTCGGCATGGCCGTGGATCTCCAAACCCGCCGGCCCCGCCTGGCCAACGTGGTAGGCGGCCTTTCCGGCCCCTGCGTCAAGCCCGTGGCGCTGCGCTGCGTGTGGCAGGTCGCCCGTGCGGTCCAGATTCCCGTCATCGGCGTCGGTGGAATCTGCAGCGCAGAAGACGTGCTCGAATTCGTGCTCGTGGGCGCCAGCGCCGTGGAGGTAGGCACGGCCAGCTTCATGCGCCCGGATGCCGCCTTCCGCATCGCCCAGGACCTTCCGCACGCCATGGAGTCCCTCGGCGTGCAGAGTCTGGACGAGCTGCGCGGACAGCTCAAGGCCTAGGCATGGGCACAGGCGCTCCCGACATCAGGCCCGTGCGCACGGCGGAGGATCTTCGCGCCTTCGTCGACCTGCCCTTTGCCGTCTACAGGGAAAGCGACCCCTGGGTGCCTGCGCTCAAGCGCGACGATCTGGCCCTGCTGACGCCTGGCAGGCACCCCTTCTGGGAAACGGCCCGCAGGGAGCTCTTTCTGGCCTTTCAGGACGGCCGCCCCGTCGGCCGCATCGCGGCCATCGTCGACGAGAAGCACAACGCCTTCGCCCATGAGCGCTGCGGCGCCTTCGGCTTCTTCGAGTGCCAGCCGATCCCCGAGGCCGCCCAGGCTCTGCTGGCGCAGGCCTCCGCCTGGCTCAAGGGCGAGGGCATGGACTTCATGCGCGGCCCCCTCAATCCCTCCACCAACTATACCTGCGGGCTGCTGGTGGACGGCTTTGCCGAGCCGCCAGCCATCATGATGCCCTGGAACCCCCGCGAATACGCGGCCTGGTTCGAGCGCTTCCACCTGCGCAAGGAACAGGACCTCTTCGCCTACCGCATCCTCAAGCAGACGGCGCACATGACGCCGGCCGTGCGCGAGGAGCTCGCGCGCCTCAAGCAGGAGGGGCGCTTTACGGCCAGGGCATCCTCAAAGAAGACCCTGGCGGACGACGTGCGCACCATGCTCGACATCTACCGGGAGTCCTGGAGCCGGAACTTCGGCTTCTCGCCGCTCTCGCCCGCCGAGGCCGAGGCGCTCGTCAAGGATCTCACCCTCTACCTCGATCCGCAGTTCTTCGTGCTCTTCTTCCACGGCGGCGAGCCCGCCGGCGGCATGGTGGCCTTCCCCGACTACACGCCCCTGCTCAAGCGTCTCAACGGCAGGCTGAGCCTCCTGCTTCCCTGGCACTACTTCCGGACCAGGAAGCGCTTCGGCCAGGGCTACCGCATCATCCTTTTCGGCATCAGGGAGGCCTTCCGGCTCATGGGCCTGCCCCTGCTCCTCTTCGACTACATGCTGGAGAAGGCAAAGAACTCGCCCGACTTCCAGTGGGTGGAGGGCTCCTGGGTGCTTGAGGACAACGCGCCCGTCTGCGACCTCATCGAGGACTTCTCCGGCACCATCACCAAGCGCTACCGGATCTACCGCAAGGATCTGGTCTAGCCCCGACACCTGCAGGGCCCGGCGTTCACGTTCAGGAACAACGCCAAGGAAAACGCCCAAGGAAAACGCCATGTCAAACGCTTCGCCTGCGCCTGCCTTCCTTGCCGGCAAGCGCATCCTCGTCACCGGCGGCACCGGCTTCGTGGGGCGCCACCTCGTCCCGCTGCTTCTGGAGGCAGGCGCGGCTGTCACCGTGATCACGCGCTCCACGTCCAAGACCTCCCACCTGCCTGCCGGGACCAGATTCCTCCAGGCAAGCCTCGCCACGGGCGAAGGCCTGGCGCAGGCCTTAGGCGAAGCCGACCTCGTCGTCCACATGGCAGCCCTGCTCTTCGGCCTCGGCTGGCAGGACTACCTGAAGGCCAACTGCCGGGCAGCCCAGTGCCTGGCCTCCGCCTTCAGGGAAGCGCGGCGCCAGGGCAAGGCGCCTTCGCGCGTGGTCTTCGTCTCCTCCATGGCCTGCGCCGGCCCCTCGGCCTCGCCCCAGGGCCGCTCCGAAAAGGAGCCGGCAGCCCCGGTCTCGGCCTACGGCTGGTCCAAGCTGGTCTCGGAGAACATTCTCAAGGCCGGCATCGGGGACAGCCTCGTCGTGCTCAGACCCCCCATCATCTACGGCTCCGGCGACCTCGGCCTGCTTCCCGTCTACCAGGGCCTGCAGAGGGGCGTGGCGGCCTGCCCCGGGCTTGCACGGGACTTTCCGGTGGCAGCCATCCACGTGGACGACATGGCCAGGGCCGTCCTGCTCGTCCTGTCGCCCGAAGCCTCCGGCACCTACCACCTCGGCGACGGCAGGGCCTATCCCATGGCCGAGTTCTACCGCGAAGCCGCCAGAGCCCTAGGCACGCAGGCTAGCATCGTCCGCCTGCCCCTGTGGTTCATGGGGGCGACGGCAGCCCTTGCCACGGCCTTCGGCATGCTCGTGCGCCTCTTCCGCAAGGGCGGCCGCGCGCCCAACTGGAACCTCGACAAGTACCGCGAGGCCAGAGAGGAAGGCTGGACGGCCGACTGCTCCCGCATCCGGGAGGAGCTCGGCTTTGCACCCAAGGTGAGCCTCGAGGAGGGCTTCCGGGAGACCATGGAGGGCAACTACGCCCTCGGCCTGCTCAAGGACAGGCGAAAGGACAGGCAAAAGGGCAGGCGCTAGCTGCGCCCTGATCCGGGGAGCCGGGAAGGCGGAGCGCCGGGGACCAGGAGACGCCCTTGCTTGACGATGCCCCGCACGCCCCCCTACAAGAGGGGGCGCGCGAAGCCACGCCCTCTGCCCGAAGCCGGATTCCTAAGCCGGCAGGCCAGAGGCGGAAGGGAGGAAACTCCCGGCACGCGCAAGCCCATTCAAGGAGGCGGCGCCCATGTCTTCCGGGCGCCTGAGCGGACGTTGAAAATCACCCTGCACGAAATATCGAAGTCCTTCGGCGGAAGGGACATCTTTTCCAGCTTTTCCATGGACGTGGAGTCGGGCATGCGCCTGTGCGTGTGCGGCCCCAACGGCATGGGCAAGTCCACGCTCCTGCGCATGATAGCGGGCGTGGAGTCCGTCGACGGCGGCCGCATCATCATCCCGAAGAACTGCCGTCTCGGCTACGTGGAGCAGGAGCTCGACGAAAAGAGCCTCGACACGCCGCTCATCGCCTACGTCATGGACGTGGTTCACGACTGGAGCGAATTCTGGACCGAGTGGGAGGAGGCGTCGGCCAGGAAGGACGAGGCCCGGATCCAGGCGCTCATGCACCGCCAGGCCGAGCTCGAGGCCATCTACGGCTACAATCCCGAGCAGCGCGCCAAGGAGGTGCTCTCCGGCCTCGGCTTTGCCGAGCGCAAGTGGCACCGCACCCTGGGCGAGCTCTCCGGCGGCTGGCGCGAGCGCGCCAAGCTTGCCCGCGTGCTCACCGCTGGCGCCGACGTGCTCCTGCTGGACGAGCCCACCAACCACCTCGACATCGATGCCGTGGAGTGGCTGGAGAGCTTCATCGCCTCCTTCCAGGGCTCCCTCGTCTTCGTGGCCCACGACCGCGTCTTCATGGACCGCGTGGGCACGCACGTCCTCTACCTCGGCCTTTCCAAGCCTGTGTTCCGCAAGGCCACCTACTCCCAGTTCCTGCGCCTCCAGGACGACTACGAGGAGCAGCGCGAGCGCGAGGCCAAGGCCCTGCAGGCGGAGCTGGACAGGAAAATGGCCTTCGTGGACCGCTTCCGCTACAAGGCCACCAAGGCCCGCCAGGCAGGTTCGCGCCTCAAGCAGGTCAAGAAGCTCGAAAAGGAGCTCGAGGGCTACCGCCCCGAGCCCAGGCGCAAGGAGCTGAGCTTCGCCTGGCCCGAACCGCCCCACGCCGAGAAGGTGCTCGTCTCCACCGTGGATCTGGCCTTCAGCTTCCCGGACGGCAAGACCATGTGGCCGCCCCTGACCTTCAGCGTCTTCAACGGCCAGCGCATCGCCCTGGTCGGGCACAACGGCTGCGGCAAGTCCACGCTCATCAAGCTTTTGGCCTCCCGCCTCGCCCAGACCTCGGGCACTATCCAGATAGGCTCGAGCGTGCGCCTCGGCTACTACGCCCAGCACCAGATGGACCTTCTGCGGCCCGACCAGACCGTCATCGCCCAGATCCGGCGCGCCTCGGATCCGCACCTCACGGAAAACGAGCTCATGAGCGTGCTCGGCCTCTTCCTGCTGGGCCAGGACTTCTTCGACCGCGAGGTAGGCACCCTCTCAGGCGGCGAGAAGTGCCGCCTGGTTCTTGCCGAGCTCTTCCTCAAGCGCTGCAACATGCTCCTGCTGGACGAGCCCACCAACCACCTCGACCTCGAAAGCCGCGAGGCTCTCGCCGAGGCCCTGCGCAACTACCAGGGCACCCTGCTCATGGTGGCCCACGACCGCTGGCTTCTGAGCGAGACCGGCTGCGAGATCTGGGCCGTGGACAGCGGCGGCATCGAGCGCTTTGAAAGCTTTGCGGCCTACGACGAGTCCAGGCGCCGCAAGCAGGCCGAGGAGCAGGCACGGATCAAGGCCCAGGCACGGCCGCAGGCCGCCGTGAAGCCGGCTGAGGACGCGCCTGCCAAAAACACGCTTTCCCGCGAGGAGCTCAAGCGCCTCAAGCGCGAGCAGGCTGAGGCCCGCAACGCCCTGCACAAGAAGCTCAAGCCCCTCAAGGACAAGTACGCCAAGCTCGAGCAGCGCCTGGCCGAGGCCATGGAGGAGGAGCACGAGGCGGAGACGAAGCTCGCCGACCCCGCCACCTACGCCGACCAGCAGGCCTACGCGAAGCTGCTCGCCCGCTACGAGGAGCTGAAGGCCGAGTGCGAGGACCTCATGGAGCAGATGGACGCCATCGAGACCGAGATGGCCAAGGCGGAGGCCTAAGCTGCATGGTTCTGAAGGAGATACGCGTGGCCGCCGGCGTCGTGTGGCGCAGGGGCAGGGACGGCGCCTGCGAGGCGCTCTGCTGCCAGCGGCCCGAAGGCAAGCCCATGGCCGGCTTCTGGGAGTTTCCCGGCGGCAAGCTCGAACCGGGCGAAAGCGCCCTGCAGGCCCTCTCCCGGGAGCTGAAGGAGGAGCTTGGCATTGCCGTCCTCAAGGCCTCGCCCTGGAAGGCCTTCGTGCACGACTATCCCGAGCGGGGCCTGCGCGTGCACCTCGTTTTCTTCAACGTGGCTTCCTTCGAGGGAGACATCGTTCCCAGGGAAGGCCAGGCCTTTGCCTGGAAGCGTCCCCGCGACGCCGGAGAGCTCGGCTTCCTCCCCGCCGACGCCGGCATCGTCCGGGAGCTCGAGCCTCCGGCAGAGCTTGCCTGAGGGGCCAGCGCTTTTTCTCTCTCAACCTAACCTAACAACGACGCAAGGAGCGGCGCACCATGCAGCATGCCGAACGCAGAAACAGGCTCAGGGAGCTTTTGCAGCAGAGGAATCTGGACGCCCTGCTCGTGAACGCGGCCTCCAGCAGGTACTACCTTTCCGGCTTCGAACTCCACGACGTGCAGCTCAACGAAAGCGCGGGCTTCCTCGTGGTCACCCGCCAGGGCCGCGACTACCTCTGCACGGATCCCCGCTACGAGGAGGCCGCCCAGCGCCTCTGGAAGGGGGACGACGTCGTTGTCTACAAAGACGGCCCGGCCAAGGCGGCGGCCAAGCTGCTCAAGTCCTGCGGCACGCGGCTGGGCTTCGATCCCGAAGCCGTGTCCTGGGCCTTCGGGGCGGAGCTTGCCAGGGAGCTGTCCCTCCTGCCCTGCCGGGGCCTCGTGGAGCGCCTGCGCCGCATTAAGGACGAAGCGGAGGTGGCCTGCCTGCGCCGCTCCTTTGCCCTCAACCACGCCCTGCTGGAATGGATCCCCAGCCAGCTGAAGGAGGGCATGACCGAGGCCGAGGCCAGCTGGCTCGTCGAGCGCTACTTCCGGGAGCACGGGGCCTCGGAACTCGCCTTCCCAAGCATCGTCGCCTTCGGCCCCAACGGCGCCCTGCCCCACGCCGTGCCGGGCGAAACGAAGCTTCGCCCCGAGATGCCGGTGCTCTTCGACGTGGGCTGCCGCGTGGACGGCTACTGCTCGGACCAGACCCGCAGCTTCTGGTTCGGCGAAAAGCCCTCGCCCGAGTTCGAGCGCGCCAAAGCCCTCGTGGCTGAAGCCCAGGCCGAGGCCATCAAGATTCTCGCGCCGGGCCTGCCCATGTGCGACGCCTACCATGCGGCCAACGCCGTCTTCGAGCGCGCGGGCTGCGCCAGGCACTTCACCCACTCCCTCGGCCACGGCGTCGGCCTCGACACGCACGAAGAGCCGAGCCTGCACCCCAGGAAGTCCGCCCCCCTCGAGGCCGGCATGACGGTGACCGTGGAGCCGGGGCTCTACTATCCCGGCCTCTTCGGCGTACGCCTCGAGTACACCACGCTCATTGTCGCCGGCGGGGCGGAGGTGCTCTAGATGCAACGCATCTTCCTCGTCGGTCCCAGGGCCTGCGGCAAGACGACGGCCGCCCTGGCCCTGGCGGAGCGGCTTGCCTGCCCCTGCCTCGACACCGACGCCCTGATCATCGAGGCGCTTGGCGAAAGCATCGCAGACTTCGTTGCCCGCATGGGCTGGGCGGCCTTCCGCGAACGGGAGACCCAGGCGCTCAGGCGCTCCGTCGAGGCGACGGCAGACGGCGCCGGCTTTGCCGTCGTCGCCACGGGCGGCGGCATGGTGCTGAAGGAGGAAAACCGCGCCCTCATGCGCGCGTCCGGCCTCGTCTTCTTCCTGGAGTGCCCGGCCAAGGAGCTGGTCCGGCGCCTCGAGGCCTCCCCGCTTGCGGCCCAGCGTCCCTCCCTCACGGGAAAAAGCGCCGTCGCCGAGGCCTGGGAGGTGGCTAAGGCGCGCCTTCCCCTCTATCGGGCGGCCTCGACCCACGTCCTCGACAGCTCAAGGCCGATCCCCGAGCTCCTCGAAGCCATGCTCGCCATCCTGCGCCCAGATGCCGGGGCAGGGCTGGGATCAGGGGCCTGACAGGGCGCCCCAAGCTTTCCCACATCTTGCCCATTTTTGCCAACGTTCGCTCAACCATCTGAATTTCAAAGTGAATTTGGAAAAACTGTTTCGCCAACCAAGCGTTCAAAGTCCTGAAACACGTTGACACAAGGGCCTAGAACAGTTACCGAAATCAGTCGAAGCCTGTATACTTGTCCAAGAGGAGGAAGGAACGTGCTGGATTTAAACATAACTATGCTTTTTCAGCTGGCGAATTTCCTGATCACCCTCTTCGTTCTTAACCGTCTGCTCATCAGACCCGTCCGCGGCATCATCGCTGAGAGGAAAGCCCTCATGGCGAACCTGACTGGCGAGGCCGAGTCTTTTGAGTCGAAGGCCCAGAGCCGCCTCGACAACTACGAGGCGGAACTGACGAAGGCCCGTCAGGATGCGTCCGTCAATCGTGAAGACGGCCGCCAAGCCGGACAAAAAGAGCAGCAGGCCCTTATCGAAGAAGCGCAGAAAGACGCCCAGAAGATTCTGGGCGAAGCCCGTGCCAAGCTGACCGCTGAAGCCGAGGCTTCCCTGGTCGAGCTGCGCTCCAAGGTAGGGAATCTCTCCCAGCAGCTTGTTGCCCGTGTTCTCAACGGTTAAGACCGCTGCGATGTGGAGTCAGCCACATAACAGGAGGTGGGAGGCATTGAGGAAAGGAACCGTGTATAAAGCCTTAGCGGGAATGATGGTGCCGGCGCTGCTGGTCACCCTCATATGCGCCGCGCCTGCTCTGGCTTCGGAAGGCGGCCATGATGCTCCGCGGTGGGGCGACTTCGGTTGGCGCTGCCTGAACCTCGTCATTTTCGTTGCGATCCTGTGGCACTTCGTTGGCAAGATGACTGTCAACTTCTTCAGGAACCGCAAGAAGAACATCGAGGAAGGCATCGACAATCTCCAGGCCCGGCGCGAAGCCGCCGAGGCGCACCTGGCCGAGATCGAGACCCGCATTGCGAACCTTGACGCCGAACGCGCCGCGATTCTCGACGAGAGCAAAGCGCAGGCGGAAGCCCTCAAGCAGGACATCATTGCCAAGGCTCAGGAACAGGCGAAGCAGATTGTTGAGATGGCGAAGGTCGCCGCTGAAAGCGAAGGCCAGAACATCATCCAGCAGGTGCGCGCCACTATCGCCGACGAGCTCATCGAAGCAACGCGCGAGCAGCTTCTGGCTTCTCTGAATAAGAAGAACCATGAGCAGCTCATTGACAAATCCTTAGAGAAGGTGGTGCTGCAATGACCGACACCCGTATAGCCCGTCGCTATGCAAGCGCAATCTTCGCTTTGGGAGAAAACGAAGGCAAGACAGCCAACGCCAAGCGCGGCGAGACCTTGAAGGCTCTCGACTCGCTGCTGGACGAAAGCCCTGCCCTTGACCGGGTCTTCAAAAGCCCGATCATCTCAGTGGCCGAGAAAAAGAAGATCGTCGGCGATCTTCTCGACAAGCTCGATGCAGACCCCGTGACCCGGAACTTCTGCAACCTGCTTGCCGACAAGGACCGTCTGGCCTTCTTCCGCGCCATCGTCCAGGCTTTCACGAAGAAGCTCGACGAAGCCCAGCAGATCATCCGCGGAAAGCTCACCACGGCCATCGCCCTGTCGGCCGCCAAGCAGAAGGCCGTCAAGGCCGACTTGGAAAAGAAGGCAGGCAAGGCCATCGAGCTCTCCTTTGACGTTGACAAGTCCATCCTCGGCGGCGTCGTCCTCACGGTAGGCGACCGAGTGCTGGATGCGAGCCTGCGCGCGCAATTGGAGATCCTCAGGGAGACTTTCAAGAGGGGTAATTAGCACATGCAGATCAAAGCAGACGAAATCAGCAAAATCATTGAGGAAGAGATTCAAAACTACGACCAGCGCGTAGAAATGAGCGAAACCGGCACCGTGCTCTACATCGGCGACGGCATCGCCCGCGTCTACGGCGTCCAGAACGCCATGCAGTTCGAGCTCCTCGAATTCCCCGGCGGCGTCATGGGCATGGTTTTGAACCTGGAAGAAGACAACGTCGGCGTTGCCCTTCTCGGCTCTGACATGGGCATCAAGGAAGGCGACACCGTCAAACGCACCGGCAAGATCTTCTCCGTGCCGGTCGGCGACAAGGTCATGGGCCGCGTGCTCAACCCGCTCGGCCAGCCCATCGACGGCCTTGGCCCGGTGGAGAGCACCGAGACCCGCGCCGTGGAAATCAAGGCCCCCGGCATCGTTGCCCGCAAATCCGTTTGCGAGCCCATGCCCACCGGCCTGAAAGCCATCGACGCCATGACGCCCATCGGCCGCGGCCAGCGCGAGCTGATCATCGGCGACCGCCAGACCGGCAAAACTGCCGTCTGCATCGACTCCATCCTCGCCCAGAAAGAGACCGG
>JAEEPQ010000092.1 GCA_016284885.1 Desulfovibrio sp.
CGGCAGTTAAGCTCCTTATCGCCGATGATACTGCATATCATCATGTGGGAAAGTAGGTCGCCGCCAAGGATTTTTGCACAAGCCCCGTCGAGCTTCCGAGCTCCGGGGCTTTTTGCGTTGCTGGGCCTGAAGCCGAAACGGCCGAACTGTCGGCCGGCCAACGCCCTGAATCCTGTCTGGTGCCCGGACCCTGTCCTGCTGACTGCGCCGCTGGGAGCGGGGAGAGGGCGTCCGCGCCGCAGGTCAAGCAGCCCAGCAGCCTGCGTGCCGCAAAAATTTCAATTTTTATTGCTTCACGGTATAAGATTTTGAATTGCCTGCCGATAAGCACTAGTGAGACGGCAAGCCGTCTCTTTGGAGGATTGGCTCATGGCTGGCAAGAGGTTTGATTGGGAAGATGTCGACTGGACGCGGTGCAACGCCACCATCGCGCAGGAACTTGGCGCCTCCTACGGACGCGTTGCCTACTGGCGCAGGCGCCTCGGCGCGCCCACTGTGCGCTCCCCCCGGCACAACAGGACTGGCGAGCCCCTCGTGGCCTGGAACAACGAGGTGGAGCTCCTGCGCACCTGCCGCAACCAGGAGGTGTGCGCCCAGCTCAACTGCGGGCTGAAGTCCGTCATGGCGGCCAGGCGTCGCCTCGGCATCCCTGAACCTGTGGACTTCAGCAACATCGACTGGAGCATGAACGACGGCGAGATAGCCCGCGAGCTCAACTGCGCCCGCGAGTCCGTCACCAGGGAACGCTGGCGCCGCAAGAGCGGCCGCGCCGAGACAAAGACCTCTCCCGAGAGCAGGGACTGGACCTCCATCGACTGGCGCCTCTCCGACTGCGTTCTGGCCTGGCGCCTCGGCATGGACAAGCGCGCCATAGCTGAGAAGCGCATGCGCTACTCCACGGTGCCGGAAAACGAAATTTCCAAGATTGGCGGAGACGCCTAGAATCCGCCCTGTTCTGGCCAGCCGGCCAGCTCAGTCCAGACCCGCCCAGGGTTCCGGCGGCGCTCGCTGTGCGCCGGGAAATCGCCAAGCCTGCGCCCTCCAGGGAAGCCTCCCGCAGCCTTCCCCTGGAGGGCGCCTGCGCGTCTGGGCCTGCCCTGCAGAGAAGAGGCCAGCAGGCCAGACCAAGACAGCCCAGACCAGGGCAGACCAGACTAAGACAGGGGGCTTCAAGCTTTCCTATAACTCTTTCTTATCACTGGTTTTTTCTATCGACAAAAGGCTGGGGCAGGCGTATAAGCTGTAGCTGTTGACGCCTGCGGAGCCGACAGGAGCCTTCTGCAGGCCCCCCCTTAACCCACAAACGCGGACAAAGTGCAATGTCTAAGACCGTGACCAAGGCCGATCTCATCGAGGCCGTGTACGAGGCGACCGGCAAGGGGCGCTCCGAGGTGAAAGACCTCGTCGAAGAGCTGATTGAACTCATCAAAAACGGCATGGCCACCAAGGACGGCGTGCTCATCAGTGGCTTCGGCAAGTTCGAGGTGCACAGCAAGCGCAGCCGCATCGGCCGCAACCCGCACACGGGCCAGCCCATGACCCTGCCTGCGCGTCGCGTTGCCACCTTCAGGCTCTCCAACAAGTTCCGCGCAGAACTCAACGCCAGCAATCCTCTCCGCCCGCAACAGGACGAAAACAAGTCCTAGCGCGCAAGTCGCCCCTCTGGAATTTCAAGGCCGCTCGCCTGCCCATGCCGGCACGCAGAGCGGCCTTCTTCGTTGCCGGCCCGATCTACTGGGTTTGCCTATTGCGGGAACAGGCAGCCCCAAAAAATAGGCCGCCCTGGCTAGGGGCGGCCGCTTGTTCGGGAGGGTTTTTCAGGATGTTCTTCAGAGAGGAGGTTGAGGATGTGTCGTACGCCTTCTTTCTAGCAAGGACCGTGCCAAAACCCCTTTGTGCTCCTTCCTGGGCCGTGACAGGCCCGCCAGAAGCAGGCCCAGCACAGCGACGGAGCGCCCTTGCTGGATGGCTTTTGAACGGCAGGGGCAGCTTGTTTTTAGACATCGCACGATTTTTGGACAGCCCGTGGCCCGCTTCCTGTCCACTGGCCGGATACACTGGCTGAGTGCACTGCGGCTCCCCCGCGCGGAAGGGTTCCCGTGCAGGCCGCGGCAGGCCCGCAACGCAGAAACGGCCGCCCTGGCAAGGGGCGGCCGCGACTGGGAGGGAGTTTCGGGATGCTGAGGCGGGAATCGGGCAATCCCCGCCAAGGGGGGCAGGGCAGAGCTGTCTTCGGGAGCTTCGGGAGGTTCAGAAGGCTATGAGTCCTGAGAAAACGGGCACTTACCTGTGCCCATTCCTGCCATGAACATAGCAAAAAACGTGCCAGTCTCGTAGCAGGAGCTAGCTGCCTTCGACGCAGGCCGGCTCGGCCTGATCGAGCGCCTGACCTTGCCCCTGACCGAGGGCCTGATCAAAGACATGCCCGTGGACATGCCCAAGGATCTGGCCAAGGTCCGGAGAAGCTGGCCAAGGCTCTGGCAAGCATCTGGCCGCGAGCTGCCAGCCAGCGCCTCCGCAGGGCCTTGGCGTCTGCGCTGAGCACGCAGGCGACGAAAGTCCCGGACAGCATCCTGGACAAGCACGCCTGGCCGGATAGACCCTCGTCCGCCGTGATAGCCACGGCGTGTCCATTTTCTAGACACGGAGCGCCCAGCCTCCGGGCTGACGTCTATTTTTTTGACATCTCCCCGGGACGCTGTCCCTGCCGCAGGACGAACGCGCATGCCCGCAGAGGCGGGCAGAAGGGGCCAAAGGCGAGCACAAAGGGCAGGGCAGGCGAACAGGAACCGCCTCTGCCTTGCAGACTGGGGCAGATCTCGGCAAGGCCTGCGGGCCGGCCTAGCGACAATCTGGCGTAGGGCAACCTGGCGTGCAGTCCGGCGTACAAAGCGCAGACGCCTGTCTAGGCCTTGCCTGCTGCCGGGGCAAAGACGGCACGACATCCCTGCAGGGTCCGCCTCTGCCACCCGGCGTATCGAAAAAATTACAAAATCAAAAAGTATATTAAAATCAATAAGTTAATTGTGCTTTTACCTCTCCGTCGCCCCTGTTCAGGCCACTTTTTTACAAAAAACATAATTTCTGCTCTTCCTCTGCCTGCCAACACAGTGTATTATTGAAATTACAGGACTACCTCCTTCGTCGTGGGTTTGCCTTCCACGCTCCCCGACCTTGGAAAAGGGGATTGTGAGTGCCGTCTGCAATTTGCCTAGCGCTTTTCTGCACGCGCCCCCCGTATTTCAGCGCTGCTCCTGCAGAGGCAGGGGTTGCTTGTCTTTCCCCTTGTGTCCAGCGTCGCCAGACGCTCCCCATGAACGGATAAAAAAGGAGCTCCATCTCCAGAAAAAATTTCATACCGGACAAAAAAGCGAACATTTTTTATTGCATTCCTAAAAATGGAACACCAGGAGGCTAGCGTCAACGGCGCTGGCCACAGCGCTGGGGCGCCGAGTCGCCCCCTGCCGGAAGGTCCCTCAGGCCCCCCTTCTGGCGCCTGCCTGGATCTTCCGGCCCTACGTCCCGCCTCCTAAGGCAGCTTCGGAGCGGGACATGCCTGTAACCTGGTTTACGCGATCTCAGCCTTGGCTCCGCCGGATGCGTTCTGCCCGCAGGTGGCGCCAAGCAAAGCGCCCTGGAGGCTATCCAGGCGCTTCATCCCGTCAAGGAGGATTTCTCCATGCCCCATCTTTGCGGCCCCAGCCCGCAGGTCCTGCGGCAAAGGCTGACATGAGGCGTCCTGCTCCGGCCAGACCGGAGCGGACGTGTGGCCTGCCATGGAGAATCTCCCCACAGCTTTGCCCCAGCATGGCCATGCAGAGGCACGAAGCACAGTCGCGGGCTTGCCCGCGCCACGGATCCAGCTTTGGGAAGGGCTGGTCCGATGGGAACCACAATAGACTAGCAAGGAACGAGCATGCCACAAAAACAGAACCCAGACAGTACGCCTGGGATCAAGATCCTCCGTCTTTTCAGCATACTCCTGCTGGAAGGCAGGCGACACTACCTCAAGGATCTCAGCGACCGCCTGGAGTGCTCCCCTCAGACCATCATCCGCATGGTCCGCGAGGTTGAGCGGGTCGTTGGATCAGATCTGCTCTACGGCATCGACAACCGGCGCCGCTGGTACCAGCTGTCGCCTAAGAACAGCTTCACCCTAGGGCTTGACTACGAGGAGCTGCGCTACCTCAACATCTGCCGCGGGCTCTCCGAAAGCCTGCTGCCACCGCAGACCCTCCAGCGCATCGACCGCACCCTGGAACAGCTGGCCATGCACATGGCCGATCCGGCCAACGTGGCGACCGACCGCAGACTCTTCACCTTCTCCCCGAAGGGACGCATCGACTATGCGCCCCACGCGGAGCACATCCAGACCCTGATCAAGGCCGCCCGCGAGCGCAGGGTGTGCATGGTGGTCTACAAAGCGCCCACCAGCCCCCAGGCCAAGGAGCACCGCTACCAGCCCGTGCGCATCATCGCCATGAACAACGCCCTCTACTCCATAGGCGCCCTGGTCGGCGAGGACTACGGCGACGGCGATCAAGTGGCCGTGAAGCAGGTCAACTTCGCGGTGCACAGGATGCGCGAGGTCGTCCTCACGGAGCAGCGCACCCGCATCCGCCTGCCCGACATGCACGTCTCCTCCTTCGGGCTGCCCTGGCACGAGCCCAGAACCTTCACCATAGAATTTGCGCCCGAGGTGGCCGACTACGTCTGCGAGCGCGTCTGGTCCGACCAGCAGGAGCTTGAGCGTCGCGACGACGGCAGCGTTCTGCTGACCATCACCACCCGCAGCGAGCCCGAGCTGCGCGCCTGGGTCCGCGGCTTCGGCGACAAGGCTTCCATACGTTCCGACGAAGTCAAGATCCTTGATCCCGACGATCCGGACCGCCTTGGCCTTCTGCTCGACTAGCCAAGCTTCCGGCAATGGCGCACTGAACGCTTGGGCCTCAAGGCCGCGCAGGGGCGCGGACTTGAGGCCCTGGTGCGTCGGCGCCCCCGGCAAGATCTTCCGGAAGGCGCCTGGAAAAGGGAAGGGGGACAGCTTGCCGAGGTCTAGGCCCTGCCGTCCTGGCTGCCGTCCCTGCCACCGGCTGAGGCCTGCGCTGCGCCGGCGTCCAGCTCCTGACGGCAGATAAGCCGTTCAGCAGGCTGGCCAGGCTCTTCTGCAGGCAGAGCGTCCGGCGCTGGACTGGCCTGGCGCTCCGTTGGCGAGGTTCCGGCCGGCGCCTCGTCCTGGCCTTCTGCACCGGCTAGCTGGTCTGCGAACGCACTTGGGGCGCCATCGGCCCTAGGCTGGCCAGGCAGCTGCGCCTCTGCGCCTGCGAACGGCGGCTGGCAGGACGCCTGGGGGATAGTCGGCTGAGGGCAGGGCTGACTTGGAAAGGGCTGGCCTGGGCAGGGCTGGTCTGGGTAAGGCTGGCCCGGGAAGGGCTGCGCCGGCCGGCCAGGGAATGCGCCCTGGGGGCCCCCGAAGGGCGCCTGCGGACAAGGCTGGCCCGGGAAGGGCTGCGCCGGCTGGCCAGGGAATGCGCCCTGGGAAACCCCGATGGGCGCCTGCGAATCAGGCTGCTGGGGGAAGGGCTGGCCTGGGCAAAAGATCTGGGGGAAGGGCTGGCCTGGAAAAGGCTGCTGGGGGCCAGCTGGCTGCGGAAAAGGACCGTCCTGCCCCTGGATCCTCAGCGCATGGCTGAAAATGCGCTTCTCTTCGCCGGGCTCCGCCGTTGGCTGGAGAACGAGGAAGAGGAAGAGGACGCAGACGAGCAGCAGCAGGGCTGTACTCACGCCTATGAGGGCAAGGGGTAGGCGCCAGCTGCTGGCTGAGAAGCCAAGCACGGCGCCGGCGACTATGCCGAGGGTCAGGAGGGCCGCAGCCACGCCTGAGAGAACGAAGGGCGTCCAGGGCCAATAGCCCGCATCGCGCATGCGCCTCACGCTCACGGCATAGCTGGGGATGAGCATGACCGCGCTGAAGAGCGAGGCCAGCGGCCACCAGACGGCCGCAAGCACAAGGCCGGCGAACTGGCAGAAGGCCATGAAGAGGAAGAACTCGCTTCTGGAGGATCGTCCCTGGAAGTCGGCGAAGCGGACGAAGGAACGCCTGAGCAGGCAGAAGGCGCGCTCCTGAAGGCTGGCGTCCAGGGGAATGGCGGAGAGGCCGTTATCGAGCTCAAGTGGCGTCTGGCACTGGGGACAGACCTTCATGGCGACATTGCAGGGATACTGGCAGACGGGGCAGGGGATGGACCTGCAGTGCTTCACCCTGCTTCCGCAGGCCGAGCAGAAGCGGTCCGGCGCTTCGATGCGGGCGCCGCAGCTGGGACATTGCATGGAAATCTCCTTGAAACGCTCCCCAGATAGCTCCCGGGGCGCGCTGATGCTCTCTCTGATGCTCTCGCTGGTGCTGTCTCCGGGGCGCGCTACGGCGCTCAGGCGAGCAGCTTGGCGGCCAGCACCAGGACGGCCCTGACCTTGGCATCGGCAACGTTCACGCTTTTCGCGAAGTGGCGGTTGAGGGCCTCGGCGACGAAGGGCACGGATGAGCTGTAGCCGCCAAGCTCGATGCTTGAGCCGTCACCGGCGATGCGGAAGGTGCGCATCTCCACGTCCACAGGGTGAGAGATGCCGGTGAGCCGTATGGCGAGCCTGACGACGTCCCTGTGGATCTCGACGCTCTCGACGGCGCCGTACTCGGCGATGAAGCGGTTGAGCTGCGCCTTGACGCCGGCAGCCAGCGGCTTGAACTTGATGGAGTCGGGTATGCCGAACATGATGTGCTTCCTCCTGCCTAGGCCTAGCGGGCAAGGGCCTGGCCAAGCTGGCGCAGAACAAGGCGAGCCTGGGGATCGGCGACATCCCAGGCCTTGCCGGCGCAGAGCCCCTCGAGGAGCTTGGCGGCCAGCGGAACGCTCGAGGAAAAGCCTGCCATGACGATGGCCGAGCCGTCCTCGGCAATGTCGACACGCTCCACGGCAAGGCGCACCTCGTCCGCCACGCCTGTGAGGCGCAGGCACATGGCAAGGCCGCCGCCGGCCTGCTCCTCCAGGGAGGAGACCTCGCCGAAACGGGCTATTTTCGAGTTGACCGCGAGCCTGACCGCTTCGAGCAGGGTCTGCGCCCAGGCCGCGTCCACGCCGGCCCTGACCAGGCTGAAGCCCTTTTTCACGACTGGAAACATGCGTCCTCCTTGGGATTCCTGTGCGTCATCCCGGTACGTCATTCCGGTGTGTCCTTCCCGCGCCCCTTGGCCATTCGCATGCGACAGGTCCACGGGAGCGGACGTTGCCAAGCATGGCCTATTCTGGGATTTCGTCAAGCCTGCGCCTGCCGGCCCGCCTGGCCGGCTTCAAGCCCGTTCATCCGAAAAAAAGCCCTTTGCAGGGGCTGTGCCGAGAGGGCTAGCGCAACGGAGGAGAGGCCCGTCGCCTAGCTCCTGGCGGGGCGCGCCAGACGGGACGAGCCTGCGCGGCAGGCACGGCAGCGAAAAGGGCCCCGCCGGGGAGAATCCGGCAGAGCCCCTTGTCATCTATGCTGTCCAGTTCTGGGCTGTCCAGTCCTGGACGAGCCGCTCAGCCTGCAGGTTCAGCATTCAGGGCCAGAGCCGCAAGGCGGAGCGGGAAGCAGCGACTAGCACTGGCCTAGTAGTGCTTCTTGTGGTGGTACTTCTTGTGGTGCTTCTTGTGGTGGACGTGCTTGGGCGGATGCTTGGCGTGCGGCGGCTCGGGATGCACGACGCGACCGCGGGGCGCGGGCCTGACGCCGGGCGGCGGAGGCGGAGGCGCCATGTGGCCGGGCTTGGGAGCCGGCGCCATATGGGCGGGCGCAGGCGCAGGAGCGGGCCTGACGCCGGGCGGAGGCGGAACGGGCGCGCCGTGTTTGGCCACGCCGGGCGGAGGCGGAACAGGCGCGCCGGGAGCGGCCTGGGCGGCCTGGTGGAAGCCGAGGGAAAGGGCAAGCACGGCGCCAGCGAGGGCTGTGAATGAAGCGGTACGGGACATGAAGTCCTCCTTGGTTTCGCCTTGGGACGGCCTGCCAGAGATGCCTGGATCCGTCCTGGGCTTTTTCCACAAAATGCAATGCAAAATCTGGGCCATATGTCAGGCCGCCAAGGCGGCCTTGCGCGGGGGAGAAGGCGGAAGAGATGCGCCAGAAGAGGCCTGCTAGCTCCGGGCTCGAGCGTCCCTGAAGGCCTCGGGCGCAGGACCGTCCAGGGAGACGATGTGGTTGAGCACGCGCGCCGTGGAGACGAGCCTGCCGTCTTCGGCCAGTATATCCACGTTCCAGAGGTGGGTCGAGCGGCCCTGGTGGAGCAGAGTGGCCACGCCGCGGACGGTCTGGCCCGCCGGCACGGCGGACACGTGGCTGGCGGAAACGGAGGAGCCCACGGGCTTTTTGCCTTCCGGCAGGAGGGCAACGGAGCCGTAGCCGGCAAGGGTTTCCGCGAGCGCCAGAGAGGCTCCGCCGCTGAGGAAGCCGAAGGGCTGGCAGGTGCTGGCGCCGACGGGCATGGAGGCTCTGGCCACGACGGGCGAAGCATCGGCATCAACAGGATCAAAGGCCATGCCGAGGGCTTCGCCGAGCCAGGCAGGCTGGAGACTGGAAGCCTTGCCGGAAACGTTCATGGGGGAGACTCCTTGCTGGCAAGGCCAGAAGAAAAAAACGGACCCGAGCTGGCGCCCGGGTCCGTACCGCTATCAGAAGAAGGGAGGCTGGCGCCTGGCAGTCCGGCTACTTGACGGGCAGCTTGGCGACGGCGTCCTTGAGCACCTTGGCAGGCGTGAACTTGGGCACCATGCAGGCAGGCACGGTGATTTCCGTGCCGGTGCGGGGGTTGCGACCCTTGCGCTCGCCGCGGGAGGTCACCTTGAACGTGCCCAGACCGCCGAGCATCACGGCGTCGCCTGCGGCCATGGCTTCAGCAAGGGCATCGACCAGCGCGCCGAGCACCTTGCCGGCCTGGACTTTGGTGATTTCGCCCTTCGCCGCGATCTTGTCTACGAGTTCAGCTTTAGTCATGTGAAGCCTCCAGTCTGGTTTCCTGCCGTGGCAGGGGGCAGTAGGTTGTGTGCGTTGTGTCGTTTCTATCCAAAAAGTCCTTCAGCTTGTGTAGAGCCGAGGCTTTTTGCTTGTCAAGGAAGAAGTACGGCTCTCCCTGAAAAAATGGCCAATTCCCGCTTTGCCTTGTCCCGCAGGCTCTGCGGGGCGTTCCGGACGGCAGGGCGGCTTGCCTAAATCGTGGCGCGTGCTAGATTCGAAGGCCGCAACAGGACCTCGATCCAAGGAGGAATATCATGGCCCCCACGCTGCGCATCGCCGGGATTGCGGAGGAAAGCATCGTCGACGGCCCGGGCATGCGCCTCACGGTCTTTGCCCAGGGCTGCCGGAAGCATTGTCCCGGCTGCCAGAACCCCCAGACCCACGATCCCGCCGGCGGCAGCGACATGGACTGCGGGGAGATCCTTGCGAAGATTGCCGAGGATCCCCTGCTGAAGGGCGTCACCTTCTCCGGCGGAGAGCCCTTCCTCCAGCCCGCGCCGCTGGTCTGGCTGGCCAGGGCCGTCCATGCCCGCGGCCTCGACGTCCTGGCCTTCTCCGGCTACACCTGCGAGGAGCTCTTCGAGCGGGGGCGCCGGGATCCGGCCGTTGCCGAGCTGCTGGACGAGCTCGACTACCTCGTGGACGGGCCCTTCGTCGAGGCGCTGAAGGATTTGGAGCTCGAGTTCAGGGGCAGCTCCAACCAGCGCTTCCTCACGCGCGGCGACATTGCCGGGCTCAGGCGCCAGTGGCTTGCCGGCCAAGGGCAGAGCTAGGGAAGTGCTGATTAAAGGCATCTTCCAGCGACAAGGCCGAACTAACCCATTGAATTATCGAAGGGTTGTTGAGCCGATGCTGAATTAATCAGCGTATCCCTAG
>JAEEPQ010000093.1 GCA_016284885.1 Desulfovibrio sp.
GTGGACCTCTCCGCCCGCCACGTGCGCGACAGGCTCCGGCCGGACAAGGCCATCGACGTCATGGACGAGACGGGCGCGGCCGTGCACCTGCAGTCCTGCCGGCTGGCCTGCGAGGTCGAGGGCTACGTCAGGCGCAAGGCGGCCTCCGAGGGCGGACCTGAGCCCGGCGTCGATCCCGGCGCCGCCCCGTCCGTGGTCGTCGGCGACCTCGTCGGCCCCCCAGGCGGCGAGGGCAGGGACGCCGCCCCAGGCACTGTCCCGGACGGCGCGGGAACTGTGCCTGAGCCGGCCCAGGACGGTCCTGCGGGCAAGGGCGCAGCCTCTGGCAAGGACATGCCCGCCGGCAGGCGCCCAGCCGTCGGCATGCCGGACGTGGAGCGCATCGTGGCCCGCATGGCAGGCATTCCCGTGCGCACGGTGTCGGGATCCGAGCTTTCGCGCCTCGCGCATCTGGAGCGCGACCTGAAGAAGCGCGTCTTTGGCCAGGACGAGGCCATCGAGCTTACCGTGCGCGCCATCCTGCGCGCCAGGGCGGGCCTGGGCCAGGCCACGCGCCCTGCGGGCTCCTTCCTCTTCTACGGCCCCACCGGCGTCGGCAAGACCGAGGTGGCTAAGAGCCTCGCCGAAATCATGGGTGTGGACTTCCTGCGCTACGACATGAGCGAGTACATGGAGAAGCACTCCGTCTCCCGCCTCATCGGCGCCCCGCCAGGCTACGTTGGCTTCGACCAGGGCGGCCTGCTCACCGAAGCCGTGCGCAAGGCGCCGTACTCGGTCGTGCTGCTTGACGAAATTGAAAAGGCCCATCCCGACATCTTCAACGTCCTGCTCCAGGTCATGGACGACGCGACCCTGACGGACAACACCGGCCGCAAGACCGACTTCTCCAACGTCGTGCTCATCATGACCTCCAACGCAGGCGCCTTCGAGATGAGCCGGCCTTCCGTGGGCTTTGGCAGCGCCAGGCCCGAGGACGCGGCGCGCAAGGCCCTCAAGGCCGTGGAGAACATCTTCACGCCCGAGTTCCGCAACCGCCTGGACGCCCTCGTTCCCTTCCACAGCCTCACCGGCGAGATGATGCACCAGATCGTGGACAAGTTCGTCAAGGAGATCAAGGACGCCCTCGCCGAGCGCGGCGTGGCCCTGTCCTTAAGCCCCAAGGCCCGCGACTGGCTGGCCGCGAAGGGCTTCGATCCCGCCATGGGCGCCCGCCCCCTGCGCCGGCTCCTGCGCAACGAGGTCGAGGACAAGCTGGCCCACGAGCTGCTCTTCGGCTTCCTGAAGAAGGGCGGCAAGGCGCGCCTGGCCGTCAAGGAAGACAAGCTGGTGCTGGCAGGGCAGTCCTAGGAGCCTGGCGGGATGCGTGGCGGCAGACCGGCGCTGACCGTGCGCTCCTACATGGCGCGCGTCGCCTCCGGCTTTCCGGATCCGCGCACGGCCGGCGCGGACGACTATCCGCTCTGCGCCGGCGGGCGCCTCTCCCTGACCCTGCTGCTGGCAGCCTACAGCCGGGGCATCTTTCCCTGGTTCAACGAGGGCGATCCCGTCATGTGGTGGTCGCCGGCGCCGCGCTGCGTCATCCTGCCTGAGCGCTACCATATGCCGAAGCGGGCTGCCCGGAAAATCCGCAAGCTCGGCTTCGCCTTCACTCTGGACGCCTGCTTTCCCGAAGTCGTCAGGCAGTGCGCAGCGCTGCGGCGCGAGTCCGGCACCTGGATCACCAGGGACATCGAGGAGGCCTACGGCCTGCTCCACCGGGCAGGCTATGCCCATTCCGTCGAGGTCTGGCAGGACGGGGAGCTGGCCGGCGGGCTCTACGGCGTGGCCCTGGGCCGAGCCTTCTTCGGCGAGAGCATGTTTCATGCCGTCTCCGAGGCCTCCAGGGCGGGCCTGCAGGCCCTGGTGGCGCTTCTGAAGATGCGGGGCGTGGAGCTTTTGGACTGCCAGCAGGAAACGGCGCACATCATGCAGCAGGGAGGAAGCCTGCTTGCCAGGGAGGAGTTCGAGGCAAGGCTGGCGGCCTGCATGGCAAGCCGCCCCGATGCGCAGGACGTCCTGACCCTGGAGTACAGGGACTTTGCGGGGGGGCTTCCCTGGCGCAGCGCCTTCGTGGACGTGAACCTCTCGAACGCGCTGGACGACGTCTGGCCCTTCCTGCCCTGGCGGACGCGCTATCTGCACGACGGGGCAGGCTGGATCGGGATGTAGCCAGCCCAAGGCGGCCTTGGCCTGCGCGTTCAGTCTGGACGCCAAGGAGGACGGCATGTTTCTGGAAAACGAGACCATCGCGGACAGGAAGGACTTCATGGACCGCCTCGAGGGGGAAAAGGTCCTGGAGGACCGTCCCTTCGAGCTGACCAGTCCCTACAGCCCCACCGGCGACCAGCCCGAGGCCATCGCCAGCATCGTCCAAAGCCTCAATGCCGGCGTCAAGGACCAGGTCCTGCTCGGCGTCACGGGCTCGGGCAAGACCTTCACCATGGCAAGCGTCATCGCCAAGGTGAACAGGCCGGCCCTGGTCCTCGCGCCCAACAAGACCCTGGCCGCCCAGCTCTACTCGGAGTTCAGGGAGTTCTTCCCGAAAAACGCCGTGGAATACTTCGTCAGCTACTACGACTACTACCAGCCCGAAGCCTACGTGCCGGCCTCCGACACCTACATCGCCAAGGACTCGGCCATCAACGACAACATCGACAAGCTGCGCCACGCGGCCACCCACGCCCTCCTGACGCGCAGGGACGTGGTCATCGTGGCCTCGGTCTCCTGCATCTACGGCCTCGGCTCGCCGGAATACTACGCCAAGCTCGTCATTCCCGTGGAGGAGGGCCAGCACCTGCCCATGGAAGAGCTCATGCGTCGCCTGGTCGATGTGCACTACGAAAGGAACGACTACGACTTCCACAGGGGCAGCTTCCGGGTGCGCGGAGACGCCATCGAGATCATTCCGCCCTACCGCCACGAGCAGGCCCTGCGCATCGAGTACTTCGGCGAGGACATAGACGCCATGAGCGAGGTGGATCCCCTCACCGGAGAGACCCTGGCGCGCGTGGCCAAGACCGTCCTCTTTCCGGCAAGCCACTACGTCTCGGCCCAGGACAACCTCAAGCGCGCCTGCGCCGACATCCGGGAGGAGCTCCTGTTCCGGCTGCAGGAGTTCAAGGCTGCCGGCAAGCACCTGGAGGCCGAGCGGCTCGAGCAGCGCACCCAGCTCGACCTCGAGATGCTGGAGGAGCTCGGCTACTGCAACGGCATCGAGAACTACACGCGCCACCTCGACGGCCGCAAGTCCGGCGAGCCGCCGAGCTGTCTTTTGAACTACTTTCCCCGGGACTTCGTCATGTTCATCGACGAATCCCACATCACCGTTCCCCAGCTGGGCGGCATGTACAAGGGCGACCGCTCCCGCAAGCAGACCCTGGTGGACTACGGCTTCCGCCTGCCCTCGGCCCTGGACAACCGTCCCCTGCGCTTTGAGGAGTTCCGCAAGCTCCAGAACCAGACGGTCTACGTCTCGGCCACGCCCGGCAAGTGGGAGCTGGACGAGTCCCAGGGGCTGGTGAGCGAGCAGATCATCCGGCCCACGGGCCTCGTGGATCCCAAAATTTCCGTGCGTCCCGTCGAAGGGCAGATGGACGATCTGCTCGGCGAGTGCCGCCGGCGCCAAGCCGAGGGCTCAAGGGTGCTCGTCACCACCCTCACCAAGCGCATGGCCGAAGACCTCACCGAGTACCTTGGCAGCATGGGCGTCAGCGCCCGCTACCTGCACTCGGACATCGACACCCTGGAGCGGCTCCAGATCATCCGGGCCCTGCGCCTCGGCGAATTCGACGTCCTGGTCGGCATCAACCTGCTCCGGGAGGGCCTCGACATCCCGGAAGTCTCCCTGGTCTGCATACTCGATGCCGACAAGGAGGGCTTCCTGCGCTCCACGGGCTCGCTCATCCAGACCTTCGGCAGGGCTGCCCGCAATACCCGGGGCGAGGTCATACTCTATGCCGACACGGTGACGCGCTCCATGCAGGAGGCCATGGACGAGACCAGCCGCCGCAGGGACAAGCAGACCGCCTACAACGAGCTCCACGGCATCGTGCCGAAGAGCACCACCAAGAGCATGGATTCGCCCCTCGATGCCATCTGCGACGATCAGGCCAAGGGCAGGGGCAGGGGCAAGGGAAAGGGCCGCAGGCGCCAGGCGGACGAGAACAAGCCCCTCACCGCCGAGGAGACGGCGCAGCTCGTCGCCAAGCTCGAGAAGGAGATGCGCCAGTGCGCCAAGGATCTCGAGTTCGAGCGGGCTGCGGAACTGCGCGACCGCATCCGCGAGCTGCGGGCGAAATTGATCGCCCTGCCGGAGTAGCGTAGTCTGACAGACTGCCGGGCCGCTGAGCGCCCGGACAAGGAGGTGCGCCATGGCATACAAGCAGGGAAGCCTGTTCGGCGGTACTGTCGCCGCAAAGCCCGCCGGCAAGGCAAAGGAAGCTGCGCGGAAGGATTCCGCCAGTCCGGCCGCCAGTTCAGCCGCCAGTCCGCCTGCGGACCTGAAGGCGCAGCTTGACGGGGCCCCGGATCCCGACGGCCAGGTCCGCGAGCGCATGGACGCCCTCGTGCGGGAGCTTGAGCGCCACAACCACCTCTACCATACTCTGGACGCGCCCGAGATCTCGGACGAGGAGTACGACCTCCTCTTTGCCGAGCTGACGGCGCTGGAAGCGCGCTACCCGGCCTTCCGCTCGCCCCATTCGCCGACCCTGCGCACCGGCGGCGCCCTGCTGCCGGGCCTGGAGCGCCGGCGCCACACCGAGCGCATGTACGGCCTCGAGGACGTCTTCAGCATGGAGGAGTGGCGCGGCTTTGCCGAGCGCATGGTGCGCGCCCTGCCGGAAGTGCCGCTGGTCTTCTGGTGCGATCCCAAGATGGACGGCCTGGCGCTGGAGCTCGTCTACAGGAAGGGCGTGCTCGCGGACGCCGTGACGCGGGGCAACGGCGAGGAGGGCGAGGTGGTCTCGGCCCAGGCCCGCACCATCAGAAACCTTCCCTTGCGGCTCCTTGGCCAGGGCCCCTTCCCCGAGCTCATCGAGGTGCGCGGCGAAGTGGTCATCTTCAAGGAGGACTTTGCCGAGGTCAACGCCCGCCGCGAGGCCGCGGGCCAGAAGATTTTTGCCAATCCCCGCAACGCGGCGGCCGGCAGCGTGCGCCAGCTCGACGTGGCCCAGGCGCGGAGCATGCCGCTCTCCTTTTTGGCCTACAGCGTGGGCGCCGTCGACTGGGGCGAGTGCCAGCCCTGCACGAGCCATGCCGAGCTCATGGCCCGCTTCCAGGCCTTCGGCTTTGCCACGCCGCCCGGCGGCGCCCTCTGCCGGGGGCTGGCCGAGGTGGAGGCCTACGTCAGCGACGTGCGCGCGAGGCGCCCGGACTATCCCATGCAGATCGACGGCGCCGTGGCCAAGGTCGACGACCTCGAGGCGCAGGCTGCGCTTGGCTTCACGGCCAGGGCGCCCCGCTTCGCCGTGGCCTTCAAGTTCCCTGCCGAGCAGGTTGAGACCGTGCTGCGGGACATCGAAGTGCAGGTGGGCCGCACGGGCGTGCTGACGCCGGTCGCGAAGCTCGAGCCCGTGGGCGTCGGCGGCGTCGTCGTCTCCAGCGCCACCCTGCACAACGAAGACGAGGTGAAGGCCAAGGACCTGCGCATCGGCGACACCGTCGTCGTCCAGCGCGCCGGCGACGTCATCCCCGAGGTAGTGCGCAGCCTTCCGGAAAAGCGTCCTGCCGGATCAGTGCCCTGGACCTTTCCCAGCACCTGCCCCTCCTGCGGAGGGCCTGTGCACCGCGAGCCCGGCGAGGCCGCCTGGGTGTGCGACAACGTGGCCTGTCCTGCCGTGCGCCTGCGTTCGGTCGAGCACTTCGTCTCCGGCGCCGGCCTCGACGTCAAGGGCATAGGCAAGAAGTGGGTGGAGCAGCTGGTCCAGGCCGGCCGCGTCAAGACGCCGGCAGACCTCTTCACCCTGACGGCCAAGGAGCTGCTGGACTTCGAGCGCATGGGCGAAACCCTGGCCGAGAAGTTCGTGGACGCCCTGGCGCAGGCGAAGGACAGCGCTCCCCTCTACCGCTTTATCAGCGCCCTTGGCATACGCCACGTGGGCGAACAGACGGCCCGCGCCCTGGCAGGGCGCTTTGCCGGCATGGACGCGCTGGCCAGGGCCAGCCTGGAGGAGCTCACCGCCATCCCGGACGTCGGGCCGGAAGTGGCCGGATCCATCCAGAGCTTCTTCGCCAATCCGGCCAACCAGGCCATGCTCGAGGACTTCCGCGGCGCCGGCCTGTGGCCCCAGGCGCCGTCGGCGGAGAAGGCGTCCCAGGCAGGGGAGGGCGGGACATCCCCCCTTGCCGGCAAGCGCGTGCTCTTCACAGGCTCCCTGGCCATGCCCCGCGCCGAAGCCCAGCGCCTCGCCGAAGCCAGGGGCGCCGTTGTCGTCGCCTCGGTTTCCAAAAAGCTCGACTATCTCGTTGTTGGCGAAAAGCCTGGCTCCAAGCTGGCCAAGGCCCAAAACCTCGGCGTTGCCGTGCTCACGGAAGCGCAGTTCATGGCTCTTGCCGGCGGCTAGGTCAGCCGCCTCAGCGGGCAGGCTCCTGAAGCCTGCACTTGCTTTCGGCCCGTTCTGCGCCGTATATAGGCATCATTCGGCGCAGGGTGAGGCGCGTGCGCGTCCTCCTGCCCGCACTTCAGGAGGATGCTATGAGCTTGCCAATCATTGTTGTCGGCGCCGGCGGACGCATGGGAAAGACGATATGCGGCCTGGTCCAGGAAAGCGATGCCATGACCCTCGCGGGCATGGTCGAGCGCAAGGAATTCCAGCCTGCCGCGCCTGAGGGCTGCCTTGTCTCCGACGACCTCGATGCGGTCGTCGCCGCCTGCCCCAAAGAGTCCTGCATCGTCGACTTCTCCGCTCCCCAGGTGAGCGTGAATTCCGCCAGGGTGGCGGCGGCCAGGGGCGTTGCCCTCGTCATCGGCACCACGGGCCTCGACGAGGCGCAGAAGGCCGAGATTGCCGAATGCGCCCGCAAGGCGCCCATCTTCTGGTCCCCCAACATGAGCGTCGGCGTTGCCGTCCTGCAGAAGATCCTGCCCCTGCTCACCAAGGCCCTCGGTCCGGACTACGACGTGGACATCATGGAAGTCCACCACAAGCGCAAGAAGGACGCCCCCAGCGGCACGGCCCTGCGCCTTGGCGAATGCATCGCCGAAGCCAAGGGCTGGCAGCTCGGCGACGTGCGCTGCTCCGGCCGCGACGGCATCATCGGTCCGCGCCCCCAGGAGCAGATCGGCGTGCAGGCCCTGCGCGGCGGCGACGTCGTGGGCGTCCACACCGTCTTCTTCATGGGGCCTGGCGAGGACATCGAGGTGACCCACCGCGCCCAGTCCCGCGACAACTTTGCCCGCGGCGCCCTGCGCGCGGCCCAGTGGCTGGCAGGCCGGGAAGCGGGCCGGCTCTATGGCATGGGCGATATTTTCTAGACATCTTCTTGATTTTTGCTAGAAGATAAGCCAATCTCTCAGCAAGGCGCACAGCGCCACTACACGCTACCGAGTGCATGGCCCGTCCATGCGCTCCAGGAGGTTGGGCGATGCCTCAAGTGGCCGCTCGGATAAACGAAGAGCAGGAACGCTGGCTCAAGGACTACTTTAGAACCAAGAGCGCGGGAGCGGAGTTCATTCTGCCTTGGGCTGTGGACACCTTCTTCCGCGGCATCAGCAACGTGAAGAGCATCTTCACGCCGGCTGAGCTGAAAACCATTGTGGACGCGCACAAGGACGTCAAAATCGATCCCGACAATACGAGGCCCTCGTACCTCGCCGTCCGGATCCTGGACGCCTGCGACCGCAACAAGATCAACGCCGCGCACGGCGCGAGCAAGAGCAGCCTGGAGCTGAAGCTGCGCACCCTGGACGACACCCAGGCGGCAGCCCTGACGGTCTGGGCCTGCGCCTACTGGGTTTCGCGCAACTGCACCGCGGCCACGCTCGACGACTACATCAAGCAGTACTAGCCGCGCCGGCTCAGCGCAAAACGCCCCTCTTGCCGAGGGGCGTTTTGTCTGGCTGGGGCCGGTCGAGGGATAGTCCATGAAGCTCATCGAACGCCTTCCTGCCGGCGAAGGCGCCAGGCACGTTGCCTTTGCCTGTCGCAACTCCGTCGAGGGCCTCAAGACCGCATTCCGCGACGAGCAGGCCTTCCGGCAGATCGTCTACCTCAGCTGCGCGCTTGTGCCCCTGGCCTTCGTTGTGGGGAGGAGCTTTGCGGAAACTGCCGTGCTTGCCGGCGTATGCGCCGTCTCCCTCGCCGTCGAGCTCCTGAACACCGCCGTCGAGAGCGCCATCGACAGGATATCCCTGGAGCGCCATCCCCTGTCGAAGAAGGCCAAGGACTGCGGGAGCGCGGCCCAGTTCGTGGCACAGTTGCTCATCCTTGGCGTATGGGTCGCGGCCCTCGTCAGACGCTGCTTCTTCTAGCCCTGTCCCTGCCTGCCTCAGCGGCTCAGGCCAGCATCCCGCCGGCCTCCCTGCGCATGGCCTTTGCCAGCTCGGCCAGCAGTTCGGCAAAGCGTTCGCAGCCGACGCTTGCGTATCCGCGCAGGGAGCAAACCTCCGCATAGCGGCCAAAGGCCTTGCGCGTGAGCTCGGCGCTGTGCCGGAGGGCCAGCAGCATGTCCTTCTGCGCCAGGAACTGCTTCTCGAGAAGGGCAGGCTGGCATCTGGCCGAGCGCGGGATGCGCGCCAGCTTCAGCATGGCCTCGGCCGAGGCCATGCTCAGCGCGTAGAGAAAGCCGAGGGCATGGTTTTCCTCCTCGCCATGGCTGGCCGTGAAGGGATTGGCATGGCCGGCAAAGCGGTCAATGAGGTAGAGGGAGCCGTGGAAGATCTCGGGATGGTCGAGCATGCCTTCGAGATAGGCTGTGCAGCGCCAGCCCTTTCTGGCGCCGCGGAGCAGCTGCAGCAGGACGTAGACCGCAAGGCAGATGAGAAAAAGGGGGGCGATGCTCATGCGCAGACTCCGAGCAGGGCTACTCGAGATAGTAGCCAATTTTATATTTTTGCTGAAGATATTTGACGATCTCGACGTTGAACAAGGCATTTAAGTTTTCGTCAATATAGGAAATATCTTTGATGCATTGTTGAATTTCTTTAAGATAGTCATCAGCTTTATCGAGTTTTTTTCTTGTAGATCCAATATATTCCATTTCAGGAATTCCGCATGAGGAGATAAAGTGACGTATCGTATCCTGCGTGCTGTTTCTTTCCTCATCAAGCCAGTCAAAAATATATTTGCGTGCAAGGATGTTTTCTATATCATCGATTTTAACGCATGCATCAATATAAAAACGAACAAGCTCAAACTGCAATTTTATTGCATTTCCATATTGTTTTGCTTTTGACTTAATAAATTCATATGTTTCATCATCAAATTCAAATGACGAATAATCATAGATGCTCTCAGTATTGTCAATAGCATGAGCTTTAGCAGTTGATTGTAGATTTTGTTCGTTGGAAAGATATATTGTTTTTATAATTTCTTGACGGATCTCTTTACAAGAAATAAATATATAAATGGCGTAGAGAAAAAAGAAGACAGTTTCTACTAGTTTTAGAAGATATGGCATGATGGCGATAAGGCCAATTCCAATTAATATATATGTTATCATAAGGCTTCTCTGCGAGAAAAACATTTGCGACAAAGGCGAGGGCGAATGTCGTGCACCATAGAATTGTACGCACAGAGGAGTTTGCTGTAAAGAAAAAGTTCTGGAAATGCCCGTTCACTTACGATAAATACAAGACTTAAATTATGTTTAAATAAA
>JAEEPQ010000094.1 GCA_016284885.1 Desulfovibrio sp.
CGGCAGGCGTCGGCGAGGCGCGCGACGGAACCGTCGGAAAGCCTGCGCGTAAGGTTCTCCCCCAGGCCTGCGGCCTCGGCATCGCCGCGCCTGGCGGCTTCGGCCAGCCAGCGGGCCGCGACGGCAAGGCATTCCTGCGCAGAGAGGTCGCAGCCCTCCTCGCCGGTCCTGGCAAGGCGCAGGAAGAGCATGCCCAGATCGTGCATGGCCTTGACATGGCCCTGCCTGGCCGAGAGCTGCAGAAGCTCGAGGGGCGTGGCCGCGCCCTGCTCGACCAGCCCCTGGGCCGCGAGCAGGCCGAGATCGTAGGAGGCCTGCCCCGAGCCGGCCCGCGAGGCCCGCTGCAGGAAGTCCGCCCCCTTCTTCAGGCTGCCTGCGCCGAGCAGGCCCTGGGTGAGGGCCCGGCCCAGATCCGCAAGGGTTGCCGCATCCTCCAGGGCCACGGCCTGTTTCAGCAGGCGCCTTCCGCGTTCAGGATCGCGAGCGCCCCATCTGCCGTCCATGAGGGCCAGGCCAAGCTCCACGAGGGCTCTGGCGCAGCCGGCGTCGGCGGCGCCCTCCAGCGCCTCCATGGCCCTGGCTTCGTCCTTGGCGACGCCTGCGCCGTGGCGGAAGAGGCGGCTGGCGTAGAAGAGCGCAAGGCCGCTGCCGGCCCTGGCAGCCCTCAGCAGGACGGGCACGCCCTCCTCGAAGCGCCCTTCGAGGACGGCCTGCCAGGCGCGGGCAACGCCGCGCTCGAGGTACTGGCGGGAGAGGGCGGCAAAATGCCGTTCAAAGGGCTCCAGCTCCCGCCTGCGGGCCTTCCAGTCGCACCCGGCCTCCAGCAGCAGGGCGCCGAAGACCTCGCCGAAGCCGGCAGGTTCCCCCTTGGCAAGTCGATCGAGCTCGCGCCCGTAAAGCCTGCGCAGCCGTTCCTGCGGCAGAGGCTTGAGGCCAAGCGCGCGGACGCCTTCGCTGCCGAAGGGCGTCTGCGCCAGCCAGCGGGCAAAGGCGTCGTCCCCTGCCGAGCGGGTCATGCCCGCCTCTGCCATGCCGGCCCTCCCCTAGGCGTCCCGCCTTTCCAGGATCCCGGCAAAGGGAAGGATGGCGGTCCAGCGGCTGCTGGCCAGACTCTCGCCCCGCGCCTCCATGAGGGCCTCGATGCGGTGCTGGCCCTTGTGGAGCTCGGCCGCGACCTGGGCCTCCTTCTCGCTCGAGCTGCGGACGATGGGCACGGTCACGCTGAGGCCGGCGGCAGCCTGTCCGCGGAAGCGCAGAGGCAGGGCGTAGGAGACGGCTTCCTTGGCGGACTCTCTGAACCCCTTGGCAATGCCGCCCTCGCGTATGACCTTGAGCTGGAGCGCCAGATCCTCGAAGCGCGTCAGGCTGTGGGGCGTGAGCGCGGGCAGGCTTGCGCCGTAGAGCTCGTGCAGGCGCCCCATGTCCGCATCGGCCAGCAGGGTCTTGCCTGCGGCAGAGCAGCAGGCGGGAATGCGCACGCCGACCAGAGCAGGGCTGCGCAGGTGTTCAGGCGGCTCAACCAGAGCGATGCAGAGCACGTCGGCGCCGTCGAGCACGCCCAGCTCGCAGCGCTCGCCCAGGGCGTCGGCGATGCGGTGCATCTCGCCGACGGCGCCGCGAAGCAGGGTTTGCATGCCCGCATAGGCGCTGGCCAGCGCATGGATGCCAAAGCCAAGCCTGTACCTCCGGGTTTCACTCCTGTATTCCAGCATGCCGGAGCTGCTGAGCGTGCGCAGGATCATGGCGCAGGTGCTCACCGGGGATCCTATGCCCCGCGCGATGTCGCTCAGCGAGCAGCCCCTGCGCTCCTTGGCCAGAAAGCGCATGATATCGATGACACGTTTGGTTGGAGCATGTTCTGCCATGCTGCAAGCCTCCTCAGAGCACACACTTGCTCCCACCGACCGTGTTAGCCCCTTTTTTCACATGCCGCAAAGGGTTTTGGGCACAAAAATCCTGCTTCAGAGGAGCTTGGCTGAAAATGACGTGCAATTCCGCATGGTTGCTTCGGAAAAAAATATCCTTTTCCATCCAAACCGCCCTGCCGGAGACAGAGGCGCCGACCTTCCGCCAGATGGCATGCAGATCCCCTCGCCTGCCAGGCGAGGCCAGCGTCCCTCGACTCGAGAGGACCGCCCGAGCGCAACGCCTGCCCCCTGAGCCTGCACAGCCTAGGGAAGGGCTGGGATCTGCCGGGACGGCCCTGCCCCCGGGATTGCCTCCCGGCGCAGATGCGTAGGAACCCTTCCAGAAATCGCCGGCCAAGGCATCCTTGAAGCGGCACGGCTCAGCCGCCCCTTTGAATGCGAAGCAATGCGAGGGAATGCGAAGGACAGCCGAGACTCTGCCGAAGCGCCCAGCGCTTCCTAGCTCCCCTGTTCCATAGCCTTGATCTGCTGGTAGAGCCTGCGGTTCACGGGCACGTCCAGCCCCAGCGCCTCGGCCTTGCGGACCACGGTGCCGGCAAAGAACTCCACCTCGGTGGGCCGGCCAGCCAGGCTGTCCTGGCGCATGGAAGGCATGCCGTCGGGATCGAGGCCGTCGATGAGCCGCACGTAGAAGTCGAGGTCGTCGTCGGAGACAGGCACGCGCTCCCTGCGCGCCACGAGCATGGCCTCGCGCATGGCCGCCTTCATGGCCTCCCTGGCCTCCCCCTCCTGCTGCACGGTGCCGTAGGTGCCCTGGTAGACCGTGACGACCTGGTTGACGCCCACGTTGAGCATCCACTTGCTGTAGAGGCGGTGGCGCATGTTCTGGTCGTGGAGGTAGGGGATGCTGGCCTCCTGGAGAAAAAGCATGGCCCGCTCAAGCACGGGGCGCTTGTCGAACTCGTCCGCCGGGATGCCGAGGACTATCTTGCCCCGGTGGCGGCAGGACACGCTGTGGCCTGTGCGGGTGGCGTCCGTGCCCTGGACCACGCAGTAGACGACGTGCTCCATGCCGAAGGCCTGGCCTATGATCTGCTCGCTGGTGATGCCGTTGAGGAAGGAAATGATGACCGTGTCCCCGCCCACGTGCCTGCGCGCGTCCTCGATGGCCTGTTCGAGCTGGGTGCCCTTGGTGGCGAAGATGAGCAGATCGGCCGGCTTTTCCGGCTCCTCCGAGGGGTCCATGAAGGTGAAGCGGCAGGCTTCGCCGTTGAAGAAGACGCCTTCCCTGGCGTAGTTCTCCTGGCGCCTCTTGTCCGCGATGAAGACCAGGGAGAGATCTCCCAGGGCCTTGGACAGAAAGTGGCCGTACATGATGCCGAGCGCCCCCATGCCGATGATGGCGACGCGCCTGATCTGCTTTATCATGCTCCGCTCCTTTGCGCCGGCAGGATGATGTGGGAACAGGGCGTTCCGCCGGCGCCGGCCGCATGATGGATTGATGGGAAGGATGGAAGGACAAAATGGTGGAAGACGGAAAGCGGCGAAGGGCTACGGCGCCCTGCGCGCCGAGCGCGCCATGGCCGCCAGCTCCGGGGCTTCCCCCGAAACGGCCACGGCAAGGCAGGCGCCCCGGGCGACATGAAGCCTGGTGACGGCAGATCCGGGCCCCTTGAGGACAAAGCCCGAGAGTTCAGCGGCTTCAGGGCTGCCCGCGCCGGCAAGTCCGGCGTAGGCTCTGGCGACCTGGACAGGCGGCATGGCGCCTGTCCTGAAGGCCGAGGCCTGCAGGAAGGAGGCCTTGTCCGGCGAGACGACGCGCACGCCCGCCTCCAGCGGCTCCGCCGTCCAGCCCTCGGGCACGTCCACGAGGAAGCGGGCGAAGGCGGGACCAAACTCCCGGACTTCGCCCAAGGCCGCCTCGGGCGGCGACAGGGCGCAGGCGAGCAGGCCCGGAACAAGCAGGCACTGGACAAGCGGCCTGGACAGGCCGAAGGCACGAAGGCGGGACAAGGATAGCCTCCTCACGGGGAACCTCCCTGCACGGCCCCAAGCAGGACGCCGCGCCGGGCCAAGATAGCGCACCCGGCAGGGACTGCAAGCGCAAAGCCGCCTGTCTGCTTCTGTCCCCGCCTGCCTGCGCCCATCGGCCCGTGCTCCTGCCCCAGGCGCGCCTTGCCCGGCTGGCATGGGCAGGGCGGCCTACCAGGCAACGGGCACCCTCGCCTTCTGGCCCGACTTGCCGGTGAAGAGCAGATAGCCCTTGTCCCGGCCAAACTCGTAGACGGCGCGCGTGAGCTCCACGTCCCGCTGGCAGTAGGCGCGTATCTCCTCGATGCGCCCCTCCTTCCACCAGGCCAGGGCCTGCAGGCCGTCCGCCGACTTGGCCGCGTCCAGCGTGGCGCGGCCGACATTGTCCAGGGAGACGGGATAGCTCAGGTGCCGCTTGATCTCCTGCAGCAGGTCCAGGCTTGGCAGGCTGTGCAGGTCGAAGTCGGCAAAGGGCTGCAGGACGGCGTAGTCGAAGCGCAGGCTGTTGAAGCCGACCACGAGGCCGGCGGAGCGCATGATCGCGAAGAGGCCCGGCAAATCGTCCTGCCCGAAGCTGCGGTAGGCCTGTCCGTCCCAGGCAACGGCAACGCTCACGCCCATGTCGCAGGCCTTGCTCCAGCCGCCCACCTCCTTGGCAGAGCGCCGCGTCTCCACGTCGAAGAAGACGACGGGACCATCCCCGCGGGGCTTGAAGCGCTCCCTGCGCTGGCTGGCAGCCTCGGCTTCGCGCTCCGCCTGCAGGGCTGCGCCCGTCTGGCGCACGGCCTGCCTTGAGGGCGCCGGCAGCCGGGGCGCCTCCTCCCGGCCGCCAATGATGCCTTCGGCCAGAAAGAGCGCGCCCTGCTTGTCGAGCGGCCTGTTGCCGGAGCCGCACTTGGGCGACTGGATGCAGGAGGGGCAGCCGTTGAGGCAGGGGCAGGAGGCAAGGGTGCGCCGGACGCTCAGGAGCAGCTCGCCGAGCCTCGGGAAGGCGCTGGCCGCCAGTCCCGCGCCTCCCGGCAGGCCGTCGTAGACGAAGACGGCAGGGCCGCCCACCTGGGGATGCATGGGAATGGAGATGCCGCCAAGGTCGCTGCGGTCGGCCATGATGAGCAGGGGCATGAGGCCGATGGAGACGTGCTCCAGAGCGTGGATGGAGCCCATGAAGTGGTAGAAGGCCTCCTCGCAGGCGAGCCTGAGCCTGTCCGGAATGGCGTACCAGAGCCCTTCGGTCTCGAAGACCTGCGGCTCCATCTCCAGCGGCTGGATGTCCATGAGCCGGCGCGAGGCGTTCTGGCGGCGCTCGTAGCCCGTGATCTGCTCGGTGACGCGCAGCCGCCCGAAAAAGGCCCGCATGCCGAAGACCTCCCCTTCGGCATAGGTCTCCAGGATCTCCGTGGCCTTTCTGGAGCGCACGTTGGTGTGCCAGGCAACGCTCTCGAGCCTGGCGTAGGCGAGCTTGGAGCCCGTATCCAGCCTGTCGACGACGTAGGAACGGCCGTGGTGGAGGTAGACGGCGCCGGCGTGGGTCTCCCGGAAGGCCTGGTGGGCGTCCACGACGCCGATGACCTGGCCTTCGGGATCGACGATCTGGTAGCTCGAGCCGGAGCCGCGCAGGTTCACGTCGCGCTGGGGGCGCTTGCGGGCGGCCAGCCATTCGCCGCCTGCGGCCGTTTCCAGCAGCCGGCCCTCGCGCTGCAGGGAGGCGACGGCATCGCGCACGGCAGGACGCTGCAGCCAGGGTTCCGACGAGGCCAGCGGGCTCTCGGCGGCCGCGCACTCCACGTGGCGGGCGCAGATGACGGGATTGTCGGGGTTGAGCACGGCGCTCTCGGGCGGCCGCTTGAAGAATTCCTCGGGATTCTTGATGAAGTACTGGTCCAGGGCGTCCTCTCCGCCCAGAAGGATGACGGCCGACTCCTGGCCCGAGCGCCCCACGCGGCCGCCGCGCTGGAGGGTCTGCATGACGCTGCCGGGGTATCCGACCAGAATGCAGAGATCGAGGGTGCCGATGTCGATGCCAAGCTCCAGGGCGCTCGTGGAGACGACGGCCAGCAGATCGCCCGAGGCAAGGCGCCCCTCTATCTCCCGGCGCTCCTCGGGCAGGAAGCCCGCCCGGTAGGCGCTGATGCGGTCCCGGAAGCGGTTGTTCTTCTGCACGGCCCAGAGGCTGATGAGCTCGGTCATGCGGCGCGAGCGGCAGTAGACGATGGTGCGCAGCTTCCTGTGGAGGGCTGACTGCAGGAGATGGATGGCCAGGGTCGAGGGGCTGTCCTCGGGATCCATCATGATCATGTGGCGCCTGCCTCTGGGGGCGCCGGACTCGTCGACGACGGCAGGCGGCTCGGGCAGGCCGAGCAGGAGCTTCCCGAGCTCGCCGGGATTGCCCAGCGTCGCCGTGCACAGGATGCGGACGGGACTGGCGCTGTAGCGACGGCAGATGCGGGAAAGCCGCTCCAGCACGCCCGCCATGTGGGCGCCGAAGATGCCGCGGTAGATGTGCGCCTCGTCAAGGACGATGAAGGCAAGCGAGGCCAGGAAGGTCGTCCACTTCTCGTGCCAGGGGAGAATGCCCAGATGGAGCATCTCCGGGTTGGTGATGAGCACATGGGGAGGGGACTTGCGTATCTTGGCCCGGCGCCAGTCGCTGGTGTCGCCGTCGTAGAGCTCGACCGAGGGCCTGGCCGCCTCGGGCCAGTGCAGGGTCATGCGCTCCAGCGCCCCCTTCTGGTCCTGGGCCAGCGCCTTCAGGGGAAAAAGGTAGAGCGCCGTGGCGTCGGGATCTTCGAGGTGGCGCTCCAGAAAGGGCAGATTGTAGATGAGCGTCTTGCCGGAGGCCGTGGGCGTCGTCACCACCACGTCGCGCCCCGAGCGCACGATGTCGATGGCGCGGGCCTGGTGGGCGTAGAGCGCCGAGACGCCGCGCGACTCGAGCACCCCGGCCACGGCCTTGGGCAGGGGGCGTCTGGTCTGCGCTGTCCTGGCTGGCTCGGCCTCCATGACCTTGTGGCAGGTCACCTGCCTTGCGTAGCGGGGCGCGGCCAGGAGCGCCTCAATGTATTCCTGGACGCTTGGCATGGCGGAAAGCATAGCCCTGCCGGCAGGGCCAGGCAAGACGGCCGGAAGACGCCGCCACGCTGCGAAGGGGCCCGCCTCCCCACGATGCGGGGAAGCGGACCGCTGAACAATCGCAGGACGGGAAGGGACTAGACGCCGCCCGACACGGCAACCTGCATCTCAATGGACTTGGCGCCGGCAAGGTTTTCATCGGGATCCGGCTGGGCGGCCAGGACCACGCTGTCGCTGGCCGACTCCAAGGCGAGGCTGGCCGCAATCTGCTCCATGTCGCTTCCGCCGCCGTCGTCCGTTACGGAGGCGTCCCTTCTGAGATCCTTGTCCGTGAGCGAGCGGGCTTCAGGCTCCTCGCCGGCGGAGGACGCCTTCTCCTCGCCCGAGGCGTGGCTGAGGAGTTCCTCCTCGTGATCCTTGAGCTCGACTTCGCGCGGGCCGTCTTCCAGGACAATCGTCTCGGCGTAGGCCTGCTCCATGCCGAAGATGCCGGAGCCGCCCTGCTCCTGGCCTTCTGCCTGGACAGCCTCCGGCGCCGCGGTCTGGGATGCATCCCCTTCCGCCTCCCCAGGCTGCAGGACGAGGCTGGCGGCGGAGGCGTTGAGGCCCTCGTCCAGGGGAATGTCCTTCAGGCCATGGCCTGAGGCTGCGTCGTACTCGAAGGTCTCGTCCGGTTCAAGCTCAGGCCCGAAGGCGTCAAAGAAGTCGTTGCCCTTCATGACGGCGCCGTTGACCTCGAATTCGGGCATCCGGTCTCTGCCGTACTGGGCGTAGAAGTCCTGCAGCTCGACGGCGGAGCCGTCGGCAAAGCGGAAAAGCAGGCTGTCGGAGCCTTCGGGGTGCTCCATGGCCGCGTGCTCGGCGGGAAAGTCAAGGACGATGCGCGCAAAGGGCTCGCTAGGAACAACGGCGTGCTCTCCGGCAGAGGGCTGCGCAAGCTTGATCGTAGGCATGGCGGGTACTCCGTTGACGAGCAGATTCTGTCAAATGTTGCATCCTGACGCAGACGCGCAGGAAAGACTGTCCGGCGCAGGACGCCAGAGACAGTCCCTGCATCTCTTTTAAGCCGCTCCGGCAGAATTCGTCAATGGCATTGCTGCTTCGCGCACAGCCCGGCCCCTTCCGCCCTAGCCCTCAAGCCGCGACGCCTTCCGCAGGCCTGATGCGGAAGCGATGCAGGGTGGCGCCCCTAGGAACTCGCTGGGCGGAGCCAGGCAGACTGGCTCCAGCTCCGCCCCCGCACACCTGGACCTGATGCGCTATTTGCGGCCGCAGTACTCGTAGCCAGCGCTCTTGACCGCTGCCTGCAGCTGGCTTTCGGGCACGTCCTTGGAGCACTCGACCGTCACGGTGCAGGCCTTGTGATCGGCCTGGGCGGAGACGACGCCGTCGACCTTTTCCAGGGCCTGTCTGCAGTGGGCTTCGCAGTGGGGGCACATCATGCCTTTGACAGTGAGAACGCATTTCATGGAGCAACTCCTTTGCGCCTGCATCCTCTTGCAGGCCGCGTTTTGTTGGCTGTGATTATCTTAAGAATGCGCCGTCTGGACGGCGAGCTTCGAGGCCATGCCGGCCCATTCGTAGCCGGCCCCCTCGACGGCGGCCCGCAAGGCGCCCTCGTCCACGGGACCCGACAGCCTGACCTCGACCGCACTCCGCTCGTGGTCGGCCCTGGCCTCGAGCACGCCGGGCACCTGCTCCAGCGCTTCCTTGACGTGCGCCTCGCAGTGCCCGCACATCATGCCCTTCACGCCAAGGACGGCCGTGCAGGAAGAAGCGGCCAAGGCTTCCTGCGCGGGGCGGAATCCTCCCGCCTGGAAGGCCTTCCTGGCGCCAGGCCTGTCCCGGGAGGCGTCGAAAAGCTTGAAGAAGTTGAGGCGCAGGGCGTTGGAAACAACGCAGAAGCTCGAGAGGCTCATGGCGGCCGCCCCGATCATGGGGCTCAGCTTGATCCCGAACCAGGGATACCAGAGGCCGGCAGCCAGCGGGATGCCGACAACGTTATAAAAAAAGGCCCAGAAGAGGTTCTGGTGGATGCTGCGCAGGGTTGCGCGGCTGAGGCGCATGGCTGCCGGCACGTCCGAAAGGCGGCTCTTCATGAGCACCACGTCCGCCGCGGAGATGGCGACGTCCGTGCCTGCGCCGATGGCGATGCCGACGTCGGCGCGGGTCAGGGCGGGCGCGTCGTTGATGCCGTCGCCGACCATGGCCACGGCGCCCTGTTCCTGGAGCCTGCGGATCACGGCTTCCTTGCCGTCGGGACGCACGCCGGCAATGACCTCGTCCACGCCGGCCTGGGCGGCAACGGCTCTGGCCGTCCTTTCGTTGTCGCCCGTGAGCATGACGGTGTAGAGGCCCATGTTCCTGAGCTCCTGCACGGCGCGGGCGCTGTCTTCCTTGATGACGTCGGCCACGGCCACAAGCCCGAGGAACCGTCCGTCCCTGGCAAAGCACAGGGGGGTCTTGCCTTCGGCGGCAAGCCGCTCCGCCTCCCGCCTTGCGCCGCCGGGAATCCGGGACTCCTTTCCGATGAAGTCAAGGCTTCCGCCGCAGATCAGGCTTCCGCCGAGCCGCGCCCGAAGCCCCAGGCCTGGCAGGGCCTCGAAGTCCTCCACCTCGTCCGGGACAAGGCCCCTGGCTTTGGCAAGGGCC
>JAEEPQ010000095.1 GCA_016284885.1 Desulfovibrio sp.
CGACAAGCCGCTTCTCGTCCAGTACTGGGACTGGCTGGTCCGCATCCTGCACCTGGACTTCGGGGTCTCCATGGCCGCCGACGCCAGGCCAGTGATGGACAAGATTCTGGAACGCCTGCCGCTCACGCTCGGCATGAACGTGGCCTCCCTCGTCCTCACCCTGCTCATCGCGGTTCCCGTGGGCGTGCTTTCGGCCTGCATGCGGGGAAGCCTGCTGGACAGGGCCGTGACGGTGCTGGTCTTCATCGGCTTCGCCATGCCCTCCTTCTGGTTCGCCCTGCTCCTCATGCTCTACTTCGGCATCGACCTCGGGTGGTTTCCCATTTCGGGCATCACATCCCTCAACTTCAAGGCCATGGGCCCCTGGGAGCAGATCGTGGACGTGGCGAAGCATCTGGCCCTGCCCATCACGGTGTACACGGCAGGCTCCCTTGCCGGCATGTCGCGCTACATGCGCGCCTGCATGCTGGAAGTCCTGGACCAGGACTACATGCTGACGGCTAGGGCCAAGGGCCTCTCCCAGACCGCCGTCGTCTGGCGCCACGGCATGCGCAACGCCCTGCTTCCGCTCATCACCCTGCTCGGCCTTTCGGTGCCGGGCCTCATCGGCGGCTCGGTGATCATCGAGTCCATCTTCGCGCTGCCGGGCCTGGGGCAGCTCTTCTACGCGGCCGTCATGGCCAGGGACTACACGCTCATCATGGGCAACCTCGTCCTGGGCGCTGCCCTCACCCTGCTCGGCAACGTGCTGGCCGACCTCTGCTACGGCCTGGCCGATCCGCGCATACGGCAGGGCCAGGGAGCACGCTCATGACAGCCCGTGCCCTGCGCTTTTTCCTGCGCCGCAACGCCATGCTCCTGCTCGGCGCCTCGCTGGTGGCCTTTGTCTCCCTGGCCGCGCTGCTGGCCCCCTGGATTGCCCCCTACGATCCCAACGAGCTGCACCTCGACTGCATACTCCAGGCGCCCTGCGCCCAGTTCCCGCTCGGCACGGACAGGCTTGGCCGCGACGTGCTCTCCCGCCTGCTCTGGGGCGGCCGCATTTCGCTGTGGGTGGGCTTCGTGGCCGTGGGCATCTCCATTGCCATCGGCACCCTGCTCGGCCTGGTGAGCGGCTACTTTGGCGGCCTGGTCGACGAAGTGGTCATGCGCTTCGTGGACGTCATGCTCTGCTTTCCGGCCTTCTTCCTCATTCTGGCCGTGGTGGCCTTCCTGGAGCCGAGCCTCGTCAACATCATGATCGTCATCGGCCTCACGAGCTGGATGGGGGTTGCGCGCCTTGTGCGCGCAGAAACGCTCTCCCTGCGGGAGCGGGAGTTCGTGGACGCGGCCAGGCTTGCCGGCACGCCCACCTGGAAGGTGCTGGCACGCCACATCCTGCCGAACGCCATGGCGCCCGTCACCATCGCGGCCATTCTCGGCATAGGCGGCGCCATCCTGACGGAGTCGGGCCTCAGCTTCCTCGGCCTCGGGGTGCAGCCCCCGCAGGCCAGCTGGGGCAACATGCTCATGGACGGCAAGTCCGTCATCGAGGACGCTTCCTGGCTCTCCCTTTTCTCCGGGCTCGCCATCCTGATTACGGTGCTCGGCTACAACCTTCTCGGCGAAAGCCTGCGCGACCACTTCGATCCCAGGCTGAAGCGGTAACCCCATGCTTGAACTGCTCCGCATACGCAACCTCGCCCTCATCGAGGACATGGCCCTGGACTTCGGCGAGGGCATGAACGTGCTCACCGGCGAAACCGGCGCCGGCAAGAGCTTCATCCTCAAGGCTCTGGGCTTCCTGCTGGGCGAACGGCTCTCGCCGGACATGGTGCGGCCGGGAAGCGACCGGGCGCAGGTGGAGGCCGTGTTCGCAGGCAAGGACGGCGGGGAGCTCATCCTGCGCCGCGAACTCTTCGCCTCGGGACGCTCCCGTTTCTTCGTCAACGACAGCCCCAAGCCCCAGGAGCGCGCCCGCGAGCTCAAGGACAGCCTTGTCGCCTACACGAGCCAGCACGGCCAGCAGAAGCTGCTCCAGCCCGCCTACCAGAACCAGATCATGGAGCAGACCATCGACTGCCCGGAACTTCTGCAGGAGCGCGACAGGCTCAGGGCCCAGCTCGAGGCGAAGCTGGAGGAGCGCAGAGCCATCGAGGCCAGGCAGGCAAGCCTCGCCGAGATGCGCGACCTGCTCGAGCTCAGGCAGGCCGAGATCGACAAGGTCAAGCCCCAGGAAAACGAAGACGAGGAGCTCGAGGCGCTCAGAGTCCGCGCCCGCCAGGCCCAGGAGGCTGCCAGGGACTACGACCAGGCCCTCGGCTACCTCTACGGCGACGCCGACGCGCCCGGCCTGCTCGACATGGCCCGGACCTTCCACCGCCATCTTGAGCGCATGGCCAAGGCCGATGCCGGCCTTGAGCCCAGCTGCGAGGCCACGGGCTCCTTTGTCCAGGAGCTCCAGCACCTGGCCGGCCGCCTCAGGCAGCCGCCCCGCCTGGAGGACATGCCGCCCGACATGGACGCCGTGGAAGAGCGGCTCTTCGAGCTCTCCCAGCTCAAGCGCCGCCTCAGGCGCACCCTGCCCCAGATCCTGGCCCTGAAGGACGAAATCGCGGAGAAGATTTCCTTCCTCGACCAGTGCGCCCTGGACATCAAGCGCCTCCAGCGCGAGGAGGACGCGCTGGCGGGCAGGCTCAAGACCTGCCTGGAGCAGCTCCTCCCCCGCCGCAGAGCCTGCTGCGACGCCTTTGCGGCCAGGCTCGAAGCCCAGCTCCGGGGGCTCGGCTTCTCCGAGGAGGTGCGGGTGATTCCCCGCTACGCACCAAGCGAAATATGGCCAGGCATAGCCGATGAAAAGGTGCGCCTGCTGTGGGCTCCCAATCCCGGCCAGCCCCCGCAGCCCCTGGACCGCATTGCCTCGGGCGGCGAGCTCTCGCGCTTTCTGCTGGCCCTCGCCGGGGTGCTGCCCTCTGCCGAGGAGGCCACCTTCATCTTCGACGAAGTGGACTCCGGCGTCGGCGGACTCACGCTCAACCGCCTGGCCGACCGCCTCGAGCAGCTGGCCTGCAGCCGGCAGATGCTGCTCGTCACGCACTGGCCCCAGATAGCCAGCCGGGCAGGACGGCACTTCCAGATCACCAAAACCGTGCGCGAGGGAAAGACCTTCACCCTGTGTACGCCGCTGAACGACCAGGAAAGGCACGACGAGCTCGCGCGCATGGCTGGCGGAGGCGCGCAGGGCGAAGCCATGGCCGACGCTCTTGACGGCGCGAGGGGCGTGCGCGGCAGGGAGGCCTGCGGCGCACCGGAGCAGACTGGGCCAGATCAGGCTGGGCCGATTCCTGCCCACGCCGGCGCGCGGCCTGTCAAAGCTGCACAGGCTGCCGATGTCGCCGATGCCGCCAAAGCCGCTCCAGCCGAGGCCCCCAGGGCAAAGACGAGCACGGCTAAGACGAGCAAGCACAGAACGGGCAAGGCCAGGGCCCGCACGAGCGCGCAGGATCCCCAAGGCTGTGCGCACGAAGCCCATGCAGGTGGCGCTTGCGGGGACGCCGAGGAAGCCCCGGCAGACGGAAGCCCGGCAGGCAGGACAGCAGAGGCGAGGCCGCTGGGCTGAACTGACGCAGAAGAGCTCTCTTGCATCCCAGCTCAGGCCTGCCCTCGCCTACGGCGCTGGCTTGCGCCAGCTCGCCTCTGCAGCGGCGCGCCAGAGCCTCGAGGGCTTCAAGGCGGGCTCCCACCAGGGCTTGCGGCGCCCCAGTGCCGGACCACGGTTGTTCAAGGCCTAGCCGTGGACCATGAACCACCAGACGAGGGGCGCGATGATCAGCCTGTACCAGGCAAAGGGCACCAGCGTCACCCGCCCGACGACGGCCACGAAGGCCTTAACGGCGGCCAGGGCCGACACGAAGGAGCCGACGAAGCCCACGGCGAGCACGACGAAGTCGTCGGGCGTGAAGAGCCGCCAGCTGTGGAGCAGGTCGAAGCCCGTTGCGGCCACCATGATGGGCACAGCCGCAATGAAGGAGTATTCGGCAGCCACGGGACGCCTGGCGCCCAGGATCATGCCGCCCATGATGGTAGAGGCGGAGCGGGAGAAGCCGGGCCACAGCGCCAGGCACTGAAAGCAGCCTATGCCGAAGGCGAGCGCCGGCGTCATGTCGTCCAGGGTCGGGCAGCTCTCCCGGAAGCGGAAGAGCTTCTCGACGGCTATCATGAGGATGGCGCCGACGACGAGAGCCACGGCCACCGTGGCCGGCGTGAAGAGGAAGGCCTTGATCTGCTTGTGGAAGAGCAGGCCCATGACGCTGGCAGGAAGGCTGGTCAGGATCAGGAGCCATATGCCTCTCAGGCCGGCAAAGCGCCGGCCGGGCCGGGGCGCGAGCAGGCCGATGAAGCGGTCCCAGTAGAGGACGACGACGGCCAGGATGGCGCCGAGCTGGATGACCACGTCGAAGACGTTGGCCTTCTCGCCGGTGAAGTGCAGAAGGTCGTTGGCAATGATGAGATGTCCCGTGGAGGAGACGGGGAGAAACTCCGTGAGGCCCTCGACGATGCTGAGGACGACGGCAGACCATATGCTGTCCACGTGCAGGCTTCCTTGCGTTCAGATGGGATGCGGCGGGGGATGGAGGGACGGATGGACAGACCCGCCTTGTGGGCCGGTCCGAAGGATGCTAGGCTTTAGCAGATAGACGGCTGGCTGTCCATTTGAGGCCAGCGGCCCCCAGAGGCCTTTCCCCAGCAGCTTTCAAACACGAGCCAAGGAGCTTGCCATGGCAGTCATCTCTCCCTCCGCCAAAGTCCAGGAAGCGGCCAAGTACATCGCCGAAGTGCTTGCGGACAATCCCAACAAGTCCCTCGGCGCCCTGCTCGACGAGGCTGGCATGCGCTACAATCTGACGCCTCTCGACGCCGAGGCCCTCCAGCGCATCTTCGCCAAGGAAAAGAAGAAAGCCTAGTTCCAGGACAGCGCGGGCATTCCTGCGCCCTTCCCTGCCTGCAAGGCCCCGCTCCGGCGCTCTCCAGCGTCCGGGCGGGGCTTTTCTTCGGCCCTGCTCCAGTCCTCGCGACCAGGCGGAAGCGGCCAGCGCGTCCAGCAGCCCAGCCTGCCGCTGGGTGCGCATCGATCTAAAAACGCCTGCAATTCCTGCACCTATGCCACGGCTTTGCCATGCATCAGCTTCGAAGGCGGTTTTTTCCGTGGCTTTCGTTGCATACTATGCTACGCTTCCAGCATGAGTCTTCTCTCGTACGACCACATCAGCACGATCCTGAGCCAGCCTGCGAGCCTCGAGTGGATCCGGCAGACGCTGGCCGCAACCCCTTGCCTTGAGCTCGATACGCTCAGCGTCGTCGTGTGCCTGCACTTCGGCTTCAGCGACGAGCACGGGCAGCTCGGGCTCAGGCCCTGCGCCGAGGTATTGCGAGATCTGGGCAGGCAGGGCCTTTTCCGCAAGCCAGATCCGCCAGACGGCACAAGCTCCGGCGCAGAAGGGGACATGGCCGCGCCCGCCTTGCCAGACACGGAACCAGACGAAGAGCAAGGCAAGAGACCAGGCAAGGAGCAAGCCAAAGAACTAGACAGGGAACCAGCCAAAGAGCCAGCCAAGAGGCAAGGCAAAGTGCTAGGCAAGAGGCCAGGCAGGCCGCTTCCCCAGATTTACAGCTATGCCGATTTTGCCGGTCTGCTCAAGCATATGCTGCTCGTCCAGGTCAAGACGGCAGAGCAGCGCGCGGACTGGGACTTGCACATGGCTAAGGCTCATGCCTCCGGCACGGGTGCGTCCAGCCAGCACCGGGTGCGCTATCTGGTCTATTTCAAGGGACTGCTGGCGGCGCTTGGCGGCTTCTCCGCAGCCCTTGCCTGCAGCAAAAGGTGCGACGAGTGGATAGGATGGAGCGCCGAGAAGCGGGACTGGCTGCTTGCCAAGGACGCCCTCGTGAGGATGGACCCCTTCCTTGTCTGCAGGACTTCGGAGAACAGCCCTCCGGAGGTCTATGCGGCGGCGCTCGACGCCATGTGCCGCGCCGTGCAGGAGAACTGGAAGGCAATCTGCGGCGCCGAGCCCTTTCTGGCTGAAATCGACGTCCTTGAGGATTCGAGCGAAGACTTATGCTGCAGACGGCTCGGCCTGACTGACATCGGGACTGTGAAACAGGGATCTGGCGGCGGGACGGCGGGCGCCGGCACGAAGAAAGGCTACATGCGGCCCCTTGTGCCCAGCTTCAGGGAAGGCATGGACCTTGCCGCCAGGGAAGGGATGCATCCGTTGAAGCCTGCGCCGGCAAAGGCCGCGCCTTCCGGCGCTCCTCCTGCGAGGGTCAAGGCTGCGCCGTCAAAGTCAAGGACAAGGCTCTTGGAGAATGCATGGGGCTCGCGCGAGTTCGCGCTCCCGGCGTCGACAGTTCAGGCCAAGGACCGCATGGAACTGAGCAGGGATCTCGCTGCCTGCGCCCAGAGCCTTGCCCTGGCACCCGTTCCTTCGGCTTCGGCTGCCTTCCACGCAGGCGGCAGCTCCTTGCAGGCATGGCACAGGCTCCTCGAGGACGGCACGGTGACGCCTGAAGCCATTCTGAGCAGGCATGCCGTGCGTACCCTGCAGCGCGCGAAGGAAGCGGGGACCGTTCTCTTCCTGCCGATAGGCCTCGAGGTCAGCCTGCAGGGAAAGCCTGGGCTGAAGTCGCTGCCATCCGGCATGCAAAACGGGCTTGGTCCCGGCATCCCCGGCATGCACGTCTTTGCCACTCTCGCCGCCGCGCCCAAAGCAAATGGTCTTCTGGGCGTCGTCAAGGCCTCGTTCTGGACCGGCGGGAGCAAGGACGACATGCTCAGCCAGCACTGCCGGGACATAGCCCAGGCGGCAAGGAGCATGCCGTACACGCAAACACTTCTGCTCTGCGGCCGCCAGGCCTGCGATGCGGCCTTCCTCGACGCATGCCAGCAGCTTGGCCCCTGCGGGCTTGTCGTCCGGGCCAGGGACGACATCAGCCTTGCCTGGAAGGCCGGAGCGCTGGGCGACCTGATGGCGCAGGCTGCGCCCTGCGGGAAGATGCTGGTCGCATCCGGTCTGCTGGCAGGCAGCTGCCCCGAAGGCATGAACGACAAGGACAGGCCAGCACGCTATGTCAAGACGATTCTCGCCATCCGGCGCGTCCTGATCTCGCCCCCTGCGGACAAGCCGGAGGCCGCCCCCTTCAGCCTTGTCTGCATCGCCGTGCAGGAAAAGGTGGGACGGGGCAGCCGCAAGCCGCTCAGGCTGCTCCTGCTCACCACGCTTCCCGTGGAAAACGCTAGCGATGCGGAGCGGCTCGTCAGGCAATATGCGAAGGCGACGATCGTCGAGCCGTGGCTCTCGCATTTTCAGCAGGCCTGCGACCTGCTTGAGCATCGAACCTTCAGGCTTGCTCCCAGCCTGAGCAATGCGCTGGCCGTCTTCACGGTTGTGGCCTGGCGGAAGGCCGTCGCCCTGGGCGGTATTCAGCGCCAAGAGCACGACCCGAGCCAGGCGCTTCCGTCGCCCCAGCCCTCCGGGACTGCGGAAGCGGCCGGCGCCGCCGGCGAGCCGGAAAAACCCCGCGCCGCTGGCGAGCCGGAGGGGGCCGCTGCTGGCCTTCCCGAACAAGCCGACGCCATCGAGGAGTCCGAGCATCCCCATTCCCTGCGCAGCACCCTGCTCCGGCCAGCCAGTCTGGCATGGCTCAGGCAGGCTCTTGCAGCACATGCCGGCCTTGGCCTCAACAGGTTCTGCGAACTGGCCTGCGGCCATTTCGGCTTCCGCACCAAAGCCGGGAAGCTCAGGACCACGGGCTTGCGCCTGGCCCTGGCAAAGCTGGACAGCGAAGGGCGCATCTGCCTCCAGGACCTGCTCGGCCCAAGGCCTGCCGGCGAGGCTGGCACAGCGGAAGCAGCCCGGAACGAACGCCGCGACGCCGGCACTGCCGGCACTGCCGGGACTGCCGGGATCGCAGGGAAGCCCAAGGACACCGGGAAGCCCACGGACGCCAGGGCGGGTCTTCTGGAAGCCTCCAGACCCAGCCGCAAGCTTGCGATCGTCAAGGTCGAGACGCAGGAGCAGATGCAGATCTGGGAAGAGGCCATGCCAAAGGACGGCCGCTCCCCCATCGGGACGACGCAGCTGCGCTACCTGGCCTACGCGGACGGCAAACTGGCCATTGCCGTCGGCTTCTGCCAGGCCAGGCTCTCGGTCTGCGATCGCGACGCCTGGCTTGCCTGGAGCGGCGAGGAGCGCAGAAACTGCCTCAACGGGGCCGTTGTGTGGATGTACAGCCTTCGCCTCCCCGAAGGGGCACAAGGCCCGGGCGACACGGCTTCGGCAGCCCTCGGCGCCGTGCTTGGCGCTGTGCGGGAGGACTGGCGCAAGGCAAAAGGCAGCGAGCCCCTCCTGGCCGAAGCCCACGCCGAACCGGGATCGCCCGAGGACGCGTTCTTCAGGGACGCCTGCTGGATCACGGCAGGAACGACGGCGCTGAGGCTGAAAAATGCCCAAGGCCTGCTGCGGCCTGCAGGCAGCAGGACAGTCTACCTGCATCCCTTCGCTCCCGGCTTCTGGGAAAGTCTGGAAAGGCGCCTGGCCCCGTACAGGACGCCGCCCTCCTGGGCCGCAGCTCCGCCCCTCGCGCCCTCGGAAGGCCTGGAGAAGGACGCGTGGGCCAGAAGCGAGTTCGGGGACGCCAAGCTCGGACTGAGCGGCAAGGACGACATCCTCGCCGAGTGCGCCGGACGCCTCTTCGCAAGCCCCAGCATGTCCGCCGAGGAGGCCTTTGGCGCCAATCTGGCCGTCAAGCGGGCCTGGTTCAGGCTCGCCGACAACAGGAAAGTGACGCCGGAAGGCCTGCTCAGCTGCCACAGGGAGCGCACCCTGCGACGGGCGAAGGCCCTGAAGACCGTCCTCTTCGTGCAGACCGGCCTGAACGTCAGCCTGCAGGGCCGGCCTGAGCCCGACCTCAGGGGGGTGCTGCCCAGGCTGCACAGCGGCCTTGGCCCCGGCATTCCCGGCATGCACGCGCAGGCCTGCGCAGCCGTCAATCCCGCATCGGGCCAGCTTCTCGGCATCATCGAGGCCTCGTTCTGGGCAGGCCAGGGGGAGGCTGAAATGCAGCGGGAGCATTGCCTGCGCATCGACCAGACGGCCAGGGACATGCCTGGCACGCTTGCCGTTTCGGTGTGCGATCCCAGCGCGGACGAGGCAAGCCTCGTCGACGCGTGCCGGGAGCTTCGGCACAGCCGCCTTGTCTTCCGGGCCAGCGCAGGCCTCGTCCTTCCCGGAGCGGCCGAGTCCCTGGGCGCCCTCATGGCGAAAGCGGCCCCCTGCGGCACGATGCGCCTTGCCCCAGAGCTGCTGGCAGGACTGACGGCAGAGCCGGGCCAAGACGCCGGCGCAGGCCAGAATCTGCCGCAGGCGCCT
>JAEEPQ010000096.1 GCA_016284885.1 Desulfovibrio sp.
CCCGCCACGATAGAAGGAGATCTCCTCGCCCGTGCCGGCAATCTCCACGAAGGCCGCGTCGCCGACCGGGATGGCGGGCCAGTCGCGGATGCTGTGCGGACGCCTGTCGTCTGGCAGTATCCTCACCCCGCCGGCGCTCCGGGCGATGGCGACGTAGGCCGGCAGCTGCACGGAGGCCGCGCCCTGGCGCAGCTCCTCGAGGAGCTCGTCCAGTTCATCGAGCACGGAGGCTGCGCCTGTTCGCTCCCGCATGAGCCGCTCGATGCGCTCGAAGAGCCTGTCGTTGTTCCAGATGCGGGGGCGGGAGATGCCTGGAAGCGACTTGCCGGTCTTGTAGTCGAGGATGACCAGCCGTTCCGGGGATCCGGGAATGGGCGTGCCGTCCTCGTCGAGCTCCCCGCGCACGTCGAGGCGGTCGAGCCGGCCCTGCAGCCGGAAGCGCCTGCCGCCGGCGGAAACGCTTCCGGCAAAGCTGCACTCGAGCAGGCATGGCAGGGCGTTGGCCGGCTGGCGGTCGATGTAGGCGCGAAGCTTCGGCGGGGCCGCGGCCTCAAGCACGGCGAGGCTTTCAGGCGGCAGATCCTGCACCAGACGCCGGCTCTCGTCGTGCAGGAGGTCATGGAAGATGCCCACGATCTCCCGCTTTTCCTCGTCCGAACGCTCAAGGGGCTGGTTCAGGCGCCGCATGTGGAACTGCTCCAGCACCTCGTGGATCAGGGTGCCGACGCCCGAGGGATCGTCGCCCTCGTTGACCTCCTCCATTTCGCGCAGGCGCGCCAGACGGTGGAAGCCGAAGGAGGCTGGGCAGTGCAGGTACTCGTCGAGCATGGTGGGCGAAAGGGGCCCCTCCAGCAGCTGCTCCATGCGGGCGAGGGCGCGGGTGCCTGCGGCCAGAGAGAGGCTGCGGTCCGCCGGGTGCATAGGCACAAGCCGCGCCTCGGCCAGCTCGAGGGGCGGCTCGCCGGGCGCGAAGATGCGGCCTGCCTGCTGCTCCTGCTCCCAGATGAACTCCTCGGCAAAGCGGCTGCGGAACTTCTTGCCGTCGAAGAGGGAGGACCCGCCCATGCCCTCCTGCCAGTAGAAGTGGAGTTCCGAGGCCGAGCGCGCCAGGCGGTAGACGGCATAGCCCGTCTCCTGGTCGACGAGGTCGAGATCGGGGAGGCCGATCAGCGCGCGCAGGGAGTCGGGGAGCAGGGGATCGCGCCGCTTGCCGCCCGGCAGGCGGTCGTCGGTGGCGTCGACCACGTAGACCCGGTCGAAGTGCAGCAGCGAGCTTTCCAGCACGCCCATGACCTGCAGATTGACGAGGCGGTCGCGGCCGGGCTCGAAGAAGACGCGCTCGTGGGCAAGCAGGCCGTCCAGCAGGGATGCAAGCGCAGCCAGCGGAAGCTCCTCGTCGGCGAGCAGGCTTCCCTGCAGCATGGGCACGACGGCGTGCTCGATGCGGTGCAGAGCCTCCATGTCCATGCTGGCCGTGGCGCGCACCTGCTCGGGACAGCGTCGGCGGATGAAGTCGCACAGGCCCTGCAGGGCCTCGCCCAGCCGGCGCGGCGTCGACGCCTCCGCAAAGGCCGCGATGGTCGCGGCCAGCACGCGGGAGAGCGCCGCTCTGTCGAGGTCCCTGTTGGCAAAGACTTCGTGGCAGAGTGCGTCCTTCCAGGGATCGGTGTAGCGCAGGCCCGTCCGCACCGCCTGGCAGAAGCGGTCCAGCATGGGCCCCAGCGCCAGCCCGCTTTCGTCGACGAGGCAGTGGAGCAGGGGGTGCTGGAAGAGGGCGACGAGCTCCTTCCAGTGGCAGCGGCCAAGGTCGCCCGCAACCCCCTTCGTGAGCTGCACGGCCATGCAGGCCCGGATGAGCTGGGCTGCCGGCGTCTCGTCGAGGCTTGCGCCCATGGTGACGTTGACGTTGGCCCGATCGCGCTCAGGCAGGTGGTGGAGCACCGGCATGAGCAGGGACGAGTTCGGCAGGACCACGGCCGCCGAGGCGCCTTCGCGCCTGCGGGCATCGAGATCCTCGGCCAGGCGGCCGAGCTGGGAGTGCAGGTCGTAGCCGGCAAGAAAGCTGACGGCAGGGCCGTCGCCATCCCCTTTGCTCCCGGTCGTGGTGCCGGCCTCTGGTGCAAGCTGGCCTGCGGCGCCCCAGTCCGCCATCCACTCCCGGTGGCGCCGGCAGATCCAGTGCTCGCCGCCCTCCTCGAGGATGCGCGGGTCGCTGTGCAGGCACACGCTGGCGCCTGCCTGCCAGAGCGCCTTGAGAATGGCGTTCTGGGTGCGGGTGAGGGTGTGGAAGCCGGCAATAAAGACAGGACGCTCCGGTGCCGGCTGGAAGGCTTCGGGAATGCCCCGGTCAAGAACCTGCGCCACCTCAAAGCCCATGAGGGCCTGAGTGGCGAGATGGCGTTCGGATAGCCGAACGAGGTATTCCGCATGCACGCGGCCAAGCACGGCGAGCAGGTCGGCCGCGTAGTCCATGACGTCGCCCTCGAGGCCCGCCATGTCCGAGGGCGCGATGCCGTTTTCCAGCAGCTCGGCAACAAGCCGCGCCAGCTTGACGCCCCAGGGGAAGAAGTGCGCCAGATCCAGATCCCAAAGGTGCTGGCGAGGGTGTGCTTCGCTGCCGTCGAAGGGGTAGGCGTCCGCGCTGGCGCCGGCTGCCTTGACGGCGCCGTAGAGCACGGCGACCTCGTCGAGGAAGCTGGCCTGCCTCGCTGCGCTGCCCGTGGCATCGGCGTGCCAGGCTTGGACCAGCTCGTTGAGGGTGACGACCCGCGGCAGCAGCCTCGTCAAGGACGCCTTCCGCCGCCCTGCTGCCTGCTCCGCCTCCCTGCGGTAGAGCGCCTTGAGGTACTGCCAGGGCCGGGACGTGGGGCTCACGATGAGGGGGACGGCGCCGCCGGGACGGGCCGAAACCCTGTCGAGCAGGGCTTTCAGGCTCGGCAGGAAGGGGCGGTTCCAGGGAAAGACGAGAAAGGGCTTAGGCATGGGATTCTCCTTCCTGGAGGGTGCGGATCAGGGAGGCAAGGCCAGCCGGATCCGCATCGCGCGCGCTTCCGTCGCAGGCGATCACCCGGATCTGCCTGCGGGTGAGGTAGCAGAGCACGCCGCAAGGGCTCTTGGCGCCAGCATCCTCAAGGCAGGCGAGGTAGCGGGCTATCTGGCCCTCGTGCCTGGCCTGCAGCTCGGCCTGCTGGCCAGCGCGCTCGGGGTCGGTGCTTGCCATGCCGTGCTTGTAGTCGACGACCACGGGGCGGTCGAGCAGGCCGCCGGGACCGGGAACCAGCAGGTCCATGCGCAGAATGCCTCCGCTGCGCGCGTCGAGCAGGGACTGCTCGGGCAGGCCTGCGGCCAGCCAGGCTGGGGCCTGCGGCAGGCTGAGGAACCACTTGAGTTCCGCCAGCGCCTGCTCCCGGAAGCTTGTCGCGGTACCGTCTGCCGGCGCGGTGCCGGCAAGCCAGGGCGTAGTCTCGAGCCCCTGGTCCACCACGAGTTCGGGATCCCGTGCCGGGGCCGGCAGGCCGCAGAGCCGCTCGAGGCAGGCATGCACGAAGACGCCCTGCTCGCGGGCGGGATCGCGGGGATGGCTTTCATCGAGATAGTCGAGGTGGACGTGCAGCCTGGGCATCCAGGCCATGGGTTGCCAGGCGCAGGCGTCAGGCGCTGCCGGCGCGTCGTCCGCCGCGGCTTGAGGAGTAATGACCTCTTTCCTGCGGGGAGCCGCCTTCGACGGCGGGAAGCGCATGGCAGGATCCGTCACCGGACCGTCGTAGTCGGGAATGAGGAAGCCGTCGGCGTCCTCGCGGCGCGGCCAGGCCTGAGCGTCGGGCGCATCGTCCCGAGGCGCAGGCATGGTGGCCGGGGATTCCCCGCCGCAGTCCCCGTCCCCGTCGCCACTATCTTCGCCTTGGTCCTCTTCCCCGTCGCCGGCTAGATCCCAGCTGGGCATTATCTCCAGCACCCCGCCGCGAGCATCGCGCTGGCAGGCTTTGAGGGGCGGTCCAGCCTCCGCTGCGGGGCTTGCCTGGGCCTTGGCCTCTACGGGCTCGGCTGGGCCGGCGCCGTCTGGGTAGTCCTCGGCCGGGAAGGCCTCGTCGAGAGAGATTGCGGCCGGCACGAGTCCGCCAGCCTGCTGGAGCAGGAGGGCCAGCGTCCTGCCGGCGCCTTCGGGCTTGGAGGTGAAGATGTAGAGCTCTTCCCGGGCCCGCGTGAAGGCTACGTAGAGGCCGTTGACGGACTCGAAGGCCTCGCGCAGGCGCTTGGCCTGGGCCTGGGGGAAGAGGCCGGCATCGGGCCGGCAGAGGGATCTGACGACGATGCCGGGATCAGTGGCCAGCTGGTAGTCGACCACGTCGAGGGCCGCGCGGCCGGAAGCGCGCCCGCTGATCCAGGGGACAATGACGACGGGACGCTCCAGGCCCTTGGCCTTGTGCACGGTCATGACCTGCACGGCGTCCATGCCGCCTGGCAGGGGAACCTTCTCCTCCTCGCTGTGCTCCTGCCACCAGGCGAGCACCTCGGCAAGGGAGCGCAGGCCTGCACTCCGGCAGGCGTAGAGCAGCTCGAGGAAGCGCTTCAGGAAGGGGGATGCCTCGGGGAAGCGCTCGAAGACGCGCTCCCGGCGGTACCATTCGAAGACGGCGTCGTAGGGCGTCATGGAGGCCATGCCCTGCATCAGAGGTGCCAGATGCTCCCGGAAGCAGGCCGGATGCGCCTCGGCCCAGACCTTCCAGAGCGGGCGGGCATCCCGCTGGCCCGCCTTGGCCGAGGAGAGCCTGAGCAGGTCTTCGTCCTGGCGCTGGCGGAAGGCGGAGGGCAGCCTCGGCCCTGTCTGGCGCAGGCTGGCAGCGTCCGCAGCCTCGCCGGGAAGCAGGTAGTCCGGATCCGTGCCGGCCTCTGCCTCCGCTGCCGTGTCCGCTCCCTTGTCCGTTGCGGCTGGGCTGGCCGGTTCAGGCTGCGCCGCGTCTTCGCCGCCATCCGCCGGACAGGCGCCTTCCGCTTCGCCGGCCCCGGTGCCTGCTTCAGCGCCTGCTTCGGTGCCGGCAAGAATGGAGCCCGAAGCCAGCGTCCAGAAGGCTATGTCGTCGTCCGGCGCCAGCAGGAAGGCAAGCAGGGCGACGGACTGGACGACGAGGGGATGCTGGGCGAGCAGGAGGCTGTTGTCGGTGATGACGGGAATGTCCGCCTGGGAGAGGTGGCGCGCCAGCGCGTTGGCGTCCTGGTTGCGGCGCACGAGCACGAGAAAGTCCGACCAGGGGCGCCCCTGGGCGCGTCCTGCGCCTATGCAGCGGCGCACGCCTTCTTCCTGGCCAGGCGCATCGTCCTCCTCGCCGCTTTCAGGAAAGTCCACGACGACGACCCTGCCGCCGTCGCCGGACCGGGGCGAGGGCTCCTGCCTGGCATCGCGGTAGGCCTGGGCCAGCTTGCGGGCAAACCAGGCCGTCATGCACTCCTCTGGCGGGGCGCCGGGCAGCCTGTCCAGCGCCTGCCCGCAAGTGAATTCGTCCTTGAGGGAGCAGGCGCCCTTGGCGTCCGTGAAGGGCGCCTTGAGCAGCTTGTCGGCAAAGCCGCAGGCCTGCTCCCACGCTTGGCCGGCAAGCCGGTCGAGTTCCGGGCCCGCTGACGCCGCGCCCTCGGCCGCCTCGAGGGCCTCGAGCCTTGCCGCGGGGTCGAGCGGGGCGAAGAGGGTGTTGTTGAAGGCAATGATTTCCCGGCGGCTGCGCCAGTTCCGGGGGAGCTTCTCCCTTTTGGTCTCGCGGCTGGCGGGGATGGCGCCGGTCTCGGCCAGTTCGTCGAAGAGCAGGGAGTCGCCTCCGCGAAAGCCGTAGATGGCCTGCTTGACGTCGCCGACCCAGGTGAAGGTGCCGTCCTGCTTGGAGGAGACGGCCTCCTCCACGAGCGGGGCCATGGCGCGCCACTGGGCGCGGCTCGTGTCCTGGAACTCGTCCACGAGGATGTGGCGCAGGGTGGTGCCGAAGCGGCACATGGCCTCGGCGCAGCCCTCGTGCAGCAGGCGCTCCACCAGGGGCGGAATGGCGTCGCTGGGCACAAGCCCCGACTCCAGCCGGCGGTCCCGGCAGCGCTGGTCCACAAGGCGTGCGAGCTCAGCCAGAGGCTGGCAGGCCGCGGCCTGGGCCGACATGGCCTCGAGGGCGGCCAGATCCCGAGCCGTCAGCTTGAGTCGCTGGTAGCAGGCGCAGGCCTTGTCCGGAGGCTGGGACTTCTTCGTGCAGGCCTGGGCCAGGCTGTCTTTGGCAAGAAAGGCGCTCCTGAAGTCGGCTGGCTGGTAGCGGAAGGAAGCGTAGCCTGCGCCCTGGCCAGCGCCCTGAGCTGTCTCGTTGCCTGCTTCCCGTTGCATGGCCTCGTCCGCCATGCCGGCAAGCCTGACCAGAAGCTTCCTGAAAGTGGCGTGCAGGGTGAAGTCCTGGCCATCGCCGGCAAGGAGGGTTCGGCAGGCCCGGTGCAGGCCCTCGCGCAGGCTGGGTAGAAGCTCCTGCTGGAGCGTTTCTGCGGGCGCTAGCCCCTCGAGCCTGCCCTGGACGACCAGGGGCATGAGCTCGACCAGGCGCTTGGCAAGTCCGTCCGAGGCGATGAAGCCGGCAAAGTCGCTGTTGTCCACCACGGCCTTCCAGGCGCGCTTCACGAGGCTTGTCAGCGCTTCGTCGCCCTGCCAGGCCTCGTTGAGGATCTCCTCCAGGAAGGGCAGGACGACCTCCTCGGAGGTGAAGGCCGGCGTGAAGTCCGGCGGGAGCCCCTCGGCCAGGGCGTTCATGGAAAGCAGCAGGTAGAGGAGGCTGTCTATGGTCGAGACGTTGAGACCGCCCCTGTCGCGGATGAGGGCTCCAAGCCAGGCCTTGGCCCGCTCCTTGGGCATGGGCACCCTGGTGGCGCCCGGGATGCCGAGCGCAAGGGCCTTGAGCTTGGCGACGACGCGATCCTGCATCTCGGCGGCGGCCGCGTTGGTGAAGGTGATGGCCAGCAGGCTCTGCCAGTCCAAGGGCTCGCCGGCAGGCGCCCTCAGGCAGGCCATGCCCCGCTTCGACGAGCCTGAGCAGGCGTTCAGGAGCTCCAGAAAGCGCTCCGTCAGTTCGTAGGTCTTGCCCGAGCCTGCCGAGGCCTTGATCTGGATGAGGGACGGGCGGGATCCGTCCGCGTCGTGCATCGTGCCGCTTGCCATTGCCTGCCTCCTTGCCGCTCCAGTCTGGCGCGGACAGCTTCCGTGGGACGGAATGTTCTCCCAGAAAAAGCGGAAGCGCCGGGAAGAGGATCCCCGGCGCTTCGGATGATGCTGTGCCGGGCCGGCTATTCGGCCTGCATGCCCTTGAGGCGGCCCTGGCCCGTGGACTCGAGCACGGCGCGCCAGAGGTCGGAGTGGATGTCCAGATGGCGGCGCTCGCGGGTCACGAGCTCCATGGGCAGATGCACGAAGCGGCTCTGCAGCTTGCCTATGACCATGCCGGTGCGGCCGGCCATGGCCGCGTGCAGGGCGTACTGGCCGAGGAAGCCGCAGTAGACCTTGTCGTTGGGCGTGGCGGGCACGGAACGGATGATGTAGCTCGGGTCGATGTACTTGACCGAGGGGGAGATGTCGGAGTCCTTGAAATGCTCCTTGATGGCCTTCTTGAGCAGATCGGAAACGTTGCCGAGGATGATGTTGCCCGACTTGTCCTTCTCCTCGCTCTTGGCAAGCAGGTGCTGGCCTGCGCCCTCGGCGGTGACGATGACGCAGTGGCGGCGGGCGCGCAGGCGCTCCTCGACGGCGGGCATGAGGCCGCCGGGGCCTTCAAGCTGGAAGGGCGCCTCGGGGATGAGGACGAAGTTCACTTCCTTCATGGCGAGGCAGGCCTGGGCTGCGATGAAGCCGGACTCGCGGCCCATGAGCTTGACGAGGCCTATGCCGTAGGGGGTGCCGGTGGCCTCGATGTGGGCGCATTCGATGGCCTCGGAGGCCTTGGCCACCGCGGTCTCGAAGCCGAAGGACTGCGGGATGAAGTTGATGTCGTTGTCTATGGTCTTGGGGATGCCGATGATGGCGATCTTGAGGTTGCGGCGCGTCACCTCTCCGTAGATGGCCTGGCCCGCGCGCATGGTGCCGTCGCCGCCGATGATGAAGAGCATGTTGACGTTGCTGCGCTCCAGCGTGTCGACTATCTCCGTGGGGTCCTGCGGACCGCGCGAGGAGCCGAGCATGGTGCCGCCGAAGAGGTGGCTCTGCTTCACCACGTCGGGCGTGAGCTCGATGTAGCGGTGTCCGTAGCGGGGAATGAAGCCCTCCAGGCCGTAGGGAATGCCGAGCACGCCGGCCATGCCGTAGGCGTGGTAGGCTTCCATGACGATGGCCCGGATGACGTCGTTGAGGCCGGGGCACAGGCCGCCGCAGGTCACGATGGCGCACTTGGTGCGGATGGGGTCGAAGTAGAGGTGCTTGCGGGGGCCGGCGGCCTCGAAGCTCAGCGTGACGGGGGACTTGGCCTGAGCGTAGATCTCCTGATCGACGATGAGCGGGAACTGCTGGCCGTCTGCCCAGACGGTATAGGGCAGGGAGGAAATGTTCTTGCAGGGACCGAGGACGGGAATGGTGGGGTCGAGGGCCAGCTGGGACTGTTCTTTCGTCACGTTGCGCTCCTGGGAGAAGGTGGGGATGGGGCCTGCCGAGGCACGCCGCAAAACACAATAGTCCCTTTTCAGGCGCGCTTCCAGCGGAATCTGGGGCGCGGGTTGGCGCTTGCGCCATTTTTCGCAATATTGACAGGCTAGCAGGGCTGGGAGATACTGTACGACTGTAAAAAACTCGAGGATATGCTCCAGCTATGCCCATTTACGGTCTCTCCTACCATAAACTTGCCCAGACGAGCTACTACCAGAGCGACGTGGATCTTGCCCGCAACGAGAAGGCGGTCGTCGATCTGGATCAGGGCCGTTCGCTTGCGCGCGTCGTCTCCGGTCCCCACGCCGATCTGGAAAGCCTGGACGAGGACGCGCTGCCGCGCATCGTGCGCCGGGCTACCGCAGAGGATCTCGAGCAGGAGCGGGAGAATGCGGAGCTGGCCTTCAAGGCCCGCGGCTACTGGGCAGCCTGCGTCAAGCGGCGCCGGCTGGACATGAAGCTCGTGGACGTGGAGATCTTCCTCGACAGGAGCAAGTTCATCTTCTACTTCACGGCCCCTGCGCGCATCGACTTCAGGGAGCTTGTAAAAGATCTGGTGCACGAATACCGCGTGCGCATCGAGCTTCGGCAGATAGGCGTGCGCCACGAGGCGCAGATGGTCGGCGCCGTGGGCAACTGCGGCATGGTCTGCTGCTGCCGCAGGTACCTGCGCCAGTTCGCGCCCGTGACC
>JAEEPQ010000007.1 GCA_016284885.1 Desulfovibrio sp.
GGCCGAGGCCCGGACGGTCTCTGAAGTCCGGAACCAGCAGCTTCATGAAGAGCATCTTGGGGGGCACCGGCGTCTCGCCGCCCTTCCGGATGGCCTCCCCGTTGTCGCCGCGCCCGTCGGTCATGCCGATCAGTTCGTAGCCAGCGGCCTTGTAGCACGCTCCGTCGTGCTTCGCGGGGTTCACGAACGTTTCGATCAGGCAGGCGTCGACGCCCCATTCATCCCTGTACACCTTCCTGGCGAAGTCTTCTCCCATGGCGATGACTTTGGATGCCAGGTTGCGGCAGCCTTTCGTCCGGACGAGAAGGCGGCTGTTGAAGATGATGATTTTCCTGGCGAGCGCGTCCCTCTGCTCCGGAGTGAACTGCACGAAGTCGTCCCTCAGCGCAAGGGCGTCCACGGCAGAGGAGAAGCACATGCACGCCAGAAGGCCGTGGACGGAATAGAACAGGAGTCTGAGCGCACGTCCGGGAGGCACGGAGGCTCCGACGTCGTGCTCGGTTTCAAGCGCGGTGTTCCAGGTCAGGAGCTCCAGGTCGGTTGTGACTCTGACAATCCAGATCTTCCCGATCTTTTCGACGCTGTCCGGAACCCCCTCGGGCAGGGGCACCGGCTCAGGGAGGCACCGGGGCTTGCGGGAGCGCTTTTCTCTGGGAGGCTCCCAGCGGAGCGAGCTCTGGAGATCGAGGATCCCGTCGCGGTGAAGCTCCTCCAGAGCCCGTGCGCAGGTGTGATCCCGGTAGCTGCCGCAGGCGTTGCGCAGCTTAAGCGCTGCGCAGAGAAAGTACGCGAACTGGAGAAGGGTGCGTCCAGCCTGATCCAGAAGCCACTGCCGAACCTTTTCCAGTACCTCGGGCGCGGAAAGGGTTTGCTTGAGAGTAGAAATGTCATGCGTATCCATGCCAGGGAGGATGGCAGATTTTTCCCGGTTTGTTTATAAAATCCAGTCTGGGCAAAGGTCAGACCGAGCCTGAGTCGATCCAGCTCATCGGCGTACCACTGCATCAGCGCACGCCGTCGCTCCAGAAATTCGCTGCGGTTGTACGCGGCTCTAACGCTGTTCTTGTCCGCGTGCGAGAGCTGGGCCTCGATGATGTCCGCCTCCCACTGGCCGTCCGCATTGGCGTAGGTCGAGAACATGGCGCGACATCCGTGGGGCGTCATCTGCTCCTTGTTCCAGCCCAGATCGCGGATGGCGGCCAGAAGGGCGCCGTCCGACAGGTGCTTGGACGCCGAACGCGCGGACGGAAAGCCCCATGCCGACCGGCTCGAATCCTTCAACTCCCTGAGCAGCTCCAGCGCCTGCCGCGGGAGCGGAACGCGGTGCTCCCGCCGGCGCTTCAACCGGCCTGCGGGCACGGTCCACGTTGCGGACTCCAGGTCGATTTCCTCCCATTGCGCCCCAAGGACCTCTTGGGAGCGGCCTGCGGTCCAGACCGTCATGAGCAGGGCCGCCCGCACGACGGGCGAGTGCGGATAGTTCCAGACGTGCTGCATGAACCGGCCGATTTCTCCGTGGTCGGTCTGCGCCGCGAAATGGCGCTTGCCATGGCTTGGCTGGAGGATCATCTGGACCTCAAGGTCCCGGCTCGGGTCCGACTGGACGGCGCCGATCCCCCGGCCGTACTTCAGCGGACCCGCGATCGACTGGAATACGCGCCTGGCCGTCTCCCGCTTGCCTTTGAGGGATGGCTGGGAGACAACGCGGACAATGTCCTGAGGCTCGAGCCACGCGGCGGGGAGAGAGCCGATTTTTCCGGCGATGTAGGTCTCGTAGTGGGTCCGGCGCTGGGCCACGTGGGCGTCTCCCCAGGACGGCCGCATGGACTGGTACCATCGCTCGTGGAGCTCGCCAAAGGACATCTCCCCTGAAAGTCGCGGATCGTGGCCTTCCCCGGCCTGCTTCCGGTTCTCTTCATGCCGTTTCCGCGCCTCCTTGATGGAGGCTTCCGGCCAGACGCCGAGGCCGATTCGGATGCGCTTCCCGCAACGGAATACCCTCGACTCCCATCGCTTGCTTCCGCTGGGCTCAACAATGATGAAGAGGCCGTTGCCATCGGCGAGCAGGCGCGACCGAAGCTTCCCATCCTCTCCGCGCTCGGGCTTAAGGGCCTCAATGTCGGAGTTCGTGAGCCGTTCCTTGCCACGGTTCTCGGCCAGACGAGGCCGGCCCCGTCCTTTTTTCTGCGCCTTATTGCCTGAATCTGCTCTCTTTTTCGCGTCCATTGGCCACCCGACCTCCTCTGCTCCCGTGAGGCGGCCAGAAAGGCGGCCAGTACGCAATCAAAATAGAGGCCCGTTCCTACCGCGGTTCGGGGAAAAAGACAACAAAACCCGCGGTCTGGTCCTCTGCAGGACCCAAGAGACCGCGGGTTTGAAATGTGCTGGCGGAAAGGGTGGGATTCGAACCCACGTGCCCCATCTCTGGGACAACTCGATTTCGAGTCGAGCTCGTTGCGACCGCTTCGATACCTTTCCGCTCCGGAGAAGGCCGGACCAGCCAGCAAGGCAGGCGTTCGGCCCTTCCTACGAAAAGACGCACATATCGCTATGTGCGTCTTTCCTAGAAATTTATGGCGTCTCCAAGCAGATTCGAACTGCTCTTAGCGACGTGAGAGGCCGCTGTCCTAACCGGATAGACGATGGAGACGTACCGCACGTGTAGAAGTACGCTTAAAGCCCCCTGCTGTCAACAGCTTTTTCCGCCTTAAGAAAAAAAAGTTTGCGCCAAGGCAAAGAACAAAATCGGGCGACCCCGGAGCACATCCGGACGGTCGCCCGTTCAAAAACTTTTTCTTGTGATTCAGGCTACTTGGAAGGACGGATGGTCAGAACCGGAATAGTGGAGTTCTTGACGACCTTCTCAGCCACGGAGCCGAAGATGATGCGGTCGATGCCCTTGCGCCCGTGCGTGCCCATGACAATCATGTCAACGCCGTCGCGCTTGGCCTTGGCCAGGATTTCATCGGAGGCGTAGCCGACGAGGACTTCGCCCTCGGCCTTCACGCCCTCGAAGTGCTCGGCGACGAAGGCGTTCATGCTGGCCTGGGCGCCACTGACGATCTCGCCGACAAAGGCGTGGATGTCGCTCTGGGGAACCTTGAAGCCGGTGTACTGGCTCAAGGTAGGAGCAACGTAGACGACGGTTACTTCAGCGCCGAGCTTGGAGGCGATAAGGGAAGCGTATTCGGCGACTTCCGCACTGTGCTCGGACAGGTCGATAGAGCAGAGAATCTTCTGGATGGACTTCATGTCGTACCCTCACTAGCAAACCTATGATTGATAACGCTTCTCCATACGGATTGGCGCCGAGACTGTGCACTTGAGACTGCACAGCGTTGACGATCAAAACATACATTCACGATCGCAAAAAAGCAAACGGCTGTTGGCAAAAAATGGACAAGAACATGCCTGCAGCCTAGCCGGCGACGGCGCCAGGGCTATGCTCCCGGAGCCTTGCGTCCGCCAAGCCAGTGCCGGGCAAGGTCGGCCCGCCGCGACTCCAGCAGTCTGGCAACGCCGGCTGGCACGAGGAAGTCGAGGCTACGGCCCTGCGCCCAGCGCTCCCTGACGGCGGAGGAGCTCACGTCGAGCCAGGGTACGGGCAGAAAAAGCATCTCGCCCTGAGACGTGCGCATGCCCGAGGCTCCGGGGACGGTGGCTTCAGACGGCTCCGCCCCTGGCCAGAAGCTCCGGACCATCGCCTGGAAGCGCTCAAGGGGATAGAAGCCTCTCGGCACGACGACCGGCGTGCAGCGCTCCGGCAGGCGCAGGCCGTTCTTCCAGCTGGGCAGCATCTCGAAGTCCCCGCTGCCGAGCACGAAGTAGAACCTGCGCCCGGGCTCGCGTTCGGCGAAGATGCCGAGCGTGTCCCATGTGTAGGACTGGTCTTCGCGCTCCCCTTCCAGCTCGTTGCAGAAGAGCCAGGGATAGGGGGCGCAGGCCTCCCGGATGAGGGCCGCGCGGATGGCGAAGGGGAGGATGACGGCATTGGCCTTGTGAGGAGGACGCGAGTTGGGAAGGATGTCCACCCTGGAGACGATGCCCGCAAAGGCCTCGTGCACCTCGATGGCGAGGCGCAGATGGCCCACATGGAGCGGGTTGAAGGTGCCGCCGAGAAGGGCTATGCCCTGCCCTGCGTCCGGCGCGCCCTCAGCCATCAGCCGCGCACCTGTCCGTCGCCCAAGACCACGAACTTGGTGGTCGTGAGCTCCATGACGCCCATGGGGCCGTAGGAGTGCAGCTTGGAGGTGGAGATGCCGATCTCCGCGCCGAGGCCCAGCTGACCGCCGTCGTTGAAGCGCGTGGAGACGTTGACGCCGACCATGGAGGCGTCGGCCTCGCGGAGGAAGCGCATGGCGTTGGCGTGGTCGTTGGTGCAGATGACCTCGGTGTGGTTGGAGTTGTACCTGGCGATGTGGTCCAGGGCCTCGTCCATGGAGTCGACGACGCGCACGGCGAGGACGAGGTCGTGGAACTCCATGCCGCAGTCTTCGGGCTGCATGGGCTTGGCCGTGGCTCCGAGCAGGGGGAGGGAGCGCGGATCAGCCCGGAACTCGACGCCAGCCTTGCCGAGGCGAACGGCGACCATGGGCAGGAAGACCTCGGCGCAGGCCCTGTGGACAAGGAGGCATTCGAGGGCGTTGCACACGCCCGGGCGCTGCACCTTGCCGTTGAACACGATGCCAAGCGCCTTGTCGAGGTCTGCGGACTCGTCGACGTAGCAGTGGCACACGCCCTTGTAGTGCTTGAGCACGGGCATGGTGGCAGCTTCCGTGACGGTGCGCACCAGGCCCTCGCCGCCGCGGGGGATCATCACGTCGATGAATTCGTCGAGCTTGCACAGGGCTGCCACGGCCGCGTGGTCCGTGGTCTGCACGAGCTGGGCCGCGTCTCCGGGAAGGCCGGCCTCCTGCAGCGCCTGCTGGAGCATGGAAGCGAGGTAGCGGTTGGAGTTGATGGCCTCGCGGCCGCCACGCAGGATGACGGCGTTGCCGGCCTTGAGGCAGAGAATGGCGGCATCGATGGTGACGTTGGGACGGGCCTCGTAGATCATGGCGACGACGCCGAGCGGCACTCGCATCTTGCCGACAAGGAGGCCGTTGGGGCGCTGCCACTGGCGGTCCATGGCGCCGATGGGATCGGACATGTCGGCCACGTGGATGCAGGCCTTGTGCATCTCCTCGACAATGGCCGGCGTGAGGGTCAGGCGGTCGAGGCGGGGCGCATCGAGGCCGAGCTTGCGGGCCTCCTCCACGTCCTTGGCGTTGACGGCGATGATGTCCTTCCTGTGCTCCATGAGCAGCCTAGCCAGAGCGTAGAGCATGTCCGTCTTGGCCTTGGGGCTGGCGCTGGCCATGAGCCTGGAGGCCTGGCGGGCCCGTTCGCCCATCTGGCGTACTGTGTCGAATACCATAAGTGGCGTCCTCCTTTGGAAATAGCCTAAAAACCTTAATCGACTTCACAGGCCTGCGCAATGCACTTACGCCGTCCCGCATCCGGACAGGCCCGGACAGCTCCCTGGCAGGAACTTTTGCATTGCGCTCACGGGCCATATGGCCGAATATGGCACGCAGGGCAAAGCTTCCGCCAAGGCGGCGGGCGCCCTCCCCTCTCCGGAGCATCCCAAGCATGATGAAATTCCTCCCCCTCGAGCTGCTCATGGCCCTCATGTCCAAGGGCGCGACCAGAAAGCACGAGTCGTTCGTGCGGCGCTACATGGCCATCCTCGTCCTGTCGCTCGCGGTCTTCAGTATCGTCTTCCACTTCATCATGCTCTACGAAGGCCAGCAGCACTCCTGGCTGACGGGCCTGTACTGGTCGCTCACGGTCATGACGACCCTCGGCTTCGGCGACATCACCTTCACAACGGATCTCGGCCGGACTTTTTCCATTCTGGTCCTGCTCTTCGGCATGCTCTACTTCATGGTGCTCCTGCCATTCACCTTCATCCAGCACGTCTACCAGCCCTGGCTGGAGCGGCAGAAGAAGGAGCGCGTGCCGCGATCGCTTCCGCCGGAGACGGCTGGGCACGTGCTCATTGCCGGCACCGATGCCATCGCGCTCGATCTGGCGCTCAACCTCGGCCGCGTGGGCGTCGAGCCAATTCTCATCTGCGACGACACCCAGAAGGCGCTGACCCTCATCGAACAGGGCTTCCGGGTCGTGCTTGGCTGGCACGACAATCCCGAAACCTACCGCCGCCTGCAGGCGGACAAGGCGGCCCAGCTCGTGGTGCTCGATTCGGACGTGCGCAGCTGCAACATCGTCTTCTCGGCCCGCGAGGCGGCCCCCAAGCTCACCATCGTGACGGGTGTGGCCCAGCTGGCGGCCCGGGACGTCCTGCGCATGGCCGGCTGCTCGCGCTGCTTCCACTTCTACAGCCTGCTCGGCGAAGCCTTGGCAAGGCGCGTCATCAAGCCCAGCCACCGCCTCAGCGTGCTCGGCCGCTTTGGGCGCATCTGCATCGGCGAGGCGCCCGTCATGCGCACGCCCCTCGCCGGCAAGACGCTCCTGCAAAGCGCCCTGCGCCACGACACCGGCGTCAACGTCGTCGGCGTCTGGGAGCGTGGCATCTTCTCCCTGCCCCGCCTGGACACGGTCTTTACCAACTCGACCGTGCTGGTCGTCGCCGGCACCGAAGAGCAGCTCGAAGCCTTCAACCGCCTGGTGAGCCAGGCCGACAGCGTGCCGGAAAAGCAGCAGGCCACCATCATCCTCGGCGCCGGCCGCGTGGGCGTCGCCGTGGCCAGGAGTCTCGCCCGGCGCGAACTTCCCTGCGTCATCGTGGACAAGAAGCCAAACCTCAAGGTCGGCGGCACCCCTGTCGTGTGCGGCGACGCGGCGGATCTCAACGTGCTGGAGCAGGCCGGCATCCGCACCGCGCCTTCCATCATCGTCACCACCCACGACGACGACTCCAACATCTATCTCACCATCTACTGCCGCAAGCTGCGTCCGGACGCCCAGATCATCTCGCGCGCCTCGCTGGACCGCAACGTGAGCGTCCTGCACACGGCGGGAGCGGACCTTGTGCTCTCGCTCTCCTCCATGGTGAGCTCCACCGTGGTCAACCTGCTCTCCCCGGACAGCATGATCATGCTCAACGAGCGCCTGGCCGTGTTCTGCTACACCGTGCACGGTCGCCTCGCCGGCAAGTCCCTCAAGGAAAGCGGCATACGCAACAACACCCGCTGCAGCGTGCTCGCCGTGCACAGCGCGGACGGCTCGGTGGCCGTCAATCCCGTCGCCACCTACGTCTTCAAGATGGCGGACAAGCTCTACCTCATCGGCGACTCCGACAGCCAGGAGGCCTTCCGCAAGCGCTACGGCATGGACGATGATCTCGGAAGCCAGCTCATGGCCGCCCACTGGGGCGAGGCCGACGGCGCCCAGAAGCCAAAGGACCAGAAGCCAAAGGAAGCCGCGCCCCAGGCCGAGCGGGCCCAAGGCTAGCGCAGAGGGCGCCAGGGCTGTGCCTATCCTGTCGCAAAGGACCGGACGCGCCCGAAGGACCGCCTCGATGCCCGGACGCCTGGCCTAGCGAGACTTCGGCGCGTCTGCGCCGCTGGCGGCCCGCAGGAGCTCTCCCAGATGCCTGCGGACCAGGCCGCATTCCTTCTCGGAGACGGCAGGCATGTCGCTGGGGCGGGACTTGAAGTCCTCGCCTTCGGAAACCATGGCCATGGCCGCCGCCGTGCGCCCCATGACGCAGAAGAAGCGCACCGGCTCCCAGCCACGGGACGAGGCCCAGGAGGCAGCGGCGGCCGAATAGACGAAGCCCGGCTTTCCACCGGCAAGGGCGGGATGCGCCTCTTCGCCCGTCGCCCTGCTCCAGGACCTAAAGCTCCCGATGTCGCCGGCAAAGCGCACGATCTCGTCCTCCGTCATGTCGGGCTGTCCCCGGTAGACGTCGAAGGCCTGGCCCGGAACCGGAACGGCCTGGCTGGGCGCGGCTTTCGGCGCCTTCTGCTTCGGTCCTGCGCAGGGGGCCGGCTGGGCCAGACAGAGGGTAAGGCAGGCCAGCGCCAGGGCGCCCCTGGCCGCGGCTTTGAGCGTGTACTGCAGGGATGTCTGCATAGTCGTCTTCCTTGCGCGGCGTCCGCGCGGGCTACAAGCCTGCCGGGCCGGCCTTCTCGAGCCGGTTCAGCAGGCGCTGGATGCGAAGCCAGGAGGCTTCGATGCGGGCTTGGGGCACGACGCCGGCGTCGACCAGGCGGCGCAGCGTCGTGAAGGCGCGCTCCGCCATGCCGGGGTCCCAGTGCAGGTTGTTGCCGAAAAGCAGGATGTCCACGCCGGCGTCCACGGCCAGGCGCACAGCCTCTTCCAGGCTGTAGTGGTCCGCCACGGCCCGCATCTGCAGATCGTCGCTCACAACGACGCCCTGCCAGCCTAGCTGGCCGCGCAGGATGCCGTCAACGGCGGGCTTGGAAAGCGATGCCGGACGGTCCGGCTCGATGGCGCCGCAGACGGCGTGGCTGACCATGACCATGCCGGGCCAGCCACTGGCCGCTGCCTTGCGGTAGGGCGCCAGATCGCGGGCCTTGTCGAAGCAGGCCGTGACGTCGGTGCGGCCGAGATGCGAGTCGGCGGACGCGCACCCAAGGCCCGGAAAATGCTTGAGGCAGGGGACGACGCCAGCCTGGGCAAGCCCCTCGCCGAAGGCTAGGGCGTGCCGGGCGGCCAGCTCGGGATCCCGCCCGAAGCAGCGTTCCTGGCTAGCGATCAGGGAGACGCGCGGGCCTTTCGTCGCGTCGACGTCCACGACAGGCGCGAAGTCCAGGTTGATGCCAGCTTCCTTCAGCTCGCGACCCATGCCAAGCGCAAGGCGCCTAGTTGCTTCGGGCGTGCCCTGGCCCATGGCTTTGGCGGAGGGAAGACTGGCAAAGCCGTGTCTGGGAAGCAGGCGGGCCACCCGGCCTCCTTCCTGGTCGACGGCGATGAAGAGGGGCCTTGCGGCAACGGCGCGCAGCTCGTCCGTCAGGCGCTTCAACTGAGCCTTGGAGACGACGTTGCGGGAGCCTTTGGTCGCCATGTCGCGGTCGAAGAGGATGACGTGGCCAAGACGGCCCTCCTGCAGCAGAAGCCTGACGGGATCGTCCTTTGCCAGTTCGGCGCCCCGAAAGCCACACATGATCATGGAGCCTATCATGCGGTCGAGGGAGGGCTTGCCACCGGCGCAGAGAGCCCGGCAGGGGAGTAGGAGCGGAACAGCAGCCGCAAGGACAAGAAGCAAACGAAGCATGGATGCCTCCCGCATGCCTCGGGAAACAACGGGGCTCCGCCGGGCAGGCCGGCCCGGCGGAGCCGCTGGCGGCGCAGAGCGCCAGAGCTTTGCTGAAGCGCCTTCGCTAGTAGGTCACGGCGCTGAGCTGGCGCAGGCGGTTGATGTCGTGGAAGGACTCCACGTAGCGTATCGTGCCGGTCTTGCCTCTGAGCACCATGGAGTGGGTGATGGCATGGCGGCCGCAGTAGCGCACGCCGTGGAGGAAGTCGCCGCCGGAGATGCCGGTGGCGGCGAAGAAGCAGTCGTCGGACTTGACCAGATCATTCGTCGAGAGCATTTCGCGCAGATCCCAGCCGGCGTTCTGGATGGCTTCCTTTTCGGGATAGGACTGGGGATCGAGGCGGCCGAGGATCTGGCCTCCGAGGCCCTTGAGGGCGCAGGCGGTGATGACGCCTTCGGGGGTGCCGCCGGTGCCCATCATGACGTCGACTTCGCTGCGCGGATCGGCGGCCATGAGGGCGCCGGCCACGTCGCCGTCGGTGGCCAGGGTGATGCGGGCGCCGGCCTTGCGGATATCTTCGATGAGCTTGGCATGGCGGGGCTTGTCGAGGACGAAGACCACGAGGTCGCTGACCTTCTTGCCGAGGGCCTTGGCCACGCGTTCCAGGTTCACGTCGACAGGTGCGTCGAGATCGACGACGTCCTTGGCCTCGGATCCCACGACGAGCTTCTGCATGTAGAAGGAGCGGTCGAGGCTGAACATGGAGCCGCGGGGCGCGACGCCCATGACGGAGATGGCGTTGGGACGGCCGTAAGCGAGCAGGTTGGTGCCCTCCACGGGATCGACGGCCACGTCGAGGCTGGGGCCGTCGCCCATGCCCACGTTCTCGCCGGTGTAGAGCATGGGGGCCTTGTCCTTCTCGCCCTCGCCTATGACCACGACGCCGTCGATGTGCAGCGTGGTGAAGCTGTTGCGCATGGCCTCAACGGCAGCGCCGTCGCCGGATTCCTTGGCGCCACGGCCGAGCCAGCGCGCAGAGGCAAGCGCGGCTGCTTCGGTGATGCGGACGATGTCCATTGCTAGGTTTTTTTCTGGTGCTTCAGCCATGGGAAATCCCTCCTGAGGATATCTGTCGTGAAAAAAGTGAACGTTCCTACACCAGCCTGCCGCAGGCTTCAAGCGCCGGTCCGGAGAGAATGTTGGGACGGCGCCGGGGCGGCCGGCCGCGCTATTCGGGCAGGCGGAAGCGGCCGGCCAGCGGCACAGACCAGGCCCTGCCGAAGGGGCGCTGGCTCACGTAGAGGGGCTGGGGCTCCTGGCGGCGCTTGAACTCGGCCCGGAAGATGCGGGTGCGCACCTCCTCGGCGCGGGGGCCAAGGTCGCCCGTCGGCACGCGGGACTCGGCCGAAATGACGGCCTCGATGATGGGGTCGAGTTCATCGTAGGGCGGAATGGTGTCGGAATCCTTCTGGCCGGGCCGAAGCTCCGCCGACGGAGCCTTCTCGAAGATGGCGCGGGGGATGACGTTGCTGCCTTTGGCCTTGTTGTACCATTCGGCCACCTGGTAGACCTGGGTCTTGGTGAGGTCGGCGATGACGCCCAGGGCGCCCACGGCGTCGCCGTAGAGCGTGGAGTAGCCGACGGCGCCCTCGCTCTTGTTGCCGGTGTTGAGCACCAGGGCCCGTGCACGGTTGGCCAGGGAGGAGATCAGGGTGCCGCGGATGCGGGCCTGGATGTTCTCGAAGGTGAAGTCGCCCTCGTAGGTCTCGAAGAGGTCGAGGCAGGGCTTCATGGCGCCGGCAAAGGCCTGCATCATGGGCTCGATGGGCACGACGACGTACTTGACGCCGAGATTGTCGGCGAGCTCCACGGAATCGTCGACGGATCCCCTGCTGGAATAGGGCGAGGGCATGAGCACGGCGGTGACGTTGTCCGCGCCCAGGGCGTCCACGGCGATGGCGAGCACCAGGGCCGAATCCATGCCACCGGACAGGGCGAGCACGGCCCGGGAGACGCCGCACTTGTGCACGAAGTCGCGGGTGCCCAGCGTGAGCGCGCCGAGCACGCCCTCCTCCCAGCAGCCGGAGACGCCCGCCACGGGGGCGGAGCCTTCGGCCATGTCCACGACGAGCACGTCCTCCTCGAAGGCCCGGCCCCGGGCGTAGACGGCGCCCGTGGGGTCGAGTGCGAGGCTCTGGCCGGAATAGACGAGGCCGTCGTTGCCGCCAACGGCGTTGACGCTAAGCAGATGGACGTGGTGGCGGGCCGCCACGTGGGTAAGCACGGCTTCGGTTTCGGCGCGGCTGCCCATGGTGTAGGGCACGGCGGTCATGTAGACCAGGCCGTCCACGCCGCGGGCGATGAGGTCGAGCAGGGGATTGTGGTCCGTGCCCTGCACGGTCCAGAACTCCGCCTCGGTGTCGCTTTCGCACAGAACCACGCCGAGGCGCCAGCCTTCGACGGTGAGTATGCCGCAGCTCACGCCGCGGTCAAAGAAGCGCGCTTCGGGATCGCGGCTGCTCTTGGGACGGATCTTGCGCGACACCACGTCCCAGCCGCCGCCGTGCACGTGGACGGCCGCGTTGCTGAGCAGGGAGGCGTTGTAGACGCTCACCACCGGCGCCCCGACGAGCAGCTCCGGCCCGTCCTTGAAGCGCTCGGCCAAGGTGTCCAGACCCTTGCGGCAACCTTCGACGAAGTCGTTCATAGACAGGTAGTCGCCGGGATTGACGCCGGAAAGGGCAAGCTCGGGCGTCACGCAGAGGTTGACCTGGGGAGACCTGGCAACGGCGTCGCGCACCGCCTGGGATATCTTCTCCACGTTGCCCCGGATGTCGCCGGTGACGGGATTGCACTGCAGCAGGGCTGTAATCATGGAAACCTCCGGGGGCGCCGGCAGACGCCGGCGCTGATAGGGACGGGGGGCAGGTCGTGCGGAACGTCCGGAAGATCCGGAAGGTCCGGAAGGGGCGAAGCGGCTAGGCCTTCCTGCCTGCGGCCCTGCCCTGGGGCGTGGCAAGCCAGTCTGTGGAAAGGGAGGCCAGGGCGCGCCTGCCTGCGCGGTACTCGAGATAGTCGGCCAGCATGCGGGCGTGGTCGAAGCACAGGGGGGAGGGTGGATTGCCAGGATCGATCCAGACGGCCGAGCCTGCGTCGTCGCCAGCCTTGAGCGCCGAAGGATCGGCGGGGAAACCGACAAAGACGGTGGTCTGGGTGTGGCGCCTGGGGTCGCGGTCGGGCCGGGAATAGACGCCAAGCAGGCCCTCGAGCACCACGTCGAGGCCGGTCTCCTCCTGCATTTCCCTGCGGGCTGCGTCCTCCACGTACTCGCCCTCGTCGACGAAGCCGCCGGGCAGGGCCCAGCCGAGGGGCTCGTTTTTGCGGGCAATGAGCACAACGCGCCCATCGGGAGCGTGGATGATCACGTCCGTCGTGGGCGCGGGGTTGGCGAAAACGGGGAAGCTACCCTTGCACAGGGGGCAGGTCAGCTGCTTTTCCATGCATCGTCCTCCTTAACCTTGTTGCATCCTAGGAAGTATGCCCTCATGGCAGGACGCATGCAAGGGCAGGAGCACGGCGGCTACCGCTCGCCGCGACGCCTTCCCCGGCGCAGGCTTCCGCTTCCTGCGCAAGCCTGCACGTCCAGGGGAGGCATTCTCCCCCGCTTCCGTCAGGCCAGCGCTATGCCCTGCTTCGCCAGGGCGCAGGCCGGCACGGCTCCTTCCCGGAGGATCCGCGCCTTCAGCCCCCCCAGCGGCTCGACGATGGTGGAGGGAAGTCCGCCCTGCGGTTCGGGACCGGCATCGAAGACGCAGTCCAGACGCGCCAGCAGATCCGGATCGAGCTCGCCAGCCAGCCTCGCCGGCGGCCGGCCCTGAAGGTTGGCGGAGGTTGCCGTGATCGGGCCGCCCAGGGTCTGCGCAAGGGCCCGGGCAGCCGGATGGGGCGTGACGCGCAGGGCAATCTTGCCTCTGGCATCGACGAGCTTCGGGTTGAAGAAGCCTGCTCTCGCCTTGAGGACAAGGGTCAAGGGGCCTGGCCAGAAGGCGAAGAAGGCAGGGTGCAGCTGCTCCTTTCCCGCTCCCAGATCCAGATCGGTCACGGCCAGGACCATGTCCTTGTCCGCGCACACGAGGGGCAGGGGCTTCGTTGCCAGCCGCCCCTTGGCCTGATACACCCTGTCCACGGCGCACGCATTGCGCGCGTCGCAGGCAACGGCGAAGTAGGTTTCCGTGGGACAGGCCGCGAGCCCGCCGGCCCGAAGCAGGCTGGCGGTCCCGTCAAGACTGGCGGCAGGCACGGGGAGAGGGGAAAGAGACATGCTTGGCAAACCTCTGCGTCTTGTGTGCGTGGGCCGGATCAAGACCGGCTGGTGGAAAGATGCCGCCGGGGAGTACGCAAAGCGCATCGCCCGCTTCCGCAAGCTCGCCGTGGCCGAGGTGCGCGATGCCGATCCGTCGCTGGAGCCGGCCAAGCGGAGCGCTCTGGAAGGGGTACGCATCCTGAAGGAGCTGGGCCCCCAGGATCTGGTGCTCGCCATGGACGAGCGGGGGGAGGAGTTCACCTCCGAGGGCTTTGCCCGCTTTCTCGAAAAGCTCGACCGCGAGGCGCAGGGCACGCCCTGCTTCGTCATCGGCGGCCCCTTCGGGCTGGCGGACGAGGTGCGCAGGCACGCCCGCCGGCTCGTGCGGCTCGGGCGCATGACTCTGCCTCACGAGCTGGCGCGCGTCGTGCTGCTCGAGCAGATCTACCGCGCCGAGTGCATACGGCGAAGCATCCCCTACCACCACTGAGCCCTGTCGCGACGCCCTACATCACCTCGTAGACCCTGGCGAAGACGTTGTCGTACAGCAGCTTGAAATAGGGGGAGAAGCGAGGATCCTGGGGGTCGGCCAGGAGGAGCTGGACCATGAGCGAGTTGTAGAGGCGCGCGTCCATGGCGAGCTTCTCGCCTGTCACCCGGTTGAAGAAGAAATTCACGTTGCGGCGGGTGTTGAGGAAGGCCTTCTGCTCCTCGGGCGAGGCATCGCGGTGGCTGTCGAACCACTCCTGGACGTAGTTGCGGCAGGTGACGCCGGTCTCCTCGAAGACGTTGATGGAGCAGGGATGGACCGGGGATCCCCCGCCCTGCACCTGCACCTGGCCGGCATCGAGCTTGTAGGCCAGGGCCTGGGGAACGATGGAGAGCGCCCCGCCCTCGCCCTTGCACGAGAGGAAGTTCCAGCCGCCGAAGTTGGAGATCCAGAAGCCCAGGCGCAGCATCTCGAAGCTGACCACGATGAACTGCCGGCCCTTGCCCGTGACGAGCGGGGTGTCCGGCGAGCGGAGCCGCTCCACGAGGGCCTGGGCCTGGACGGCGTCCATCCCCTTGAAGACGTCGCCAGGCGTTCCGCCGGCTTCGGCGGTATAGCGTATGAGCTGGCGGGCGAAGCGGGGATTGTCCGTCGCGAAGACGGCTGCCGGCAGGTAGAGAGAGGGGCCGCCGTGCTGGGCGCCGTCGGCGATGGTGGCCCTGCGGGAGAAGTGGTGGGCCGCATAGCCCCAGTCCCACCACAGCCATACCATGGCGTTTTTCGGCGTGATGGTCTGGATGCGGGCCAGGGCTTCGGCATGGCGACGGTTGATCATGGGTCCCTGGCTCATGGCGGGAATGAGCTCCAGGAAGGGGGCAACGAGCAGGGTGCCAACGAGGACGCTGGCCGCTACGCCGCAGGGCGCCCCGCGGAAGCGTTCGGCGACGAGGCGCTGCAGGCACCAGCACACTGGCAGGACGATGCCGATGGCGACCACGGGCGCGCCGAACATGACCATGCGGCCGCCGAGCTTGGTGCTTAAGATAGCCAGAGATGCCAGCGGGAGCAGGAAGAGGGCGCCGGGACGGCGGAAGCAGACCAGGGCGTAGCCGGCAAGGCCCGCCAACGAGGCCTCCATCCAGGGATGGAAGTAGGAAAGGGCCGCCCTCAGGCTCAAGTCCTGCACCTCGATGATGGACTGGGCCACCGAAGGGAAGACGATGGCCGCCTCGCCCTCGCCCTTGGCGTCGGCCGCGTGCTTGAGGTAGGCCTGGACGTGGTTGGCAATGGCAGCGAAGATCTCGCCACTGACCATGAGCCAGAAGGCGGCAAGCCACAGCAGGGAGAGCACGCGCCAGTCGGTGAAGAAGCGCTGGAGCCTGGCGCTTCTGGTCACGGCGAACATGACGGCAACGCTGAGCCCGAAGCCCCAGGGGCCGGCCAGGGCCGGCAGGGCGTAGGCCATGGCGCCGACGAGGAGCAGCTTCCTGCGTCCCCGGGGGGCCAGAAAGAGGCTCATGCACAGGAGCAGGAGCACGTTGTAGCGGATGAGGTAGGGAAAGACCGAGTGCCACTCCTGGGTCCACCAGGAGACGACGCCGGAAAGCCCGAGCACGCAGACCCACTGCCAGCGCAGGGGGTTGCCGAAGTGCATCTGGGAGGCGCCCCCAAAGAAGCGCCGCATGGACTGCGGGCCGAAGCTGGCCGCCAGCTTCTGGAGCAGCATGTTGGGCACGAGCATGAAGCGCATGGCCCAGCTGGCGGGCGCCAGGGTCATGAAGAGCGGGAAGAAGAGCGTGACGAGGTCGGTGTCGTAGAAGCCAAGCAGGGTTCTGGCGAGAAAGCCGGGTGCGATGGAGGTCAGCAGGCCTGCGGCCACGCCCGCCTCTAGGCTTCCCAGGGCCCAGACCCAGGCGCAGACCGTGCCGGCCACGAGGCTCGAGAGCACGGCCGGAAACCAGAAGGCCACGGCCACGGGAGGCAGGTTCACGGCCTTAGCCATGAGCCGGAGCATCTCGCTCATGGGATGCCCCGCGCCGAAGCCGAAGCCTTCGGCGCCGGCGACCCAGTGGTAGGCATCGTGGGTGGCGAGCAGCCATTCGCCGCTCAGGCGGAACTCGGGATCGTGCCAGGCGGGCCACTCGAGCATGCGCATTGCAAAGGCCAGGAGCACCGTGACGAGGATCCAGAAGCAACCCTTCAGCCGCCATGCCCTGTCGCCGGCGTCCGTGAAGGCGGAAAAGGCCTGGTCGCCGTTCATGCGTCCGCCTCCCCCTGCCCTTCCCTGTCAAGGGGGGCAAGGGCGCAGAGCTGCCGGCGCTTGCCGCCAGCCTCGTAGACCGCTTCGGCGTACAGGCGCCAGCCGGCGGGAAGGGGGCGGCCCTGGAGGGATTCGTTCAGCATGAAGACGGCAAAGCCCCCGCCGGCCACGCGGGGGCCGGCGAAGGCAAGCAGCTTTTCCCAGGGCATGAAGGCCCGGCTCACCAGCACGTCGCAGGCCCCTTCCCTGGCCATGAAGTCTTCGGCCCGGCCCATGAAGACCTCCGTGCCCCCGAGCTTGAGGGAAAAGACGGCCTGGCGCAGGAAGAGGGCGCGCTTTTCCCTGGCCTCGACAAGCCAGTAGCGGCCCTTTTTCCAGACGCAGCGCAGGGGAATGCCGGGCAGGCCCGCGCCTGCGCCCAGATCCCAGACGCGGGGGGCCGCGGGCAGGGGAAGCTGGTCCAGCAGGCGCGCCAGCGGCAGGCTGTCCTGGGCAAGCTCCGCGGCCTCCTGCCAGGAGCGCGCGCCGACGAGGTTCATGCGCTGGTTCCAGCGCACGAGCATGTCCAGATAGGCCGCGAGGGACCGGGCCGCGTCCATGGCCAAGTCGAGGCCAAGGCCGGCATAGAAGGCCCGGAGCGCTTCCGGCGTAGGAGATGGCTGCTTCATGGGAGAGTCGGCGTCAGGGGAGCCTTCGCGCATCGTCAGCCGCTCCGCGCAGGAAAGGCCCCGGAAGACGAAGGTCTGGAGCGGCGAAACTACCTTTTACCGCGCAGGCCCTGCACTTGCAAGCCGAAACAAAACAACGTAAAAATGGCAGTCTGTATGCCCCTCTCTCCCCCCACCTACCCGCCTCCCCTCGCGTGGCGGCGACGCAAAGGACGCAACCATCATGCAGGAGTTCTCCCTTCTTTTCCCAGGCCAGGGCGCCCAGATCCCCGGCATGGGTCGCGACGTAGCCGACAGCTCCAAGGACGCCATGGACATCTGGAAGAAGGCCGAAGCCGCCAGCGGACTGCCCCTGAGGGGCATCTACTGGGAGGGCGACAAGGAGGCCATGGCCGACACCCGCGCCCTCCAGCCGGCGCTCACCGCCATGAACCTCTCCCTGTGGCAGGCGCTCTCCAGGAACGTGCGCCCCCAGGCCTGCGCAGGCCACAGCCTCGGCGAATACAGCGCCCTGTGCGCGGCCGGCGTGCTCGACCTCGACACGACCCTGGCCGCCGTCTCGCTCAGAGGCGCCCTCATGGCCGACTGCGACCCCGACAGGAAGGGCGCCATGGCGGCCATCGTGAAGCTTGCCCTGGAGGAGGTGGAGACCATGGTGGCCGAGACCGCCAGGGAGACCGGCCTCACCATTCTCATTGCCAACTACAACACCCCGGGCCAGTACGTCGTCTCCGGCGACCGCGAGGCCGTGGACATGGTGGGCCAGAAGGCCAAGGCGGCCAAGGGCCGCGCCATCGCCCTCGAGGTGAGCGGCGCCTTCCACTCCCCGCGCATGCAGGGCGCCTGCGACGAACTGGCCAAGATGCTGAAGAAGGCCGTCTGGCGCAAGCCTTCCTGCCCCGTCTACTCCAACGTCACCGGCGGCCCTCTGGCCGACGGCGAGAGCATTAAGGACGCCATGCTGGTCCAGATGGTCTCTCCGGTGCGCTGGATAGACATCATGGAGAGCATGCACCGCGACGGCATGCGCGCCTATCTGGAAGCGGGCCCCAAGGCCGTGCTCGGCAAGATGGTGTCCAAGTGCGTCCCCTCCATGGACGGCGTGAGCGTGGGCCTTGCCTGCGACCAGGCCTCCCTGGAGAGCTACCTCTAGCGGGCGCCCTCCCCCCTCGGCGTCAACGATTTTCAGGAGTTTCAAGACATGCAGGCATTCGACATCGTGCGCTCCGCGCTGGCGGACTTCCTCAAGGAAAAAGGACTGGAATGGCCGGCCAAGGCCGTGGTGGAGCCGCCCAAGGATCCCAGGCACGGCGACTGCGCCACCAACATGGCGCTCCTTTTGGCAAAGCCCCTCAGGAAGTCCCCGCGGGACGTGGCCGCCGAGCTCTGCGCCTTCCTCGAGGCGCACGGCCAAGACGTCGAAAAGGCCGAGAGCGCAGGACCCGGCTTCTGCAACGTCACCTTCTCCCAGGACTTCTGGCGCCGGGTCGTCCTCGAGGCCGAGGAGCAGGGCGATGCCTTCGGCGCCTCCGACGCCGGCAAGGGCAGAAAGTGCCTCGTCGAATACGTTTCCGCCAACCCGACGGGTCCCCTGCACGTGGGCCACGGCAGGGGCGCCGCGGCCGGCGACAGCCTCGCCCGCATCCTGCGCAAGGCCGGCTACGAGGTCACGACCGAATACTACATCAACGATGCAGGCCGGCAGATGCGCCTGCTGGGCCTGGCCGTCTGGTACCGCCTCAGAGGCCTCGCCGGCCGGCCCATGCCCGAGCCCGAGGAGTACTACCGCGGCGCCTACATCGTCGACATCGCCCGCGAGATGCTGGAGCAGGATCCCGGCCTCGCCGGGCTTTCCGACGCCGAAGGGCAGGACCGCTGCTACGAGTACGCCAAGGACCAGATCCTTGCCGGCATCAAAAAGGATCTCGACGAGTTCCGCGTGGAGCACCAGGTCTGGTTCTCCGAGAAGACCCTGGTCGACGGCGGCAAGGTGGACAGGGCCTTCCAGGCGCTCAAGGACGCCGGCTACACCTACGAGAAGGACGGCGCCCTGTGGTTTGCGACCTCGAAGCTCGGCGACGACAAGGACAGGGTGCTGCGCAAGTCCGACGGATCCCTCACCTACTTCGCCTCCGACATCGCCTACCACCACGACAAGTACGGGCGCGGCTTCGACTGGCTCATCGACGTCTGGGGCGCAGACCACCACGGCTACGTCCCGCGCATGAAGGCCGCCGTCCAGGCCATGGGCCGGGATCCCGGCTCCTTCGACGTGGTGCTCATCCAGCTCGTCAACCTGCTGGTTGCCGGCAAGCCCGTGGAGATGTCCACCCGCAAGGGAACCTTCGAAACCCTCGCCGACGTAGTCAAGGAAGTGGGCGTGGACGCGGCCCGCTTCATGTTCCTCTCGCGCAAGACCGACGCAGCCGTGGACTTCGACCTCGAGGCCGTGAAGCAGCGCACCATGGAGAACCCGGTCTACTACGTCCAGTACGCCCACGCCCGCATCAAGGCGGTGCTCCGCAGGGCGGAGGAAGCCGGCTTCGTCCTGCCCGCGCGCTCGGAGCTCAAGGACCTGGCAGGCCTTGCCAGCCAGGACGACATGCTCCTGCTGCGCAAGCTGGCCCTCTTCCAGGACATGGTGGAGACGGCAGCCAGGACCCTCAACGTGCACCACGTGAGCCACTACCTCATGGAGCTGGCCCAGATGCTGCACAGCTACTACACCAAGTACCCCATCCTCAAGGCGGAAACGAAGGCGCTCGCCTGCGCCCGCCTGGCCCTGCTGCGCGCGGCCGCCCAAGCCGTTGCCAGCGGCCTTGCCCTCATGGGCGTGAGCGCCCCCGAGCACATGTAGCAGCCTGTGCGCCCGCGACCTGCGGGCGCCATCCCCCAGGGAGAATGCCATGGCAATGCATCTGCAGAACTTCTTCCGGCAGACCCAGGGGCGCGACGGCACGTCCCACTTCGTCGTGACCCTGAGCGCGCCCGCCTTCGCGCTTGCCGTCGCCGTCGTCGCCGTGACCCTCGGCTGGTGCTTCTTCATGGGCTTCATGGTCGGTCGCGGCCAAAACCCGGAAAAGCACCTCGAGGAGATTGCGGGCATGCTGCAGCCGGCAGGCCAGCAGGCCCAGGCGCCTGCCGCGAAGCCCGAAGACGCCGCGCAGGGCCAGGACGGCGCTGCCGGACAAGGCGGGCAGGACGGCCCCGGCGGCCAGGATGCGGGCGCCCAGGGCGCCGAAGCGGGACAGGACGCCACAGGCCAGGACGTCGAGGAAGCAGGCCAGGCCCAGCGCTCTCAGGCCCAGAAGCCGCAGGCGCCGGCGGTTCCGGCGCAGGCGCCGCTCAAGGACGCCATCAAGCCCAAGCCCCAGGACAAGCCCAAGGCTGAGCCTGCCGTTCCCACCTTCACCTACACCTACCGCCTGGCCACGGTGAAGTCGCAGGAGGCCGCCAAGAGCGAGCAGAAGCGCTACGCCCGCAAGGGCTTCAGCTGCGTCATCCGCAACCTCGGCACGGGCTTCAGCCTCAACCTCACCGTCACGGGCACGGAGAAGGACGACCAGGCCCTGCGCCAGAAGCTCAAGAGCGCCGGCCTCGGCGCCCCCATGCTCCTCTCCAAGAAGAAGCGCTAGGCCCAGGCCTCAAGGCGCGCCCAAAGGGACGCTATGAAGGACAACATCTTTGCGGCCGTGGGCCGGACCTTTCTGGAAGCCGTCGGCTTCATGGGAAGCGTGGCGATCTTTCTCTTCGAGGGCCTTGTCCAGACCTTTGCCAGCGCCAAGATCTTCCCCAGGTCGCTGCGCCAGATCTACGTCATTGGCCACAAGTCTCTCTTCCTCATCCTGCTCATCAGCCTCTTCTGCGGCATGGTGCTGGGACTCCAGGGCTACTACACGCTCATCAAGTTCGGCTCCGTGGGCTTCCTCGGCGCCGTGGTCTCCCTCTCGCTCATCCGCGAGCTCGGCCCCGTGCTCACCGCCATCATGCTCACCGGCCGCGCCGGATCCTCCATGACGGCGGAGATCGGCGTCATGCGCATCACGGACCAGATCGACGCCCTCGACGTCATGGACATCAACTCCATGTCCTATCTGGTGAGCCCGCGCCTGGCGGCCTCCCTGGTCTCCTTCCCCCTGCTCACCGCCGTCTTCGACGTGGTGGGCATCGTCGGCGGCTACCTCACGGGCGTCGCCATGCTCAACATGAACCAGGGCGCCTACTTCTACCGCATCTCCTCCTCGGTAAGCATGGACGACATCGTCTGCGGCTTCGTCAAGGCCGTGGTCTTCGGCCTGCTGGTGACGACCGTGTGCTGCCACCAGGGCTACTACACCCACAGGCGCCGAGACAGCGTGGGACCGGAGGCCGTCGGCAACGCCACCACGAGCGGCGTGGTCATCTCCTGCGTTCTCATTCTGGCCTCGGACTACGTGCTCACCTCCATCTTCCTCTAAGGAGCGGCCATGGCAAGCTGGGACATACGCTTCGACCGCCTCCAGGCGGGCTACGGCGAGCGCAGGGTGCTCACCGACGTCAACGGCGTCCTTCCCGGAGGCGCCGTCTCGGTGATCCTCGGCGGCTCCGGCTGCGGCAAGTCCACCCTTCTGCGCCAGATCATCGGCCTCTCCAAGCCCATGGGCGGCAGCATCGTCATCGGCGGACAGGACATCTCGACCATGGACAGGAAGGCCTTCCGAAGGCTGCGCCGCCACATGGGCGTGCTCTTCCAGGACGGCGCCCTGCTCGGCGCCCTGACGCTCGGGGAAAACGCGGTCCTGCCGCTCTCCGAGCACCTCTCCCTGCCGAAGGACCTTTTACGCCGGGAGGCTCTGCGGGTGCTTTCCATGGTGGGGCTCGCCGAGTTCATCGACTACTACCCTAACGAGCTCTCCGGCGGCATGCGCAAGCGCGCAGGGCTCGCCCGCGCCATCGTCGCGGAACCCAGGATCCTGCTCTGCGACGAGCCCACCTCGGGCCTCGATCCCATCACGGCAGCCCGCATGGACGATCTGCTCCTCTCCATGCACCGCCACTACCCCGACATGACCATCGTCGTGGTCAGCCACGACCTCGACAGCCTCGAGCGCATCGCCGGCCACGTGCTCGTGCTCAGGGACGGCGTCTCCTCCTTCTGCGGCAAGCTCGAGGAGCTCAGAAAGGCCGACGATCCCTACCTCAGGCAATTCCTGCGCCGCGATGCCGGCGAGGTCAACGACTGCGGAGCCCAGGCAATGGACGGCACCGTTGCGGCCAGCCTCAAGCGCTGGCTCGAGAGCTGAGCTCAGGGGCTGGAAAGCCCCTTGCCGCCGGGCATCCAGCTTGCCTTGCAGGCTGCCGGAAGCTATATTTCCCATGTTTTACCGCGCTCGCAGCGCTTCTTGAGGAACAGCATTCATGAACAGCAGCACCCGCGCCACGGCCGTCGGCGTCTTCGTCCTCATCGGCCTCCTCTGCGTCGCCTACATGACGGTCAAGCTCGGCAAAATGGAGCTCTTCACCGGCGACGGCTTCGAGCTGACGGCCCGCTTCACCAACGTCTCAGGCCTTCGGGTCGGCGCAGACGTGGAAATGGCCGGCATTCCCGTGGGGCATGTGCAGAGCATCGTCCTCCACCGCACGGAGACCGACACCCTCGCCGTGGTCACCATGCGCTTCGAGCGGGATCTCAAGATCCCTGACGACACCATTGCCTCGGTCAAGACCGCAGGCCTCATCGGCGACAAGTTCATAGCCGTCACCCCCGGCGGATCCCCCGACATCCTGCCGCGGGGCGGCGAGATCAGCGACACGGAGCCCGCCGTTGATCTGGGCTCGCTTATCAGCAAATACGCTTTCGGAGATGTGAAAAAATGAGCACTGCACGCTTCACCGCCTTCCGCGCGGGCGTCATCGCCCTGGCCTTTGCCTTTGTCCTGCTGGCGGCCTACGCCTGCGAGGCGGCCTCGCCCTCCCGCCAGACCCTGGAAAACTCCATCACCCGCGTCCTCAACTTCATCAAGGATCCCGGCTACGTCAATCCGGCCACCCGCGGCCCCCTGCGCCGGCAAATCGAGGACGAAGTCTACCACATCTTCGACTTCACCGAATTCTCCGCCCGCACCGTCGGCCAGCGCTGGAGCACCTTCACGCCCCAGCAGCAGAAGAAGTTCTCCGATGCCTTCGCCGAACTGCTCCTGTGCACCTACCTTGGCAAGATCGACGGCTACAACGGCGAGAAGGTCGCCTTCGTGGGCGAGCGCGCCAACCAGGCCGGCGACCGCGTGGAGCAGAAGACCCTTCTCACCATGAAGGACGGCAAGAAGATCCCCGTGGACTACAGGATGATGCCCAAGAACGGCGGCTGGTGCGTCTACGACGTCATCGTCGAGGGCGTGAGCCTCGTCAAGAACTACCGCACCCAGTTCCAGGACATCCTGCAGACCTCGAGCCCCGACGAGCTCACCGCCCGCGTCAAGACCAAGGCCCTCGAAGCCAGGAATGCCGGCAATGCTAAGTAGCACATTCGCCGGACGCTTCCTGCCGCTCGCCCTCGCTCTGCTTCTGGGGCTGGCAGTCCTGCATGTCCCTGCCGGAGCCAAGGCCAGCCAGCAGCCGACGGCAGCGCAGCGGCCCGGCGCCGTGACAGCCCGCGTCAACGTCGCCAAGCCCGCCGGCACGAAGGACGCCGTGCCCTCCGCCGTCTACGGTCAGCGCGGCGGCGGACTGCCCACGACAGGCATCTTTGTCAGGAAGAAGCGCTCCCTCGAACAGCAGGTCACCGCCTCCATCGACGAGCTCGAGGAGCTCGACGACTACGCCAGCGGCGAGCCCCAGCTCATTGCCGACCCCATCGAGCCCTGGAACCGCTTCTGGTTCGGCTTCAACGACATTTTCTACCTTTACGTGGCCAACCCTGCCTACCGCTTCTGGGAGACCGTCACGCCGAGGCAGCTGCGCACCGGCATCAGCAACGTCTTCCGCAACCTGCTCTTCCCCATGCGCTTCATCAACAACCTGCTCCAGTTCCGCTTCAAGGAGGCGGGCGTGGAGTTCGGGCGCTTCATCGTCAACTCCACGGCCGGCCTCGGTGGGCTCGTGGACATCGCCAAGCACAAGAAGACCATCGTCCCCGTGCATCCGGAAGGCGAGGACTTCGGTCAGACGCTCGGCCGCTGGGGCTTTGGGCACGGCTTCTACATCGTCTGGCCCTTCATCGGCCCCTCCTCGGTGCGCGAAACCTTCGGCCGGGCCGGCGACTACTTCCTGTATCCTGCCTTCTGGGCATCCTACGCCATCCACCCCTGGTACGTGCCCACGGGCATCCAGACCGGCTTCTTTTTCAACGACCTCGATGACGTGCTTCCCACCTACTTCGATCTGAAGAAGGCGGCCGTGGATCCCTACATCATGATGCGCGAGGCCTGGGTCAAGCACCGCGCCGTGCAGGTCGCCCGCTAGCGGCGTATGGGCCAGCTCGACATCCAGGGCCTTGGCGTTGCCTTCGAGGACGGCGATGGACGGCTTCTGCCGGCCGTGCAGGACGTCTCCTTCAGCGTCAAGGAGGCCTGCGTCACCTGCCTCGTGGGCGAGTCCGGCTGCGGCAAGAGCCTCACCGCCAAGGCCTGCATGCGCCTCCTGCCCGCCCAGGCCCGCGTCGCAGGCGCCGTCTCATTCGACGGCCTGGACCTGCTGAGCCTGCCTGAGCGCCGCATGCGCTCCCTGCGGGGAAGGGAGCTTGCCATGATCTTCCAGGAGCCCATGACGGCCCTCAACCCGGTGCTCACCGTGGGCTTCCAGGCTGCGGAGCCCCTGCGCACGCATCTGGGGCTCTCGAAGCGGGAGGCCAGGGAGCGGGTGGTGGAGCTCTTCCGGCAGGTCAACATCCCCTCGCCCGAAGCACGCTTCGACGTCTATCCCCACGAGCTCTCCGGCGGCATGCGCCAGCGCGTCATGATAGCCATGGCCCTTGCCTGCGGGCCCAAGGTGCTCCTGGCCGACGAGCCGACGACGGCCCTCGACCCCACCATCCAGGGCCAGATCTTGAGCATACTGCAGGAGCAGCGGGAGCAGCGGGGCATGAGCGTGCTACTCATCACCCACGACCTTGGCGTCGTCGCCCAGACGGCCGGTATGGTGGGCGTCATGTACGCCGGCAGGCTCGTCGAGTTCGGCACGGTGCGCGATGTCCTGCTCTCCCCGCGCCACCCCTACACCCAGGGCCTCATGGCCTCGGCGCCATCCAAGGACGCCATGCTGCTCAAGCGCCTGCCGGCCATTGCCGGCACGGTGCCTCCGCTCGGCAAGATTCCTCAGGGCTGCCCCTTCCATCCGCGCTGCCCCAGCGCCGCGCCAGCGTGCCGGGAAGCCCTGCCGCCGGAGCGGGAAGACGGTGGCCACAGAACGCTGTGCTGGCAGGCCTGAGCCACCTTTTCCCGCTTCGCGCCAAGGCAGGCGACAGGCCGCAGGGGCCTTGGCGCAGCCCAGGGATTCCGGGGATGCTACGGACCTTGCGCAGAAGAAGGTCGCAGACTCAAGCCTTAAGCGGGATGCCTGCGCAGAGCAAAGTCCCTGAGTTCCTCCAGGGCCGCCCGGCTTTCCGGCAGATCCGGCAGCAGGAGCGCAAAGTCGTGCGGCATGCCGGGATAGACCGTAAGGGAGACCTCGACGCCGTCCCTGGCGGCCTTGGCTGCCAGCGCCAGCGCATCGTCCAGGATGGCTTCGTGCCCGCCGGCCTGGATAAGCAGGGGCGGAAGGCCCGAGAGATCCGCATAGACCGGCGAGAGCCTCGGATCAGAGATGTCAAGGCTGCCGGCGTAGGGTGAAGGCCTGCTCACCGCATGATGGAGGGGGGCTCCCTCCCCGAGCACGCAGTCGCGCCTGGAGTTGGCCCGCCTTGAGGGCGAGTCCAGCTCCATGCAGGCCCAGGGCGAGAGCAGCGCGAGGAAGCCCGGCTGTGCACGGCCCTGGCGCTTGAGCTCGAGGCAGAGCGCCAGCGCCAGATTGGCGCCCGCCGAGTCGGCGCACAGCACGATGTCCGAAGCCTTGCGCCCTTGACTGCGCAGAGCATCCCAGGCCGTCACGGCGTCCTCAAGGGCTGCCGGATAGACGTGCTGGGGCGCCAGCCTGTAGTGGACCATCCAGGCCTCGCCGGCGCCCACGCAGGGCGCCTGCAGCGCGGCCATCCTGCGGAAGATATCCTGCATGGCGAGCTGGTAGCCTCCGCCGTGCAGCTGCAGGAGCACGCGCGAGCTCTGGATCGCGGGCATCGCCAGGCGCTCCAGCTTCAGCCCCTTCGATCTGATGCGCTCGTGGATCCAGCCTTCCGGGAGCTGGAAGCGGACTGGTTCCCGCCCGCTGAAGAAGGCCGCCATGCGCTCCGCCACCCTGGCCAGCCGCCCGCTTTCGTCGCTGCTGCCGTTCACTGCCATGACTCCGTTCCCGCCTCCGTCCCTGCCGGTGCAGGCTGCGGCTTGCGCCTTGCCGTGCACCGCTCTCCCTCCCGTCCGGAAAAGACCTCCAGTCCAGACGCGAGCCTCTCGCGCGCCGCAGCCAGAAAGCGTACAGGCCCGAAGGCCACGTCCGGGGTCTCAGCCTGAAAAGGGAAAAGGCTGGACCCTGGCGACAGGATCCAGCCTTGCTTGCACGATGTGCCTGACGGCAGACGGGCTACTTCTTGAGCCAGCTCATCATGCCGCGCATCTTCTCGCCGACGGTCTGGAGCTGATGCTCAGCTTCCATGCGGCGGGTGGCGAGGAAGTGGGCCTTGCCGCCGGCCCTGAATTCCTGAATGAAGTTGGTGGCGAAGGTGCCGTCCTGGATTTCGGCCAGGATCTTCTTCATTTCCTTCTTGGTCTCTTCGGTCACGATGCGCGGACCGGCAACGTAGTCGCCGTACTCGGCGGTGTTGCTGATGGAGTAGCGCATGCGGGCGAGGCCGCCTTCGTAGATGAGATCGGTGATGAGCTTCATCTCGTGCTGGCATTCGAAGAAGGCCATTTCAGGCTGGTAGCCAGCCTCCACGAGGGTCTCGAAGCCGGCCTTGATGAGGTGGGAGAGGCCGCCGCAGAGGACAGCCTGCTCGCCGAAGAGGTCGGTCTCGGTCTCTTCGCGGAAGGTGGTCTCGATGACGCCGGAGCGGGCGCCGCCGATGCCGCGGGCGTAGGCAAGGGCGACTTCCTTGGCCTGGCCGGAGGCATTCTGCTGGATGGCGATGAGATCCGGCACGCCGCCGCCTTCGGTGAAGGTGCGGCGGACGAGGTGGCCGGGGCCCTTGGGGGCGATCATGATGACGTCCACTTCCTTGGGGGGCTGGATCTGCTGGAAGTGGATGTTGAAGCCGTGGGCGAAGGCGAGGGTCTTGCCGGCCTTCATGTAGGGAGCGATGTCGTTCCTGTAGACGTCGGCCTGCACTTCGTCGGGCAGGAGGATCATGAGCAGGTCGGCCTTCTGGGCGGCCTCGGCGACGCTCACGGGCTCGAAGCCGTGCTGCTTGGCCAGGTCGTAGTTGGGGCCGCCGGGACGCTGGGCGACGATGACGTTCACGCCGGAGTCGCGGAGGTTGAGGGCGTGGGCATGGCCCTGGCTGCCGTAGCCGCAGATGGCGACGGTTTTGCCTTTCAGGTAGTTCAGATCGGCGTCTTTTTCGTAATAGACTTGCATGGAGGCTTCCTCGCTGAAAAAAAAGTGAAGCGACTGCAGGGCTGAACCCTGTTCAGCCGAACAGCCACATAAACTACGCCCGGGCGGGCCTTGTCAAGCCCGCCCGGGGAAATGGTCGCTGATGCTAGTCGGCGCGGCTGGAGCGGCGCATGACCACGGAGCCGGTCCTGGCTATCTCCTTGATGCCGAAGCGGTGGAGCAGGCCGATGATGGCTTCGAGCTTCTCATGGTCGCCCGTGGCTTCGATGGTCATCTCGGTGGGGCTCACGTCGATGACCTTGCAGCGGAAGATGTCGACGGTGCGCAGGATTTCGCCGCGCATGGCGCCTTCGGCCTGGACCTTGACGAACATCATTTCGCGCTCGACGGCGGGGATGTCGGTGTATTCGGCCACTTTGATGACGGAGACGATCTTGTGCAGCTGCTTCATGATCTGCTCAAGAATCTGGGCGTCGCCAAAGGTGGTGATGGTCATGTGGCTGGTGCCCTCTTCGAGGGCGGGAGCCACGTTGAGCGAGTAGATGTTGTATCCGCGTCCCGAGAAGAGGCCGGCCACGCGGGAGAGCACGCCGGGCTCGTTCTCCACGAGCACGGAAAGGACATGTCTTTCTTGCATTTCTACGCCCTCCTACACAAGAAGCATCTCGTCCAGGGCGGCCCCTGCGGGCACCATGGGATAGACGTCTTCTTCAGGTTCCACAGTCACGTCGATAATGGCCGGGTTCGGGGAGGCCAGGGCCTTCTCGAGCGTGGGCTTCAGCTCCTCTTCGGTGTTGATGCGGTAGCCTTCGGCCCCGTAGGCCTCGGCGAGCTTCACGAAGTCGGGCTGGCCGGTCATGCTGGTGTGGCTGTAGTTGTGCTTGTAGAAGAGCTCCTGCCACTGGCGGACCATGCCGAGGTAGGTGTTGTTCAGGATGAGGACCTTCACGGGCAGCTTGTTCTGCACGAGGGTCGCCATTTCCTGGATGTTCATCTGGATGGAGCCGTCGCCGGCCACGTCCACGACGAGCTTGCCTGGGAAGGCCACCTGGCAGCCCATGGCTGCGGGCAGGCCGTAGCCCATGGTGCCGAGGCCGCCGGAGGTGATCAGGGTGCGGGGCTTGTCGAAGTCATAGAACTGGGCGGCCCACATCTGGTTCTGGCCCACTTCGGTGGCGACGATGGCGTTGCCCCGGGTGATCTCGTTGAGAACGCGGACCACGTGCTGGGGCTTGAGGTACTTGCCGCCCTTGGACCACTGCAGAGGCTTGGCCTGCTTCCAGGAGTCGATGGTGCCGAGCCAGGAGGCCCTGGCCTTGCCCCAGTCCTCGCCGGTGAGCTTGGTCTGGGCGATCTCGTTGAGGGCTTCCAGCGCCAGGCGGCAGTCGGCCACGACCGGCACGTCGACCCGCACGTTCTTGCGGATGCTGGTGGGGTCGATGTCGATGTGCACCACACGGGCCTTGGGGGCGAAGGTGTCGAGCTTGCCGGTGACGCGGTCGTCGAAGCGGGCGCCGACGCAGACGATGAGGTCGGCGTTGTTGAGCGTCATGTTGGCCGCGTACGTGCCGTGCATGCCGCACATGCCGAGCCACAGCGGATCGGAAGCCGGGAAGCAGCCTATGCCCATGAGCGAGCAGGTCACCGGGATCTTGACCATCCTGGCAAGCTCGGTCAGGGCGGAGGAGGCGTCGGAAAGGATGACGCCGCCGCCGGCCAGGATCACGGGCTGCTTGGCGTCGCGGATCTCCTTGATGGCCTTCTTCAGCTGCCCCTGGTTGGGATTGTAGTTGGGATTGTAGGACCGCATGAAGACGTCTTCGGGCCACACGAACTCGGTCTTGCCGAGCTGCACGTCCTTTGGCAGGTCGACCAGCACGGGACCGGGACGGCCGGAGCGGGCCAGGTAGTAGGCCTGCCTGATGGTCTTCGCGAGATCCTTGACGTCCTTCACGAGGAAGTTGTGCTTGGTGCAGGGGCGCGTGATGCCCACGATGTCGACTTCCTGAAAGGCGTCGTTGCCGATGAGGGCCGTAGACACCTGGCCAGTGAAGACAACCAGCGGAATGGAGTCGCAGTACGCCGTGGCAATGCCGGTGACGGCGTTTGTGGCGCCGGGGCCGGAGGTTACCAGAGCCGTGCCTACCTTGCCCGTGGCACGGGCGTAACCGTCGGCCGCATGCAGGGCAGCCTGCTCGTGGCGCACCAGAATATGGTGCAGCTCAGGATGCTTGGTCAGTTCGTCGTATATGTCGATAATGGCTCCGCCCGGGTACCCGAACAGAACATCCACGCCTTCTTTCTTAAGCGATTCAAGAAGGATTTGCGCACCTGTAAGTTCCATTTGCAACTCCGTGTCTGGTATTACTGAGCCTACTGAGCCCTCTTGGCGTCGATCAGGTCGGCAAGACGGGTCTTGGCTTCGAGTTTCTGCTTTTTGAGCTGCTTGAGCTGCACTTCCTCGGAGGGAGAGCGGAAAGGCTTGGATTCAAGCTTCTCCACCTGCTTCTTCAGGAGGATGTGGTCTTCCCAAGCAGCCTTCAGGTCAGGATCAGTTTCCGCGTTCTTGGCAATGAAATCGAGATCCCGCTGATCCATGTCTACTACTCCATGTCTTGAGTGTTTACCGCCGGCGCAGGGCGCCGCGCGGCCTGAATACGTAGGGGCCGGCCGCGCTACATGGCGCGGGCCAGCTGAGCTAGCGACCTGACGAGTATCAGGTCGATAAGTTCCAAAAGGACGACGGCTGCCACGGGCGTGAAGTCCATGCCGCCCTGGCAGAGGAAGGGCAGGTGCTGGCGGATCCGGCCGAAGACGGGCTCCGTGAGCGAGCGCAGAATGCGCACCGGCTGCGACCAGGGATCCACGCGCAGCCAGGATACCACGCAGGCCGCAAGCACCACGAAGACGTAGGCCCCGATGAGCATGTGGGCCACCTGTGCGACCGCATCGACGATGTTGGCAACAACGAACATTGGCTTTCCGCCTACCCTATTGCTGAAGGAATATCCATGAAGGGCGCGAGCCGTTCCAGCAGCTCGGCGTAGCTTTCCGCCTCCACGTCGCCGCAGGGTTCCCTGCGGCCATCGGAATGGAGGGCCGCAAATGGGATGCCTGCCCGCTCCGCGGTCAGGCGGTCTACCTCGCTGTCCCCGACGTAGACGACCTCCTCTGGCGCCAGCCCCCACTGCGAGAGAATGAGCTGGGCGCCGCCGGGATCGGGCTTGGAAAAGCCGCAGGAAGCGGTCACTACCGGATTAAAATACGAAGGCAGGGAGAAAAAGTCCAGAACAGCCTGCATCCCGCCCCGCGTCCTGTTGGTGAGCACCGCCATCCTAATCCCATGGTGGTGCAGATGCGCGGCGAAATCAAGAAATCCGGGGAACAGTTTCACGTAGGGCATGATTTCCGCCCGGTAGTCGACAATCTCGCGACCCATTTTCGGAATGTCGGCGTGCAGGCGCTCGGGCAGAATGCGTGCGAGGGCCTGCCTGGAGGTGGCCATGAAGGCGTAGGCCTCCTGCTCGGGCGTCATGGGCGCAAGGCCGTAGTAGGCGAGGATGCGGTTGTAAAACTCGCGGTTGGCGTCGATGGAGCTGATCATGACGCCGTCGCAGTCGAAGGCGACGCCCTTGACGGGTCCGATGGCGCGTCCGAAGCGCGCTCCTGCAAGGCTCAATGCAGGCCTCCGTCGGCCGTTTCCGGCAGCAGGGGCACGGCAAGGCGCAGGCGGCCCTCCACCTTGACCTCTTCGAGCACGTCGCCGAGGATTTCGGCCGCGTCGCCCTCGAACGAGAGCGCAAGCATGCCTTCCGGCATGCCGGCAGCCTTGGCAAGCTCCGGATCGGGGCTGAAGCAGAAGCGCTCCTGCATCTGCTCCGCGGCCTCGCCCTCGAGGAAGAAGACGGCGCCGGGGCACAGGGCCGCGGCTGCTGCCAGGCAGATGCGCCATTCGGGCAGGAGATCCGCAAGCATGTCGTCGATGGACGGCGAGTAGCCGTCCTCCGCCAGCTTCAGGGCGGAGCCGCCGTCCTCGGCGCCGTAGCCCTCGCTGAGGCTGTCTCCGAGGCTGTTCACCTTGCCGACGAGGCCCTCGACCTCGCTGAGGGTCACCTGCTGGCGCCAGAACCAGATGAGCATCTGCTGGGCACGCGTGCGCCAGATCCGTTCGTCATCGCGGCTCCAGCGGACATCCGTCCCGGGCGCGAGCCTTGCCACCTCGTCTATCTCGCCGCGCAGCCGTTCCTCGAGCTGCCTGTCCTGCTGCATGGCGTACAGGGTGCCACTCTCGTCCGAGCTCTTCTCCAGGTTCGCGACGTAGGTGTCGAGGTCGTTGAGGTAGGCCCTGGCCTCCCTGGGGCCGTAGGGCAGATCCTCCGGCACGAAGGCGCCGTCCAGGGTCTTGCCTGCGGCCATGCTCTCGGGAAAGCCTGGCCACAGGCGCCTGACGGCGGGGCAGAGCGCTTCTGCCATCGTCGGCTGGGAGGCTGTGCTGTAGAGGCTGGGCATCCAGAGAAGAAGGGGCGATGCAGTCATGGTTGCTCCTATAGGGAAGCTGGAGAAAGGCCAGAGGAAGGCAGGTCCCGCCTGGCTGGCGGACAGGGGACCCTGAGAAGAGCGGACTTTGCCGGGGCCTGCGCTAGCCGGAGCCGAAGACGGCCTTGTGCGTGCTCATGGCGCGGGAGCGGCCGGGCTGACAGAGATGGACCACGTCCTTGACGTAGGCCTTGCGCCTGTTGAGGAAGAAGGCCAGCGGACGGGCGAAGCTGCGACCCACCAGGCCATCGACCATGAGCTGGCTCACTTCGCGCTCGCGCATGAGCACGAGCTGGGAGAGGGCGAACACCGTGCGGTCGGCGTTGGTCAGGCCGGCGACCATGCGCTTGAAGGCGTCCTGGGCCCGGGGCTGGCAGTACCAGAAGTACATGAGGTCGAGGGCGTTGACGATGAGGGCGCGCTCGAGCCGCTTGGCCTCGGCGCCGCCTCTGCCCTCGAGCCCGCCGGGACGCGCCAGCTTGATGAGGGCGTCCTCCTGGGGGAAGAGCAGCTCCAGGCGGGTGTAGCAGTCAAAGATGCTCTGGAGCTTCTTCCTGTAGTCGATGGCGCGCATGTGCATGTTCATGTGGCTGTCGGCGAAGCCCTCGATGACGGCCGCCACCGTGTCCGAGGCCACCTTGGAGACCACGGCCGTGCTCGGGATGAGGTAAACGCTGGGATCCGGCACGCCGCAGGCGAAGAGCAGCTGGGTGAGGCCGGCGTGGTACACGGCCGCAATGGGGATGGCCGGCACGGCGCGGAAGATGTTGCCGTAGGCCGCCGAGCGCGGGAAGCCCCGGTAGATGTTGTGCCAGAAGATGTAGAGGCCGTTGACGCAGTTGTAGACCGTGAAGACGAGCACCGGATTGGTGACGACGTTCATGCCGAAGAAGTCGTCCAGCACCCAGACGCGGACGATGACCTCCAGCAGGAAGACGCTGATGCCGGTGTACATGAGCGAGTCGCAGAGCCGGCTGACGCTGACCTGGTCGCGCCAGTGCAGGAGGGTGTTGCGGGACACGCCCTTGGCCGCCAGCACCATCTGCACCACGTTGCGCACGCCCGTGATGCCGAACCAGATGACGGCGCCGAGCCATTGGAGCACCCACCAGTCCTGGGTGTAGATGAAGGAGAGGAAGGCGGGCACGAAGCCGATGACGAGCTTGAGAAAGTTGGAGACGCCGCTGTTGAGGTAGTGGATGCCGGGCGACCTGCCACCCTCCTCCATGTCCTCGATGGGCGCGCCGCTGTTGGAAGCGAGGCCGCCGAGGTTGGCGATGTTGCCATGCTGGCTTACGCTCATGCTGTCGCGGGGAGAAACCCACTCCTTGCGGCGCTCGCGGCCGAAGCGGGAGAGGCCGGGCAGCCAGCTGAGGCTCTTCAGCCAGGAGCCCTTGCTGTCGGAGCCCTTGCTGTCGGAGCCCTCGGGCTCGCGCGAGATGACGTGCTCCTCGACCGGAGCCCACACCGGGATGACGGGCGAGGGATTGCGCTTTTCCAGCATCTTCACGCCTCTGGCGGGCAGGGTGTCCGTGACCACGAGGCCCATGCCGAAGCTGCGGGCCCGGCTGGAGGAGCCGGTGCCGATGCGCGACTTGAGAGGGCTGTGGCGGTAGTGCTCCCAGAGCGTGGGGATGGCGTGCAGAATCTGCTCGAACTTGGCGCGCCGCTCCTCGTCGCCACTCTCCTGCATGTCGCGTATCATCTGCCGCACCATCTGCTTGAGGCGGGGGCCCTGGCCGGAGTTGAGGGCGACCTGCAGCTCTCCTATCTCGTGGATGTCCGGCATGAGGCCGTCCATCCAGCCACGCATGCTGAAGATCTCGAGGTGGGTGATCATGCCCTTGCAGTCCCAGAGCAGCTCCATGACGTCCTGCACCGAGAGACCCGTGGTGCAGAGCACCATGCGGTAGCCGGCGTTGACCTTGGCGAGCTCCTTCATGAGCTCGTAGGGCGCGAGACGCCTGAGTTCAGGCAGCTTTTCCAGATCCCTGGGGAGGGAAAGCTGGGGGAGCTCCCCGTGCAGATCGGGGTTGAGCCACTCGTCCTGGATGGTGTCGGAGCGTATGCCCTCGAGGCTGGCCTTCTTCTTGAGCAGCTCCTCGGTCTGCTCGCTGGCCGGCAGCTGGGACAGGGCCTGGATCCGGGCCTCGATGGGGGCGCGGACGAGCCGGAAGATGCACTCGGCAAGCCTCGGCAGGCTGGCGTGGCCGCGCCCGAGAAAGTTGAGAAAGTCGTCGGCCCCCAGGGGCGGAATCGCGATGCCGTACTTGGCCGCATAGCGGGGGCGGAGGCTGTCGTTCCAGACGGCGAGGAACTGGAGCACCTGGTCGCGCTCCCAGCTCACCACCTCCCGGCCCTTGTCCGAGAAGGCCTGCATCTTGTCCGAGGCGAGAAATTCGAGGAAGTCCTCGTTGGAGGAGAAGCCGCGCGGCGCCCAGAGCACGTCGATGAAGCGCCCCCGGAAGGGCACGCGGAACTCGAGGCCGATGCGGACGCTGATGCCGACGATGGCGGCTGCCGAAAGTATCTCCCGGGCAGCCTCGATGGACACGCAGTTGTCGTAGATGACGGTCAGGGTCTTGATGCCCTTGATCCAGGCGTCCATGATGAGGTGCGTGGGACTTTTGCGGCCCTTGGTGTTCATGTCGTAGACATGGTCGTCGAAGGCGATCTGGTTCCAGGACTCGTCCATCTCCGGCAGGTGGTAGCGCTTGAGGAGCCGGCGCACGATGCGCGGCGTGCCCTGGGCGGCGGCCCGGAAGTCGTGGGCCAGCTTGAGCTGGCGCTGCTCCTTGCCGTGGGCGCGCACGATGCTCTTCATAATCTGCATGAGCACGCGGGCCGTGTTGCGCCGCAGGGTCGTGTGGGCGCTGCTCAAGACCTCGTCGTAGAGCACCTGGAGGCCCAGGAGGCGGTCTCTGGCCTGGACGCCGCCGGACTCGAGGTTGCGGAGCAGGTTGGCCACCGCATAGGCCATGCGGGCCACGGGCGTGTCCACCAGCTCCTTGATGCCGTGCGGGTGTAGGTGCGGCTCCAGCACGGGTTCGCTGGAAATGGAGCGGGAGTCGATGATGCGGTTGACCAGATGGAGGATGACCTCGTCGCTCTTGTCGAAATATATGCTTGAGGAGGAAGCCATGGCTCTTGCTCCGAAAATTCAATGAAGTCGCAAAGACCAGAATAGCCTTTTCCACGGCATTCTTCAAGGGCGCAGCCCGCTTCTTCACAGGAAAGGCCCTTTTGGCTATGCTTGAAGCTTCAGCCCTGCAAAGCCCCAAGGAGGCCTGCCATGTCCGTATTTCCGCCCCTGCGCGCGATCCTCGCCGGCGCCCTACTCCTGCTCCCCGCCCTCCTGCTTCCGGCCTGCCCCGCCCTGGCCGGGGAGGCGGCCAAGCCCGCCTGCGCCCTGCTGCTCGAGAGCGCGGCCCCCGACGGCGGCATGGCGGACATGCTGCGCGAAGGCTTTGCCCGGACCTGCCAGCGATTTGGCCTTCAAGGCGAGGTCGTCATCGCCGACCCCGACAGCCAGGACCAGACGGCCGTCTTTCAGGACGCCTGCCAGCGATTCGGCCTCGTGCTCGTGGCCGAGGGGCGGCTGCACGAGATCCTGCGCAACAACGCGGCCCGCTATCCCAGGGTCATGTTCGGCTGCATCGACACGGGCGTGCGCGCCCGCAACATCATGTCCGTCACCTTCGAGGACAACCAGGGCACCTTCCTGGCAGGGGCGCTGGCGGCCATGCTCGTCCAGCCAGGCCAGCACCTCGGCTGGCTCGGTTCCGAGCCCACGCCCGTCATGAAGAACATGCTCAAGGGCTTCACCGACGGTGCCCAGGTCACGAGGCCCGGCACGCGCGTCTTCGCCCGCATGACAGGCTTCAACAAGGCCCTCGAGACCGGCGAGGCCGTACGCGATCTGGCAGGCAGGAACTGCGGAGCCATTCTCGTCGCAGCCGGCTACGGCTCCCGCGGCGCCTACAACGCCGCCGGGTCCTCCCCTGCCCTGCTGATCGGCCTTGACCGCGACCAGTCCGGCCAGGCGCCCTCCCGGGTGCCCTTCTCCGTGGTCAAGCGCTTCGACCGGGCCGTGGAGGAAATCGTTGCTGCCTATGCCAGCGGCCAGTTCCAGGGCGCGAAGATTCTGGTCTACGATCTGGCCAACCAGGGCGTGGACATCGCCGTTGCCAAGGCCTTCAAGGCCAAGCGGGGCCTTCCTGCCAACTTCGAGACCAGGCTTGGCGAACTGAGGCGCGAGATAGCCAAGGGCGCCATCCGCTTCGAGGACCTGCACAACCCCACCCTTTGCGAGTGCAACTTCTAGGCTGCGTTCGGCAAGTCCCCCTGCATGCAAGAGGCTTCTTCCCGAATCCTGGAGATGGGGCCCCAGAGTCCGGGCAAAAAAAGAGCGCCCTCTTCAGGGCGCGTCTTGATGCTTTTTCGCTGGTGGGCCGGGCACCCGGCAACCTCTGTTACCGCTGCTTCCTTTCGGACCTGACGGGGTTGGCAGCGCTGCCGCCACCCGGCTTGGGAGCTTCTTTACATGCTGGCGCACCTTGCTGTCAACGGCAAAAGCAGGGCATGCGTGAACGGCCTTGCCCAGCTACGCCCCGCGCGTCCCGTCCAGCATGCCGTAGTCCGCAAGGAGCGAGGCCGCGTTGCCCATGAGGCGCTCGAGGCGGTCGTCGCTCCAGTCGGTCTTCTTCTTGAGGCGCCGCATCTCCTCCTCGGGGCGGTAGATGGGCCAGTCCGTGCCAAAGCAGTAGTGGTCCTCCGGAAGGAGGCCGAAGAGCCGGCCGAGATCCGAGCGGGAGACGAAGGGCGTGGTGCTTGAGGTGTCGAGCCAGAGGTGCGCCGGCGGGATCCCCCTGAGCACGTCCATGGCGAGGTTCCACATGCGGTAGCCGCCCATGTGGGCGGCAATGACGTCGAGGCGCGGAAAGCGGTGCACGATGCGCTTGAGCTCCATGGGCGAGGAGAGCGCAAGGCTGGCGTGCTCAGTGAAGCTGCCGATGTGGAAGAGGATGACGAAGCGCCCGCTGCAGGCCTCAAAGATGGGCTCGAACGCTGGATCGGCCATGTGGAAGCCCTGGAAGTCGGGATGCAGCTTCAGGCCCCGTATGCCGGCCCGCTCGAGGCGGTCGAGCTCGGCCTCCCACTTGGCAAAGCCCGGATGCAGGGTGCCGAAGGCAACGCCGCATCCCGCGTCGCTGCCGTGCACCTCGATGGCGTAGTTGTTGGCAGGGACGACCTGCGAGGCCGAGGTGGCCGCGCACAGGAGGGCGTAGCGGTCTATGCCGGCCGCCTGCTCCTGCCGTTCCAGATCCGCGAGCAGGCCCGAGGCCTGGCAGCGGAGGCCGTAGGTGCGCTCGAGGGAGGCCACCGCTCTGGCGGCGATGCGGGGATGGAAGGCGTGGGTGTGGATGTCGATGGCAAGCATGCCCCAGTATTCCCCAGAAGCGCTCCTAGGCCTGCCGTGCCGGCTTGTTGACGACGTTGACGGGCGTGCCTTCCATCCAGCGCCTGATATTCTCGCCGACCATGCTGATGATGCGCTGGCGGGACTGGACCGAGGCCCAGGCGATGTGGGGCGTGATCACGGCGTTGGGCGCTGCCAGCAGGGGATTGTCCTCTGCCGGCGGCTCAGTGGAGAGCACGTCCGTGGCAAAGCCCGCCACCTTGCCCTCCACGAGGGCCCTGGCGAGATCGGCGTCGCAGACGAGGCCTCCGCGGGCCGCGTTCACGATGTAGGCGCCGTCCTTCATCTCGGCGATGCGCTCCGCGCAGACGAGGCCCCTAGTCTCCGGCGCGAGCGGGCAGTGCAGAGAAATCACGTCCGACTCCGCGAAGACCTGGTCCATGGAGGCAAAGGCGAAGGGCGTGTAGCTAGGCGGGTTTTGGGGCGTGCGACAGCAGGCGAGCACCTTCATGCCGAAGGCGTGGGCGAGCTCGCCCACCTTTCGGCCTATGGCGCCGAAGCCCACGAGGCCCATGGTGAGGCCAGCCAGGTTGACCGGAGTCTTGAGCCAGTAGCACCACACGTTGCGGCGGGTCCAGCCGCCGCGGCGC
>JAEEPQ010000097.1 GCA_016284885.1 Desulfovibrio sp.
TGGCCGCTTTTTGAACGGGCCTGTCCAGATTTTAGACAGCCTGGGCGCGATGAGGGGGGGGGCGCCCAGGAAAGAAGGGGCTGAAAGCACAGGTCCTGCGAATGGTCCCCGGCGGCCGGGCCACCGGGGGCCAAATTTTTCTGCTGCCTTCTCCCGATTTTTCAGCGGGCGCCATATTGAGTTTTGCCGAAAGGTGGTGTATGCAGTACAACTCAAATTGACAAAAACTCTTTTAAGGAGATCTCTATATGAGCGACGAGAAAGTCATCCCCGCAGAGGACGCCTCTGAAAACTTTGCTGACCTTCTGGCCAGCCAGGAAAACTCTCAGGTGCGCGTCCAGGCGGGCCAGAAAGTGACTGGCACCGTCATCGAAGTCACCGACGACGCGGTGTTCGTGAACGTCGGCGTGAAGATTGACGGCGTCATGGACCGCAAGGACTTCATCGACAACGAAGGCAACCTGACCGTCAAGGCCGGCGACGAAATCGAGGCCTGGGTCACCCGCGCCACCTCCCAGGAAATCGTTCTTGCCAAGTCCATGAACGGCGCCGGCATGGCGGCCATCGAGGACGCCAAGGAGAACGCCATTCCGGTCGACGGCCGCGTCATCGAGTCCTGCAAGGGCGGCTACCATGTCGAAGTGCTCGGCAAGACCGCCTTCTGCCCCGGCAGCCAGATGGCCGCCGGCGATGCCGACAGCGTCGTGGGCAGGACCCTGCAGTTCCTCATCACCCGCGTCGAGAGCCGCGGCCGCAACATCGTGGTTTCCCACCGCGCCCTGCTCGACCGCGAGCGCGAGGCCAACCTCGAGAAGTTCCTCGCCGAGGTGAAGGAAGGCGACATCGTCGAAGGCACCGTCACCCGCCTCGCCCCCTTCGGCGCCTTTGCCGAGCTGGCTCCCGCCGTCGAGGGCATGGTCCATCTCTCCGAGCTCTCCTGGTCCCGCGTCATGAAGGCCGACGAGGCCGTGAGCGAAGGCCAGAAGATCAAGGTGAAGGTCCTCAAGATCTCCAAGGAGAAGGGCCGCGACGGCCGCGAGCACACCCGCATCTCCCTCTCCCTCAAGGACGCCATGGGCAATCCCTGGGACGACGAGGCCAGCAAGCTGGTCATCGGCGACGTGGTCGAGGGCAAGGTCGTGCGCCTGGCTCCCTTCGGCGCCTTCGTCGAAGTCATGCCCGGCATCGAAGGCCTGGTGCACGTCTCCGAGATGTCCTGGGGCCGCCGCGTGAACAAGCCCGAGGAAGTAGTCAAGGCCGGCGACGTGGTCAAGGTCAAGATCAAGGACGTGAACCTCGAGAGCCGTCGCGTGTCCTTAAGCATGCGCGACGCCGAGGGCGATCCCTGGGCCGACGTCGAGGAGCGCTTCCCCGTGGGCTCCACCGTCGAAGGCAGGGTGGAGAGCCACTCCAAGTTCGGCCTCTTCGTGGTGCTGGCCCCCGGCATCACCGGCCTCCTGCCCGAAGGCATCATGCGCTCCACCAAGACCGCAACCCAGTTCCAGGGCCTCGACAAGGATGCTCCGGTCGAGCTTGAGATCCAGCGCGTCGACGCGGCCGCCCGCCGCATCACCCTGGCTCCCAAGGGCGTCGAAGCCCAGCCCGAGCCCGCCAAGGAAGGCGGCTCCGGCGCCGGCAAGAAGGGCGGCAAGTCCTCCCGCGAGCCCGAGGACAACTCCTGGCGCCAGCATCAGAAGGCCGGCGCGTCGAACGGCAACAGCATTATGGCACAGGCTTTGCAGAAGGCTATGCAGAACAAACACTAAGGAGTGTTCTGTATGCATCTTAAACAGTTCTCTGCTGTTGTGCTGTGCCTGGCCGTCCTCCTCTTCGCGAGGGCGGCCAGCGCCGGCGGCCTTCCCGAGTTCACGGACCTCGCCGCCTCCTGCGGCCCTGCCGTTGTCAACATCAACACCGAGCGCTCTGCAGCCGCGAACGGCCCCGAAGACATGTTCGGCGACATGTTCCGCAACATGCCTCCCGGCTTCGACCGCTTCTTCCGCTTCGGCCCCCGCCAGGGCCGCCGCGGCCCCGCCCGCAAGCAGAAGTCCCTCGGCTCCGGCTTCCTCATCTCGGCCGACGGCTACATCGTGACCAACAACCACGTTGTCGCCAACGCCGAGGTCATCCGCGTCACCCTCGACGAGAAAACCTACAAGGGCGAGCCTATCAAGGCCAAGCTCGTGGGCTCCGACGAGGAGACCGATCTGGCTCTGCTCAAGATCGACATCAAGCAGGATCTGCCCTTCCTCAAGTTCGGCGACTCCGACGAGCTCAAGGTCGGCGAGTGGCTTCTGGCCATAGGCAATCCCTTTGGCCTCGACCATTCGGTCACGGCGGGCATCCTGTCCGCCAAGGGCCGCCGCATCAACGCCGGCGCCTTCGACAACTTCCTGCAGACCGACGCCTCCATTAATCCCGGCAACTCCGGCGGCCCCCTCATCAACATGAAGGGCGAGGTGATTGGCATCAACACCGCCATCATCGCCTCCGGCCAGGGCATAGGCTTCGCCATCCCCAGCAACATGGCCAACGAGATCATCGATCAGGTCAGGGGCGGGAAGAAGGTGAGCCGCGGGTGGCTTGGCGTCGGCATCCAGGATGTGGATCAGAACACCGCCAAGGCGCTCGGCCTCGCCGAGCCCAAGGGCGCGCTCGTCGGCAGCGTCCAGAAGGACCAGCCTGCCGACAAGGCCGGCATCAAGGACGGCGACGTCATCGTTGCCATCAACGGCAAGGACATCGAGGACACGGCGGAGCTGCTCCGCACCATCGCCAAGCACCAGCCAGGCACGGAAGTGAAGGTGACGGTGTGGCGCGACGGCGCCAGGCAGGACTTCACCGTGAAGCTCGGCGACCGAAGCGAGAACCTGACGGCCGACAACGCCATCCGGGGCCGCAGCGGCGATGCCAGCACCGCCGAGGCTACCCTGGGCCTCACCCTCAGGCCCCTCAGGGCCGAGGAGGCCAAGGCGCTGAAGCTCGAGCAGGGCGGCCTCGTGGTAGTGGCCATCGAGGACGGCAAGCCCGCAGCCAGCGCGGACCTGCAGGTCGACGACGTCATTCTCAAGGCCAACATGAAGCCTGTGAAGACGACCGCCGATCTGGCCAAGGTGGTCAAGGAAGAAGGCGTCAAGCGCGGCGCCGTCCTCCTCCAGATCAACCGCCGCGGCGACCAGCTCTTCCGCACGGTCTCCCTCGAGAAGAAGTAGAGCTCTGTACCGTCAAGCCCTTTCAAGGCCGCTCCGGCATGTCCGGGGCGGCCTTTTGCGTTCCTGCCCCAAGCTCCTGCAGCCGGCGAAGGCCCGCCTTGCAGTCTTGCGTGGACAGAAGCGGCCAGGCTCAGGTAGAAGAAGGATACTGGAGAGGGCGCTTTCCCTGCCTGCCCCAGTTCCCAGTGTCCAGTTTCCCAGAGCCCAGGGCCCAACGCCCGCACACCCCCGCCAAGGAGCACTCGTTATGTTCAATCCCGACTGGAAAAACGTCAGAGACAGCCTCATGGAACGCGTGGACGATTTCGCCAAGGCCAACCCCCAGGCCATCGCCGGCTACGCCCGCCTCGAAGAGGGCGCGGCCAAGGGCAAGGCGCTCGATCCCAAGACCCGCGAGCTCATCGCCCTCGCCGTGGCCGCCACCACGCGCTGCGACGGCTGCATTTCCGTGCACGCGGCCAAGGCCAAGGAACTCGGCTGCACCAAGGAGGAGATAGCCGACGCCCTCGGCGTGGCCCTCGCCATGAACGCAGGCGCAGCCCTCGTCTACTCCTCGCGCATACTCGAAGCCTTCGACCAGGCGCCTGGCAAGTAGCCCTTCCTGCAGGGAGGGCCTGAAGCCATGGCCCCCGGCGTCCCGGAGCGCAGGAGCGTTCCGGGACGCTCTGGCGTTCCGGCGCCCTTTGCCGTATGGTGGCTGATATTCCGCAAACGCCGTGCCAGGCACGGCAACCTCAACTCTCCAGGGGAGGCTCTCCATGCCGATTCATGCAGAGGCGGGCAAGCTCGCCGATCCCGCAACCCTCGAAAACATTCCTGCGCTCATGAGCGCCTACTACACGCTGACGCCTGATCCCGCAGACAAGGCACAGCGCGTGTCCTTCGGCACGTCAGGCCACCGCGGAAGCTCCGTCAAGCGGACCTTCAACGAGGACCACATCGCGGCCATCACCCAGGCGGTCTGCGAATACCGCGCCAAAGAAGGCCTCCAGGGCCCGCTCTTCATCGGCTTCGACACCCATGCCCTGTCCGAGGCGGCCTACCGCACCGCGCTGGAGGTTCTGGCAGCCAACCATGTCCAGACCCGCGTCTCCAAGGACAAGGCCTTCACCGCCACGCCCTGCGTGTCCCACGCCATCCTCAAGTGGAACAGAAGCCACCAGGGAGCGGAGCAGGGCGACGGCATCATCATCACGCCCTCCCACAATCCGCCCTCGGACGGCGGCTTCAAGTACAATCCCCCGCACGGCGGCCCTGCCGGCACCGAGGCCACGAGCGTCATCGAGGCCAGAGCCAACGAGATCCTCGCCGACGGCCTGAAAGCCGTGAAGCGCGTGGCCTACGCCGAGGCCCTGAAGGCGCCCGAGGTGCAGGAATTCGACTACATAGCGGCCTATGTGGACGATCTGGGCTCCATCATCGACATGGAAGCCATCGCCAAGTCGGGCCTCAAGCTGGGCGTCGATCCGCTCGGCGGCGCCAGCCTCGTGCTCTGGCAGCCCATCGCCGACAAGTACGGCATCGACCTCACCATCGTGAACAAGTGCGTGGATCCGACCTTCCGCTTTGTCCCCCGCGACAAGGACGGCAAGATCCGCATGGACTGCTCCTCGCCCTGGGCCATGAGCGTGCTGCTCGGCATGAAGGACCAGTTCGACCTGAGCTTTGCCTGCGATCCCGACTCCGACCGCCACGGCATCGTCACCAGAGACGAGCTCATGAATCCCAACCACTACCTCTCGGTGTGCGCCTGGTACCTGCTGAAAACCCGCACCCAGTGGCCGGCCGCCTGCGGCATTGGCAAGACCGTGGTGACCACGAACCTGCTCAACAGGGTGGGCGCCAAGCTTGGCCGCAAGGTCGTCGAGACGCCGGCCGGCTTCAAGTGGTTCGTGCCCTTCATGACCAGCGGCGAGTGCGGCTTCTGCTGCGAAGAGAGCGCCGGCGGCTCCTTCCTCTGCTTCGACGGCTCCACCTGGAGCACCGACAAGGACGGCCCGCTGCTCTGCCTCCTGGCAGCCGAGATGATGGCCAAGGAAGGCGCAAGCCCCAGCGAGCTCTACCGCAGGCTGACCAGCGAGCTGGGCACCCCCGTGTACCAGCGCATCGACTCCCCCGTGGACGACAAGACCCGCACCGTCCTCAAGTCCCTGACGCCTGAGACGGCGCGCATCGGGGAGCTGGGCGGACAGAAGGTCGAAGACGTGCTCACCAAGGCGCCTGGCAATGATGCCGCCATCGGCGGCGTCAAGGTCGTCACCCAAGACGGCTGGTTCGCCGTGCGCCCGTCGGGCACCGAGGCCATCTACAAGCTCTACGCCGAAAGCTTCAAGGACGAAGCCCATCTCAAGTCCATCCAGCAGGACGCCGGCGACTTCGTTGCCAAGCTGCTGGCCGGCAAGTAGCTTCGGCACGCTTCAGCTGACACGGCAAGGCGGCCTGCGCTCCCACCGGAGTGCGGGTCGCCTTTTCCGATCGAAGCTTCCGCGGCCTCCTCTCGAGGGCGCAGAGAAGGCCTTCACGCACACGAGGCCTGAACGGCCTGCGCGTCCGGATCGTTGCGCCAGCGCTCAAAGGACCAGCGAAAGCGTTCCGCTTCCTCCTCCCTGACGCCGAAGCGCTCGAAAAACGCCTGCCCGCAGGGCATTTGCGCCAGCATGCCGCTGACTATCTTCCGGGCTTCCCTGTCTGAAAGATGAAAGCGGCTGGCCTGCGGAAGCAGATTGGCAATGGTGCCGTACTTTCCTTCTGCGCCGACATTCATCGCCTGCGTCACATATGTTCAAACACCATGCACCGACGTCGTCGACACGATGTCGAACGCAGGAGCTAAGAAAATTGATGTTCCTCGAACGAGGAAACCATGGTTGCGTGGATGATCATCAGTATTTCGACACAAGAAATTGAAAGCCATGCGCTTGAAAATCGATGACACGTCCGAGACTCCCCATCGAACGTCATGGTCGGCTACTGTTTCATAGCTGAAGGCTTCATGGGCAGTTTCACTCATTCTGCACAGATAAAGTGCTGAGAGGTAAGCTATTCGTGCAAATCCTCCAGAGACTGGCATCCTGCCAAAGCGCTTTACCAAGAGCACATCCCTGCCACCGACATCAAGGAGTCTCAGATCGGAGATATCGATACCGCATTCCTCCGCGAATTTCATGGTTGCCATCTCGACTCGAGCATTAGACCATCTATCGTGAAGGGAGGGAAATTTAGCAATCCAAAGTGCACCATCGTAGAGGACAGTGCTCTTGGGGCGGGAGCCGCCAACGCTGCTCCCTTGGGCAAGCAAGAGGGCATGCCGCGGATCGGCATCTAGTCCTTGCTCAATGCGCTGGGAAGCATGTCAGGCGCTCTAGGCGCAGCACCTGCAGGATGCCGGCAGACGCAGGGGCGCACGCAGGCGCACGCCATGGCGCATCAGGCTGGCAGGAGGGATTCCAGAGCTGAGGAGCCATGGCGTGCAGAGCTTTGCCTGCAGATCCACAGCCCCAGGCGCCTGCGAGGGCAGGGCGGGCGGAGCAGCGCGCAGGGAAGGGCTGCGACAAAGGGCAGGGGGCAGGGGAGCTGTCTTAGGCGTCCTGCTTCAGCCTGGCGACCTCGTCTGCCGTCAGCTCCCGGACCTCGCCTGAGCCGAGGCGCCCGAGGACAAGGGGGCCTTCGGCGATGCGCCGAAGCTTCAAGATGGTGAGGCCGACGTCGCGGCACATGCGGCGGATCTGGCGGTTGAGGCCCTGGCGGAGCGTGAAGGTCAGCACCGTGTTGCCGCGCGGGGTCGCGCCGGCCACGATGCCGACAGGCGCCGTGCGGTCGCCCTCGGCAAGCACCATGCCACGCCGCATGGTTTCGAGGGCAGATTCGGGGGCCACGCCTCTGACCAGCACTTCATAGGTCTTGCTCTGGTTGTGGCTGGGGTGCATGAGCCTGTGGGCGAGGGGGCCGTCGTTGGTGAGCAGGATGAGCCCCTCGGAAAAGAAGTCGAGCCTGCCGACAGGGTAGAGGCGCAGGTTCCGGTACCTGGGCGGAACGAAGTCGAGCACGGTCTGGCGGCCTTCGGGATCCGAGGCCGTCGAGACCACCTGGACCGGCTTGTTGAGCATGAGGTAGACAAGCTCCTCGCTGGCGCCCAGCGGCTGGCCGTCGATGGTGACCTGGTCGCTAGGCAGGACGCGCTGGCCTTCGGCTGCAGGCAGCCCGTTCACCTTGACGCGGCCCTGGGCAATGAGCTCGTCGGCCTTGCGCCTGGAGCACATGCCCGACTGGGCGATGGCCTTGTTGAGTCTCAGGGATTCGCCTTCGGCCGGAGCGGCGACACGCTCCGCCATCTTCCCAATGGCTTTGCCGGCGTCTTTCCGGGCATTGTTCCGGACGGCTTTTCCGGCAGCTTTCCATGGGGTTTTTCCGGCAGCTTTCTCGGCAGACATGGGCTGGCTTCGACCTCCAACGATTGGCTTTGCCGCGCATGGTTCCGAGCGGTACCGAGCGGTTCCGAGCCTTTCCGGTCCCTTTTCGCGCGCAGCTGCACTCTGGACGAAGTGCGTCCCTGCGTCAAGGACGCGGGCGTCCGGCACCCCAAGGCCAAGGGTCAGCGGGCTCCTGTGCGCACCCCGCGGAAGGACGCAGCCCCCCTGCCCGATGTTTAGTTTACATAATTACCGTTATGGGACATTCAAATTTATGTCCCTGCCAGCCCGCCCCGATCCTCTCTTTCCTCAGCTTCCCTGAGCGCCTTCTGGCGCGCCTGCGGTGTCCACAAAAGCTTCCTTCCATGAACCTGTCCATGAACCTCTTCATGAACCCCTCAGCGCTCAGCAAGGCCAGTCCAAACATGCTGGCCGGATAGCCGACGCGTCTGCGCAGCGAACGGCACATTCAAGCCGAAACGCACAGGCAGACAGCGCTAAGGCTTCCAGCCGACCCGTACCCTGTCTTGCCCTCGGACGGAGGCTCTCCCGCCCTCCTCGCCTGCACGAGGCCCTTTGGGGTAGATATATCACATAACCATTTGTTTTTACAAGTATTTTTTTCAAAAAAACACAAGCGACTTTTCTGTCCCCTCAGGGACCAGGGATCAGCCATGCTCACGCCCCCAGAGCAAGGCACGCCGGCAAAGGCATTCTGCGACATTCCACCGGCACCGACTTGGACATGCTCTGTTGGCCGATCCCCTGCCCCTCCCAGCGCACCTCCCGCGGCTTGCGTCAAGGCTTGCCAGAGACGCCTGCCACGGCGTAGATTTCGGACTCTCAACGCACACCTTCCAAGGAGCACCTTGCATGGGCTTTCTCAACTCCTCCTGCAGCTTCACCCGCTTTGCCATCGTCGATCCCGTGCCCGCTGATCTCTGGGCCAGCATACCTGATCTCCTGAAAAAAGGCGCCATTCTCGACATCGACGACCTGCCCGAGCTGCAGGCCGACGGCTGGGTCTGCTTCGACGACTACCTGGACACCGAGTGGGTGACAGCTCCGCCGCAGAAAGGCGACTACCTCGCCTTCTCCCTGCGCCTCGACATCCGCAGGATCCCTGCCGGCGTGGTCCGCAAGCACCTCGACAAGGCGATCAAGCAGGAGAAGGAAGACAACGCGCGCAGCGGCAAGAAGTTCATCTCCCGCGAGCGCAAGAAGGAGCTCAAGGAGCAGGTTGTCCTCAAGCTCCGCAGCCGCTTCCTGCCCGTCCCAGGCGAATTCAACGTGCTCTGGAACACCTCCACCAACGAGATCTGGTTTGCCTCCACGCAGACCAAGGTCAAGGAGCTCTTCACGACGAAGTTCCTCAACACCTTCAACCTGCACCTGCGCGAGCTGACCCCAAGCGCCCTCGCCCTGCAGATGCTCGGCGAGGAAAAGGCGGACGACATCAACATGCTGGAGCCGACGCAGTTCTCTGCCGAGGACTAGCAAAGGCCGAGATTTCATCTTTTTATTAGGAATCTTCAATGACTAGCGATCCC
>JAEEPQ010000098.1 GCA_016284885.1 Desulfovibrio sp.
GCGTTCGGGATCGGCCCGGTAGCCGAGGGCAAGGCCGCGGCCGCCTATCCACAGCTCGCCCGGGGTCCAGGCCGGGCAGTCGCGTCCTGCCTCGTCGACGATGCGCCAGCACTGGCCTGGCAGGGCGCGTCCGTAGGGCACGGAAGCCCAGCCTGCAGGCAGGGGCGGCTCGACCCAGAAAATGTTGGACCAGATGGAGGCCTCCGTGGCGCCGCCCATGGCCGCGATGGCGCAGTTCGGGCAGAGGGAGCGCAGGCGGGCGGGCAGGGACAGGGGAATCCAGTCGCCGGACAGCATGAAGACTCTGAGGGATGAAATGTCCCTGCCGTCCATGGCGGCGGCTGTTGCCAGCATGTCCGCCAGCATGGGCACGGAGTTCCAGACCGTAGGCTTCAGCGCTTCGCAGGCCTTCGCCCAGGCGGAGGCGTCGCGGCGCGCCGCCTCTGGAAGGACGCACAGGGATGCGCCTGCACCGAGCATGCCGAAGACGTCGTAGACGGACAGGTCGAAATCTGCCGAGGAGACGGCGACCCCTCTGTCGCCGGGACCGATGCCGCACAGCCTGCTGACGGCCTGGACGGTGTTGGCCGCGCCCTGGTGGGAGATTTCCACGCCCTTGGGCTCGCCGGTGGAGCCGGAGGTGAAGATGACGTAGGCAAGCGAGTCCGGACCGGGTTCGGCCGGCGCTTCGAGAGGGGCTTCTTCGAGCGCCTTGGCCAGATCGAGAAGGCGGCAGCCTTCGGGCCACTGGAGGCTTGCGGCATGCCCGGCATCCGTGACGGCAAGGCGTATGCCGGCGCGCTCGTGGATGCTTTTTCTTCGAAGGTAGGGCTGGTCTATGCTGACGGGCGCGTAGGCGGCGCCGCTCGCCAGCACGCCGAGCATGGCCTCGACCTGCCCCATGCCGCGGGGCAGGGTCACGGCGACGAGGTCGCCTTCGCCGGCGCCGGCCTCCCTGACGGCCCTGGCAACGGCAAGGGCGCGCGAGGCGAGCGTGCCGAAGCTCTCGGCGGCGTGGCCTTCGGCGTCCACGAGGGCCGTCCTGCCGGGATTGAGGCTGGCCTGACTGAAGACGGGCCCGTGCAGGGAGGAGGCCCTTTCCTCGGGCACAACGATGGCGGGAGCTGGGCTTGCGTCCATCAGGGCGACGGGCATGATGTCTGCCGGGAGGGCGTCCCAGGCGCCTCCGGCAGCGCCGGGGGCAAGGCTGGCAAGGTTTTCGAGCAGCCCGCCAAGCGCCTCGAACATGGCGTCGAGCATGCCCTCGGGGAAAAGCTCCTCCACGGCGTCCCAGACAAGGATCTGTCCGCCCCCGCCGTCGGCGTAGAGCTGGAAGTCGAGCCAGACCTGGGGCGTCTGGGAAATCATCCACGCGACCTTGCCGAGGACAGCCTCGTCCTCGCGCGAGAGCAGGACGGTGTCCACGTTGCCGGCAAAGACGACGGGGGCCGCCTGGTCCCTGCGGGCGAGCTCGCGCAGGATGCGCACTCCGCTCCAGGCCCGGCAGTCGAGATCCTCGTAGAGCCGTGCCGAAACGGCGGCAAGGTGGCTGGCGAAGCCGGCCTTGGGATCGAGGGCGGCTTCCAGCAGCTCCACGCCCGTGTATTCGCCGGCCGTGCCGGTCTGGCCCTGCCTGTTGGAGAGGGGGAGGTTGACGAGGAAGCGTGTCTGGCCGCTCCAGCGGGAGAGCACTTCGGCATAGGCCGTCAGCAGCAGGGCTACCATGGTTGCCCCGCACGAGGCCGCGCCCTTGGCGAGGGCGCTCCAGGTCTCGGCGTTCAGGTGGCGCCTGCGCCTTGTCGTGGCCGTGCGTGCGATGTCTTCGGGGCGCTTGGCCAGCGGAAGCTCGGGACCGCCGGGAAGGCTGGGGAGGCGTTCCGTCCAGTAGGCCCTGGCCCTGGCCTCGTCTGCGGGATCATGCCGCATGGCCCTGGCCCAGTCTTCGGCGCAGTCGGCGCAAAGCGCTTCGCCTGCATAGGCTCTGGCGAGATCGTGCAGCACGGTGCACAGGCCCGCCACGTCTACGGCGAGCATGTCCATGTCCACGAGCAGGCGGGACCGGCCTCCGGGAAGCAGGCACAGCGCAAGCCCCGCATTTTCCCCCGTCTCGACGGCAAGCTTGCGGCGGGAGCGTTCGGCGCGCAGGCGGGCGAGCTCGTCCCGGACCTTTCCTTCGTCCAGGCCCGAAAGGTCGAAGCGGTCCATGCGCTCGGCCGGCGAGGCCGGCAGCACTGTAAGCGTGCCCTCCTCGCTGAAGGCCGCCCTGAGCAGGGGATGGGCCTGGAGCACGCGACGCCAGGCTTCCTCAAGCCTTGCGGGATCGAGGGCCCTGTCCCCGTCGATTTCCAGGTAGGCGTGGCAGCCGACGCCGCCAAGCACCTGTCCGTCCTGGCGGCCGGCCAGATAGGCCGTCTGGATGTCGGAAAGGGGAAAGACGCCTGCCGGGGAGGCGCTGGCCTGCGCCGCGGCTTCGCCGCTGGCGCCTGCCGGAACCTGCGGGGCCTGGGTCTGCGAGAGCAGGCGCATCCAGGCGGAAATTGTCGGCTCTGCGATGAAGCCTGCCAGCGTTGCCCGCAGGCCCTTCCTGCGCAGACCGTTGACCAGGCGCATCAGTTTCAGCGAGTCGAGCCCGCGCCCGATGAGATCGTCCCCGTCCTGGAACGCTGTTCCCTCGGGCAGAAGCGCGGCCACCGCGGCGCGCAGTTCCTCGACAGTCGGCACGTTCGGCCTTTTTCCCATGGCAGTCATCTGCTTTCCTCTCTTCCTCTGGACTGAAAAATACGTGGTGCAATGCCGGCGGTGCGGCCGGTCAGGACATTTCCACAAGCTTCCTGCGCAGGATCTTGCCGAAGGCGCTCTTGGGCATCTCGCCGATGACGTGAAGCCGCTCCGGCAGCTTGTAGGCCGCCACCCCCTCGTCAAGGAGGTAGCTCCGCAGGTCCGCCAGATCCGGCACAGGGGGCGCCCCTTCTGCATCGGACGGCTGGATCCAGGCGCAGACGAGATCGCCCTCGTCTCCCGCCGGCACGCCGACCACGACGGCGTCCTTCACGGCAGGGTGTCGGTTGACGGCGGCTTCGATCTCCATGGGGGAGAACTTTTCGCCGCTGCGGTTGATCAGGTCCTTGAGCCGTCCGCACACGCAGATGCGGCCGTCGCCGTTCCAGTAGGCCTGGTCGCCCGAGTGGAAGAAGCCTTCGCTGTCGAAGGCGCCGTCCAGCTCGGGAGCGCAGTAGTATCCGCGGCACAGGTATGGGCCCCTCGAGATCAGCTCTCCCTTTTCGCCTATGCCGGCCTCGCTCTTGTCGGGCCTGACGATCTTGAGCTCGTCGCCTTCGTGGACGGGCATGCCCTGCACCGACATGTCGCCCACCTCGTTCCAGGCCAGGGGCGGCGTCAGAGTCACGAGGCCTTCGGAGTAGCCGTAGGCCTGCTGGACCCGGCAGTCCACCGCCTCGGCCACCTTGGCGAGCGTCTCGCCGTTGACCGGCGCTCCGCCCACTTCGACGAGGCTGAGGCTGGAGAGGTCGCTCGGGTCCCAGGACGCGGCGTCGAGCCAGATGGGGAGCAGCGAGGGCACGAGCGTCAGCATGGTCGCCCGTTCCTCCTCCACCAGGGGGAAGACCTCGTCCGTCGCCGCCGTGGCGGCGAAGACGGTGCGCCCGCCCATGAGCAGCGAACCCACGAGGCCGGGCACGGCCAGGATGAAGACGTGGCCCAGGGGAAGATCCGCAAGGTAGACGAGCGTTTCATCGAGGCCGCAGCGCCTGCAGCAGGCCAGGGAAAGCTGGAGGAGCTGGCTGTGCGTCCTCGGCACGGGCTTGGGAAAGCCCGTTGTTCCGCCCGTGCAGATCACGGCGGCCACGTCCCCGGGAAGCGGATGGGGCGCTTCGGCTTCAGCGAGGGGGCGTGCTTCCATGAGGCTTTTCAGGCACGTCGTGCCGGGCACCCCTTCCTGCCGGCAGATGTTCCAGCGTATGGACGGCGAGGCCTCGATCACGCCGGACGCAAGCCGGGAGTAGTCCGTGCCGAGGAAGCGGCCTTCGCCTATCCATGCGGCGGGGCGGATGCGCTCGCTCAGGGGGACGATGTCGGCCTCCCTGTAGGCCGGCAGAAGCAGCACGGCAACGGCGCCGATGCGCCAGCAGGCGAAGAGGACGGCCGCCATGTCCGTGCAGTTGGACATCTGGACAAGGACGCTGTCGCCGCGCCTGATGCCGAGTCCGTGCAGCCCTCCCGCAAGCCGTTCGGCAAGGCTGAGGAGCTCCCAGTAGGAAAGGCGCGACGCACTGTCGGCTACGGCTTCGCGGCCGCCGAGGCGGGCGGCCTGGCGGGCGAGCATCTGGAAAAGGGTTTCCTCAGCGCAGGCAGCCATGGCAAGACCTCTGTGGTTGCATAAGAATTTGAATTCCTTTTTCAATAAAAATAGGCGAGGGATCAGCCGGCTGACCTGGCGGTGCCGGCTTCGGCCGCGCAGCCTGCCAGCGGAGCGTGGAAGGGACGGGCCAGGACGTCTCCCCCGAGGCATTCCAGAATGGTGCTGGCGGCCTCCTCCATGTGGGAGAAGAGGGCGAAGTGCGCGCCTTCGAGGAGCCGGAAGCCGAAGCGCCTGGACGTGAAGGCGGACCAGCCCTGCATGTCGCGGGCTGGCGCGTCGTCGTCGGCGTCCCCGCAGAAGGCCGTGATGGGGACGTCCAGCGGCGGGCGCTTCGGCGCTATCCATGTTTCGGAAATGGTGAAGTCGGCTCTGAGCATGGGCAGGAAGAAGCGCAGCACCTCTTCGTGCCCGCGCAGCTCGTCGGGCGTGCCCGCAAAGCGGAACATGCCCTCCAGAAAGGCCTTGTCGTCCAAGTGGTGGATAGGGTGGAGCTCCGGCATGCGCGGCGTTCTGCTGCCTGCCACGAAGAGGTGGCGGGGCGAAGGCAGGCCTGCATCCCTCAGGCGGCAGGCGGCTTCGTAGGCCACCCTGGCGCCGAGGCTGTGGCCGAGCAGGGCGTAGGGCTGGGCGGTGAAGGGCGCTATTTCGCGCACCACGGCGTTCGCCAGGCTGTCCATGTCGGCAAGGGGAGGCTCGCCGATCCGGCTTTCCCTGCCGGGGTACTGCACGGCCGCCACGCCGTCCATGAACTGCCTGAGCGGAGCAAAGACGCCGGCCCCGCCGCCGGCGTACGGGAAGCAGAAGAGGCGCACCCCGGCGGCTGCGGGCAGGGGCTCCCTTGGCATGAACCATTTTGACATTGCTTGTCTCCTTGCCGGCCGCAGGCCTAGAAGCTGTACCGGATCTTGAACCAGAGCTGGTCGTTGTTGCCAAAGTTTTTGTAGTAGGAATCGTTGTCCACCGTGAAGTGGTCCCAGCCTGCGGACAGCTTCAGGCCGTCGGCGAGATCGTATTCGGCGCTGATGCGGTTCATGGTCTGTCCGTCGTGGAGGTAGCTGAAGACCTGCTCCTTGAAGACCAGCGTGTCGCGCAGGAACTTCTTCGATACGGACAGCGTGCCCAGGGGCTTGTGCTGGTCTGCGCTCAGGTTGCCTGCGTAGTCGAGTATCCAGTCGTCGGCGAACTGCGCCGTCACGTTCCAGCCGTGGCCCGGATCCCAGTCGACGCCGGCGAGGTACTTGAGCAGCTGGCACCGGCGCAGGCTGCCGTCCTTCCGGTAGGTCTGCCTTCCGGAGAAAAGGGCAGCTTCGCCCCGAAACACGAAGGCGTCCCAGGGAACTGCAACGTCCAGGCCCCAGATGCCGATGCGGGAGTGCCTGGGCGTAGCCACCACGACGGGGCGCATGCTTTCGAACTGCAGGGCAAGGTCGTAGGCCGGCATGCTGTCCCACACGTAGGCGAACGAAGCCGAGGCGTCGAAGCCGGCGCCTGAGCGGGATAGCTTGACGGCAAACTCGCTGTCGTCGATGCCTCCGCCGCGGTGCCTTTCATCGTCCTCCATTCGCAGCCCCACGCCCTTCGGCAGCCTGTCCATGCCGAGGTTCAGGGCCCACGGCCCGTCTTCGCAGGGCAGGTCCATGGGTTCGGAAAAGGGCTTCCATATGAATTCCGCCGCCAGGCTTTCGCCAAGCAGGCGGAACTTTACCGCCGTGACCGGCTTGTGGGTGTCTTCAGTCCCCCTGAGGACCATGTCCGTATAGTCGGGCGGAGAGATGTTGTCCGTGATGCGCAGGCCGTCGGCCCGGCCCCAGATGATTATCTGGCGTCCGACGCGGATGTCCCACAGGTCGGCGTCGTGCTCCACCCAGGCTTCGCGCAGGCGGATTTCGTTCATGGCTTCAACCTGGCGGTTCAGTTCGACCTCCGCGTTGGCGAAGGCGTGGAACCAGTCTGTCTCGAACCTTGCCTCGAGCCGGCCCCGGAGAAAGGACACCGTCATCGCGTGGTTGCCGCCCGTGCGGACGGCCTGGGCCGTTTCCAGGAAGCCGCCGAAGGCGAACCTGTCCCAGAGCTTCGTCCAGAATGGCTCCGGGACAGGCTCCTCTTCGGCGCACCAGGCCTGAACCGTCGCCAGCCCTGGCCAGACGAGGAGAGCCGTCAGCAGCGCGCCCTGTCGCAGGAGGCGGCGCACGCTACATCACGCCTCTCTGGAGGACGGACTCGCGGAAGAGATCGTCCTTGATGCCGGTGTTGTAGCGGTGGTTGCTTTCGATAAGGACGGTCTTGTGCTTGTTGACCTGGTTTTCTACCTCGACGTGGATGTAGGACCACACGCCGTCCAGCTTCCGGATGTCGTAGGCAGTCTGGACCTTCAGCAGGCCGTCCTTGTCGTAGTAGTTGCGCTTGCGCATGACCTGGGATTCCTTGTCGACCCAGGTGACGAGGCGGACATAGTCGTTGTCCTCCACCTTGTGGGGCACGGCTTCCAGGAGCCAGCAGGGATGGCCCATGAAGTTCTCTTCGCCGATGATCTTGTGGGCGTCCTTCTTGACCGGACGCTTGCCAAGGTCGTCGTAGGTGAGGTCGCTGCCCATGAAGTAGTCGTTCTTGCTGGCGCCGCTGATGCGTCGGGTCTGCTTCATGGAAGGCAGATAGAGCCAGCGGTCGTCGTCCTTGTCCGCGTCCTCGTAGTCCCAGACGAGGAAGGCGGTCTTTTTCACGTCGGCGGGCGAGTTGAAGACGAGGATGAACTTGCGGTCGGTCACGTTGAAGTTTTTCTGATAGCGGTCGAGCTTGCGGACGCGCTTGCCGCCGTTGGCGTTGACGAGGGTGATCTCTACGTCGATGCGCGAATCGACCATGCCGTCGGTGAGGCGGTCGTTGACGTCCTGCGCGAGCTTGTCGGGATCCGGGGCGCCGGCTGGAGCCTCCTTGAACATTGTTGGTTCTGCGCCTGCCGTGGCGGCAAGGCCGGGAACGAGCAGGAAGCATGCGGCGGCAAGTGTCATCAGTTTGGACAAGCGCATGGGTAAAGACCTCCTTGCAAAAGTGTGGCTGGGCGGCTCCAGGCTGCTGGATCCCGCCTCGAACTCTTCGGATGCGCAGCCGGCCCGGTTGCCGGGAGGCTTGGCGCGAAGCGGTCTTTAGCAATAAATGAATTTGAATGTCAAGGTCTAATTCAATTGCTTGCCGAAGCGAACGAATGGCGGCGGACCCGCAGAGGTGCGGTCCGTGGCTGCGGGGTGCGGGGTCGGGCTGTCGCTTCTGCGCAGGGCGTTTCTTGCCCTGTCCGGGGGCGCCCGTGCCGGAGCGCGGGGAAGGGCCAGGACCGCAGCGCCTGCCAGAAGCGTCCGGCTCCCGAAGAAGACAGCGCGGCCGCAGGAAGGTTCCTGCGGCCGCGTTCATGTGCATGCTGTGCTTCCGGCTCCGCTAGAAGGAGTCGCGCATGAGATCTTCCGTTCCCTGGCTCGTGTCCACGGGCGGGGCGCTGCGCACGGGCCCGGGCACGCCGGAGCCACGGCTCCAGCCGCCCTCGTTGGCGGACCGGCCGCTGGATACCTCGCCGTTGAAGGCCTGGCCGCCGGACATGACGATGCCGGCAGGCTTCACGAAGTCCTGCGGCTGGTCGTTGTAGGCTTCGTCGGCCTTGACGCGGTAGCTGCGGAAGATGGGGGCCGCCGTGCGGCCGCCCTGCTCGTAGCTGCCGAGCGAGTGCATGTGGTCGTAGCCCACGTACACGCCGGTGCAGAGATAGGGAGTGTAGCCTATGAACCACACGTCCTTGGTGTCGTTGGTGGTGCCGGTCTTGCCGGCGATGTTGCGTCCGGCAATGCGGGCGTGTGTGCCGGTGCCGCGGTTGACGACCTCCTGCATGAGCGTGGCCATCTGGAAGGCGTTCTCCGGCGAGACGGCCTGCCAGTGCTCCACGTCCTGGCGGTAGATCTCCTTGCCGTTGGCGTCCTTGATGGAGGTGATGATGCGCGGGCGCACGCCGAGGCCGCCGTTGGCAAAGGCCGAGTAGGCCTGGGCCATCATCAGAGGAGAGACAGCCACCGTGCCGAGGGAGATGGTCAGGTTGACGGGGAAATCCTGGTCTATGCCGAGCTGGTGGGCCCGCTCGATGACCTTCTCGGGGCCGACGGCCTTGCACAGCCGCACGGAGGTGGTGTTGCGCGAGAGCGCCAGAGCCGTGTGCAGCTCCAGGGGACCCTTGTAGCCGCCTTCGAAGTTGCCGGGGCGCCAGACTTTGTGGGAGGAGGGATCCACCCATTCGAAGGGGGCGTCAAGCAGGATCGAGGTCGGCGTGAAGCCGTTGTCGAGTGCCGTCGAGTAGACCACGGGCTTGAAGCTGGAGCCGGGCTGGCGGCGGGCCTGGGTGGCTCTGTTGAAGTGGCTGTTGCCGAACTGGTAGCCGCCGATGAGGGCCACCACGTCGCCGGACTGGGGCTCGATGGAGACAAGGGCGCCCTGCACGAGGGGAATCTGCCGAAGCCTCAGCTGGATGGGGACGCCGGGCTTCATGCCCATGGCGTTGGCGGGAGCTTCCGCCTGCTGGCCCTTGGCGTCCTTGGGCTTCTGGGCCTTGGGATCCTTGGCCTTGGCGTCCTTGTCCTTGGCATCTTTGGCCTTGTCGCCCGGCTGTCTGGCCGCGCTCACCCAGACGACATCGCCGGGCACCGCGATGCGGCCGGCTGTGCGGTACTTGGAGGGGAAGCGGGATGCGTGTCTGGCCCAGCCCAT
>JAEEPQ010000099.1 GCA_016284885.1 Desulfovibrio sp.
TCGGGCTTGTTGGCGAGGCCACGCAGGTTATCGGCCGGAAGGCCGAGCAGGAAGACGTCGCGCGCCAGATCCTCCACGCCGGGGATTTCGGCAAGACGCACCAGCGAGTGGCCGAAGACCCCGCCCCAGATCTTGCTCTCCACGGCCTCCACGTCCAGCAGGGCCTCGGTCTCGAGGTTGAGGAGGCTGACCGTGCGGTCCTCGACGTACTTGAAGACGCGGTCGATGTAGATCCAGGAGAGGACGCACCAGACGAGCATGGTCACGAGGAGCACGAGCAGTGGGCTCATGCGGCTTGCAGGCGGTTTCCGAGTCATGGCATTTCCTCCCTATCGCTCCGTCAGCGCGTTCTGCTTGGCCTTGAGAATGGGCTTGAGCAGGTACTGCAGGACGGTCTTCTTGCCGATGAGGATGTCGGCCTGCACCATCATGCCGGGGATGATGGGAAGCACCTCGTTGTGGTAGACGAGGGCTGTCTTCTTGGTGCGCACCTTGACGAGATAGTAGAACTCGCCGCGCTTGTCCTCGATGGTGTCGGCGGAGATCTGCTCCAGCTTGCCGTCCAGGCCGCCGTAGATGGAGAAGTCGTAGGCCGTGATCTTGACCATGACGTCCTGGCCTGGCCGCAGGAAGGCCACGTCCTGGGGCTTGACCCTGGCCTCCACCAGCAGGGTGTCGTCGAGGGGCGTGATGTCCAGGATGGGCTCGCCGGGCTTGACGGTGCCGCCGATGGTGTTGACGTAGATCTGCTTGACTATGCCTCTGACGGGCGATCGCACGTCCGTTCTGGTCACGCGGTCGCTGCCGGCGGAGAGGGTCTCGCGCAGGGAGGCCTGCTCGGCGCGGCGCTTGTTGATCTCTTCGGTGATGCCGCTTTCGTACTCGGCCTTGTGGGAGGCGATGCGGTGCTGGGCTTCGGCCGCCGAGGCTTCGGCGCGGGGAATGCTGGCGTTGAGCATGTCCAGCTGGCCCCTGAGCTCGACCACTTTCTGCTGAAGGTTGAGGAACTCGATGCGCGAGAAGTTGCGGCGGCTGAGCAGGCCCTGGGCCGCGTCGCGCTGCTGGGAGGCCAGGCTGAGGCTGCCGCTGAGCTGGTCGCGGTGGGCCTTCTGCTCCTGCACGTCCTTCTGGCGCTGGGCTATCTGGGCCTCGAGCACGGCCTCGTCGGCCTTGTACTTGGCCAGGCGCGACTCGTAGGCCGTCTGCTGGTCGCGCATCTTCTGCTGCAGGCCGGCCAGGGCCTCGGGCTCGGGATCGCGGCCGAGAAGGTCTCTGGCCCAGGACTTGAGGTCGGTGGGGAAGGAGGGCTTGATGCCCTTGAGCTCGGCCTCCAGACGGATGAGGGCGATGGAGTCGTCCATGGTGCGGTTGACGGCGTCGCGGTAGGCGGAGGCCGCCATCTCGTTGTCGAGCTGGGCGATGACGTCGCCCTTGGACACTTCCTGGCCTTCGCGCACCAGCATGGATCGCAGTATGCCGCCTTCGAGGTTGGAGATGCTCTGGGTCTTTCTGGAGCCGACGACCGAGCCCTCGGAGTGGGTGACCTCGTCTATCTCGGCGAAGGCCGACCAGATGAGCAGGACGCCGAAGAAAATGAAGATGAAGACCGAGAGGAAGCGGGCGCCGAACTTGGGCCTGCGGGAATAGGCCGCGTCCACGTCGTTGGCGTACTTGACGTCGTCGGGCGTGAGGCCGCGCAGGGGAGCGTCCATGGCGGCGAAGAGGCCCATGCCGCCCATGGTGGTGCTACGCTTGCCGGGCTGGCCCTGGCCCGCCATGGCCTGCTGGAGCATGGTGCCCAGGTCCTTGTCCGGGCTCTGCTCAAGGCGGCCGCCGAGAAAGATGCTTTTCAGGAAGCTGAGGAAGCCTGCGGCGTTGGAGGCGCTCACGCCCTTGTCCACTTCATCGAGGGCCAGAGACTTGTCCATGCGCGAGGGGTCGCGCTCGACGCGGCGCCTGGTGGGCGCGCCCTGGCGGCCGGCAATGGCGCGGGCCTGATCCAGAGTGAGGTCCTCGGGCTTCTGGGGGCCCTGGGGGGCCATGCCCATGGGCAGGCCCGCCGGCAGGCCGCCGGCCTGGACGGGAACGCCTGCCTGGCCGCCCTGGCCTGCCAGAATCTGCTGGAGCAGCTCCGGCGGTATCTGCTGCTGGGCGCCCGCCTCGCCCGGCTTCACGCCGGCCTTGGCCAGCTGCTGGAGCATCTCGGGCGTCAGGCTCACCTGCTGCTTGGCCGGCTGGATGCGGGCAACGGCTTCGCCCTCGGGCCCGGCGCCGCTTGCCTTGGCTTCGGCGCTGCCGGCTTCAGCCTGAGTTTGGGCCTGAACTGGGGCCTGCGGGGCTTCGGACGCACCGCCCTGCGTCTGGGCTTCGGCTTCCTGCCGGGCTCTGGCTTCAAGGCTTTCGGCCTTCTTTGCTGTCTCGCTCATGTCCTACCCTCCCCTCGCAACGTGCTGCTGTGCCGCTCCAGGCTGGGGCCTCGCGGGCCTGCCCCTCGCGGCCACCGGCATCTGCTCCTCTCTGGGGATGAAGTCGCAGGCGTCCTTGGGCCCGTCGTAGAGCACCTTGCCCTTGTCCATGACGATGATGCGCTCGACCACGCGCAGCATGCTGAGCCTGTGCGTGACGAGGACGAGGGTGCGACCTCGGGCGACGGAGAGCAGCCTCCTCTGCAGCTTGAGCTCGGACTCGGTGTCCATGTTGCTGGTGGGCTCGTCGAGGATGAGGATTTCCGGGTCGTGCACCAGGGCTCTGGCCAGGGCTACGGCCTGGCGCTGGCCGCCGGAGAGCTCCTTGCCTCCTTCGCCCACCTGGGCCGCGAAGCCGGCAGGGTTGTCCTTGAGGAATTCCGTGACGCCGGCGATTTCGGCTGCTCGCAGGATAAGGTGGTCGTTGATGGTCGGGTCGCCTAGGGAGATGTTCTCGCGCACAGTGCCGTAGAAGAGCACCACGTCCTGGGGCAAGATGCCGATACGGCTTCTGAGCTCCGTGGTGGCGAACTGGCGTATGTCCACGCCGCCGAACTTCACGGCGCCCTCCTTGGGCTGGTAGAGGCCGGCCATGAGCTTGGAGAGCGTGCTCTTGCCCGAGCCCATGGCGCCGATGATGCCCACATGCTCTCCCGGCTCGATGTGGATGCTCACGCCATCCAGGGCGAGGCGCTTGGCGCGCGGATAGGAGAAGGAGATGCTCTCGAGGGAGAAGGAGGGACGCAGCAGACCAAAGTCCATGGGCGTCTTCTCTGCCTCGTTCTCGCTGGGCAGGGCCATGAGCATGTCCAAGGCCTTGAGGGCCACGTGAGAGTTCTGGAAGCGGGTCAGGAGGCTCGCCACCTGCATGAGCGGCGCCATGGTGCGGCCGAGCAGGATGTTGGAGCCGATGAGCGCGCCCATGGTCATGAGGCCCTCCTCGATGCGGTACACGCCCCAGATGACCAGGATGACCGAGAGCAGCTGGGTGATGAGCAGGGAAGAGTTGATGGCCAGGTTGTTGTAGCGCCTGGAGTCGGAGTTGGTCTTGGCCGAGAGGCCGACCACGGACTCCCAGAGGCGCTGCATGCGGCTCTCCGCCTGGCAGGACTTGATGGTCTCGAGGCCGTTGACGATTTCCACGAGCAGGGCGTTCTTCTGCATGTTCTGCTTGTAGCCGGCCTCGGCGGACTTCTTGGATATCTTCTGGATGAGCACGCCTATGCCCACCAGCGCCGGGATGGCGACGATGGGCAGGATGCACAGGGGGCCGGCGATGAAGCCGATGAGCGCCACGAAGACGATGAGGAAGGGCACGTCGATGCAGGCGAGCAGGGTGGACGAGGAGAAGAACTCGCGCAGCTGGTCGAACTCGCGCAGGTTGTTGGTGAGCGCGCCCGTGGACTCGGGCTTGGCGTCGAGGCGCATGGAGAGCACCTTGTTGACCAGGGCGCTCGAGATGACCACGTCTGCGTTGCGGCCCGCCACGTCGACGAAGTAGGTGCGCAGGTTGCGCAGGCCGAAGTCGAAGGCGTAGGAGATGAAGACGCCGACGGCGAGCACCCAGAGGGTTTCGTAGGCCGCGTTCGGCACCACGCGGTCGTAGACGTTCATGACGAAGAGCGGCGTCGCCACGGCGATGAGGTTGGTCACGATGCTGGCTAGGGCCACGTGCCGGTAGATGGGCGAGAAGTAGCTCAAGACGTCCCAGAACCAGCGCTTGCCCTTGGAGATAGTGAAGCTCTCGGTGCGCTCGTCGGGCTTGGCGTCCACGGAGGCGAAGAGCACGTAGCCCGAGTACTCCTTGGCGAGTTCCTCCAGGGCAACGTGCTGGGCCGTGTTGTCGGTCTCCGGGAAGATGACCTCGGCCTCTTCGTCGGTCCTCGAGACGAGCACGCAGGTGCGGTCGCCAGTGAGGAGCATGAGGCAGGGCAGGGTCAGCTTGGGAATGTCCTCCACCTTGGGGCGGTAGAGGATGCGCCCGGAAAGGCCGGCCTTGCGCGCCACGCGCAGGCAGCCCTCGGGAGTCACCTTGCTGCCGGTGAGGCCGGCGCGCAGGAACTGGGGCGAGACGCTCACGCCCTTGAGGCGCAGGAGAATGGAGAGGCTGCGCAGGATGCCGGGCATGAAGTCCACGTCCGAGGGGCGCAGGGGCTCCTGGGTGATGGGCGGCTGCTCGGCCGGACGGCGCTCGCCGGCAGAGGGCACGGCAGGCTTGGTTGCAGCGGCGGCGGCCGGCGTCTGGGTGCCTTCGCTGCCGGGAACCGGCTGGCGTCCCGGCACGAAGCCGGGGCGGAGGAAGTGGCCCTGCCTGGGCGCGGCGGACGGGCTTGCCAGCGAAGAGGGCACGGCCGGCGTCGCCTGGGGGGTGGGAACCTGCTTGGTCTTCGCGGCAGGCTTGGTCTCTTCGGGCTGGACGGGCTGGACGGCCAGATCGTCCCTGCCGGTCAGAGGTATGCGCTCGGGCTTGGCCCCGAGAGTCTTCGCCCCTGCGGGCGCCTTCTCCTGCCGGAGCAGAGGCTTGGACGGCGCGCCCGCTGACGGGGCCGCAGCCGGAGAGCCGGCAGGCGCTGCTTTCGGGGTGCCGGGTGCCGCAGGCGCGGCTGGCTTGGATTCAGGCATGCGCTTCTCCACAAGGTGTATCGGATGCGCCGCTGGCGGGAAGGGTTCCGGACGGCAACGCTTCTATGCTTTTGAAAGGATTTTTCTACCCCCATCGGCTTTCCTTTTCCAGCCTTTCCTGCACCCGTTCGCCCCATGTTGCCTGAGCCGGGCTTCCTGCAGGGCTTGCGCCAGACAGGGCCAGGCCGTAAACTGGCTCGCTCCTGCCACCCTCCAACTGCCCGGTTTTGCCCATGCAGCTCTCCTTCTGGCTTCCCGTCTGGCGCGCCTGCGACGGCGTGCTTTCTCTCGCCCTGGACGCAGCCGCCGTCCTCCCCCTCATGCTCGGGCTCTGCCTGCTTCTTGCCCGGAGCGCCAAGGGGAGCTTCCTGGCGAAGCCGGCACGGCTCTACCGCACTCTGGGCCTTGGCTGCATGGTCATGGGTCTTGGCCTCATCGCGGCCAGGACGGCCGTGGATCTGCGCTTCATTCCCATGAGCATGGACCGCCTGGTTCCGCCCCCCTTCCAGCCCTTTTCCGGCCCCTGGCTTGGCTGCACGACCACCTTCCTGCTCTTCCTGGCTGCAGCCGCCCTGCTCTGGCTGGACGGCCCCCTCATGCAGCCCGTCTTCCAGAGCCAGGCCCGCGGGGAGGCGGGGCAGAAGCGCATCCGCCTGCGCGCGGATCTGGCCGCGGCCGCGGCCTTTGCGGCCTTCTTCTGCTGCTTTGCCTCCATCGTCTCCCGCAACTGGCCCTTCATGGGGTTGCCCGAGGGCATGACCCAGCAGCGGGCCTTCGAGGTGCTCCTGTCCCACGCCTGGCGCACGTCCTGCGCCTCGCTCATGCCGGCCGGCGCCATAGCCGTGCTCGCCCTGCAGCTCCAGCTGGCCAGGGCGCCCGAAAGCGCCGAGGAACGGGAGGCGCGCCGGCGCAAGAAGCGCGCCGAAGACAAGACGGCTCCCCTCCTTCCCCAGGAGGAGGCGCAGTGCGCCCGCATGGGCCTCGCCTTCGCCCTCTCGGGCGCGGTCTTCCAGTTTCTGGACGCGGGCTTCGTCGCCTTCAGCTACTCTGCCTCCATGGGGGCAGGCCTCAAGTCCGCCCTCGCCCAGTACACGCCCGTCTGCGTCACGGGCTTGAGCCTTGCCTGCTGGGGCATGCTCTTTGCCCGGCCCCGCCGGCACGCCGTCCTTCTCGCGCTTCTGCCCTTCCTGCTCATGCTGTTCCAGGCAGGCCTGCGCGTCTAGCCAGCATTTCTCCGTCGACATTCTCTCGACTGAAGCCAGCCGCTTTGACGTTGTTTTACGCAGGCTGAAGTGCTATTGCCAAGCTTTCCCGCCCCGGACCCCTTCCGGACACCTTGCCGGCAGGGACGGGGCTTTTTCCGCCCTCCCCGCTGCCCAGCGCGCGGGCTTCATCCCCCACCCACAAACTTTCCATAAGGTTTCCTGCTATGTCCGGCACTGCCTACTTCTTCCTCTGCCTCGTCCTGCTCGTTGCAGGCTACGCCGTCTATGGCATGCTGGCTGAGAAAATCTTCGGGGTCGACCGCAACCGTCCCACGCCCGCCCAGACCATGGTCGACGGCATGGACTACGTGCCCTTGCCCATGTGGAAGATCTATCTCATCCAGTTCCTCAACATCGCCGGACTTGGCCCGGTCTTCGGCCCCATTCTAGGCGCCCAGTACGGCCCCGCCGCCCTGATCTGGGTCGTCTTCGGCGCCATCTTCGCCGGCGCCGTGCACGACTTTGTCGCCGGCATGATCAGCCTGCGCTACCGGGGCGCCTCCTACCCCGAAGTCATCGCCCGCAACCTCGGCCACTACGTCATGGCCTTCACCGTGATCTTCTGCCTCATCCTGCTCGTCATGGTCGGCGCCGTCTTCACCTCCGGTCCCGCCGGCCTGCTCGCCAGCATCAAGGATACCCCGATCATCAGCGACATCCCGTTCTGGGGCTGGGCCTGCATCATCTTCGCCTACTATATGTGCGCCACGGTGCTGCCCATCAACGCGCTCATCGGCCGCATCTACCCCTTCTTCGGCGCCCTGCTCATCTTCATGGCATTCGGCCTCATCGCGGCCCTCTTCTCCCAGGGCTACGAGGTACTGCCCACCGTGAACTTCGACACGCTCTTCCAGACTCAGCATCCCAAGCAGCTTCCCATCTGGCCAGGCCTCTTCATCGTGATCGCCTGCGGCGCCATCTCCGGCTTCCACGCCACCCAGTCCCCCATGATGGCCCGCTGCATGACGAGCGAGGGCCAGGGACGCAAGGTCTTCTACGGCGCCATGATCGCCGAGGGCATCATCGGCCTCGTGTGGGTCACCCTTGGCCTCTCCTTCTACAATTCCCCCGAAGCCCTGGCGGCGGCCGGGACGCCTGCCGTCGTGGTCAAGAAGATCTCCGTGGAGCTGCTCGGCCCCGTCGGCGGCCTGCTCGCCATCCTCGGCGTCGTGGTGCTGCCCATCTCCACGGGCGACACAGCCTTCCGCTCTGCCCGCATGCTCCTGGCCGACCGCTTCCAGCTCGACCAGCGCCCCATCAAGAACCGCATCCTGCTGGCCCTGCCCCTCTTTGTTGCCGGCATCGCCCTCACGCTCGTCGACTTCAACGTCATCTGGCGCTACTTCGGCTGGGCCAACCAGACCATGGCCTGCGTCTGCCTCTGGGCCTGCGCCGTCTACCTCGCCCGCAGGAAGCGATTCCACTGGATCTGCTCCCTGCCGGCCTGCTTCATGACCGCCGTGTGCACCACCTTCATCTGCAACGCCAAGATAGGCTTCGGCCTGCCCATGGACATGGCCACCTGCATCGGCGCGGGCCTAGCGGTCCTCTTCCTCCTCGTCTTCCTCTGGCGCGGCCACGCCATGCCTGACAATCCCTTCGAGCGCCAGGCCTAACCCTGCGCCTCCGCACTCCAGACGCAAAGCCAGGAGGCCTTCCCGGAATCATGCCGGGAAGGCCTCCTTTCAATTTGCCCCGCGTCCCCCGCAGGCGCGTCCCGCACTGCTGGGGGCTGGCAAATGTCTTGAGAAAGCTGGCCAGCGCTAGCCGAAGAGGGCCATGAGGTCGCCCCTGCCGAGGGGCTTGGGATTGTTGCCCAGCCGTTCGAGGTTAACGCCGTCGGCAAGGACGCCGGCATCGAAGTCCGGCAGATCGAAGTCGGCGATGGAGGTCTTGAGGCCCACGTCGCGCAGAAGCTCCTGGAACCAGGAGCGGAAGTCTTCCGCTCGATGCAGGCCAAGGGCCTTGAGCATGCGGGGAAGCTCGGGCACGGCGTCCTGATTGAAGGCGAAGAGGCCTGGCAGGGTCAGGGCGACGGCCTGGCCGTGGCTAATGCCGTAGCGGGTCGAAAGCCCGTAGGAGAGCGCGTGGGAGGCCGTGGTCTTGGCGATGTTGATAGCCATGCCGGAAAGGGCTGAGGCCCGTCCCATGTGCAGGGCGGCCTCGGCGTCCTGGGTCATGACGTACTTGCGCATGGTCTCCGCGCAGAGCCTGAGGCAGTCCAGGGCATAGGCGCGGCTCTGGTCCGTGGCGCCCTTGGCCCAGAAGGATTCCATGGCCTGGCAGAGGCAGTCGACGGCAGGCGCGTTCTTCACCTCGGGCGGGGCCTGGCGGTAGAGCTCCGCGTCCACGAGCACGCGGGTGGGTAGAAGCTCCGGAGCTGCCAGGGATATCTTGCCCGTGCCCTGATAGAGGGCCGCAAAGGAGGTCTGCTCGCTGCCTGTGCCGACGATGCTCGGCAGGGCGAAGACCTGGGCCTTGAGGCCGGCGTAGTGCACGAGGGCCTTGGCCGCATCGATGGCGCTTCCGCCGCCGAAGCCGAGCACGGCTTCGAAGCCGGCGCCGCCTGCATCAGGACCGGTGGCAAGGCCAGCCGCGGCCTGCTGCATGTCCTCCACCCTGGGGTTGAT
>JAEEPQ010000100.1 GCA_016284885.1 Desulfovibrio sp.
TTGGCCTTCAAGGAGGCCTGGTTGACGAGCACGGCGCCCTGGGTGCCGGGCTGGAGCATGAAGAGCTTCTGGTGGGCGCGACCGGCGGCGTCGTAGGAGATGGGCGCCTGGGCGTAGTTCATTCTGGCTGCTCCAGAAATGTACTTGTTGGCCGTGGCCGCAGGATAGGAGCGCTCGAAGTTCAGACGGCAGGCAAAGCGCACGAAGTCGTAGCCGAGCGCGTGCCAGGCGTCGTAGCTTCCGCTGTTAAAGGGCGCGGGCGCCACGGAGCGGGAGAAGCTGCTCGGGAACACAGCCAAGGGATAGCTGGCCGCGCTGGCGAGGGGCCGGGCGTTGAGGAAGCCGTTCCAGATCATGGTGCCGACCATGTAGGCGCTCGGGGCGCCGGCATTGGCGAGGGAGCGCTTGAGCATGTCGATCTGCTTCCAGGAATCCGGCAGGAAGACGGCTTCGATGTCGCCGCCCGAGCCCACGAGGAGCTTGGCCGCCCCGTCGGCCTGGCCGCTGTAGGCGGAGCGCGCGAGCACGATGCCCTTGCCGGCGAGCTTCTCTTCCAGAAGACCCGTCATGCGCAGACTGAACTTGTCGTTGGGATACAGGGCGCCGACGCTTCGGCAGCCGAGGTCGTCGGCCAGCAGTCTGACCACGGCGTCGGCCTGGTCTTCGGCGCTTGCGAAGAAGCGCCAGGCATCGACGCCTTCCGTGCCGGCGGGAAGCTTGCCGAGGAAGGCAAAGACGTTGCGCTCGCGGGTCAGACCCGAGGAGAGGGCCTGCTTGAACACGTCGGGCTGCAGGAAGCCGCCGACCACGGCGAATTCCTTGGGCAGGGCCCGCACCTGCTCCACCCAGCCGGGCTGGGTATAGATAACTTTGACGTGAACCGTGGCGCCGTTCCTGCTGAAGCTCGATTTGGCCAGCTGGGCGCCGGTCTCGATCTTCTTGGAAATGGGGGCGAAGTTGCCGGTGTTGGGCAGAACGAGGACAACGCAGGGGCCAGGCGAGAGGCCAGGCGTGCGCTGGGGCTTGTCAGAGCCGAGGCCCGGCAGGGCGCAGCCCGCCAGGCAGGCGGACAGGCAGAGCAGAGCCATGAGGGCAAAGAAGCGGGAAAGGCTGCGGATGGTAGACACGGCAGGAACTCCCTTCGGTATGATGAGGATTGCGCGCCTCCGGCCCCCGGAAGGACGCAGGGCGTGCAAGCGCATCTATTAATAGAAAAGAGGGTGCCGGTCAAAAACGCTTCCCTGCCCCGGGATGCTGAAAAGCCCTCTCCGCCCCCTGCCAAGAGCCTTCCGGCACGACGCGCCGCTGCTCGATTTCGTCGCAGACCAGCTTGAGCCTGCGCCGGTAGACGCCGATTATCTCCACCTTCGACACGTCGTCGCCGCGCAGCATCACGCCCAACCGGTTCCAGCAGGAGATGAAGACAGCGAAGCTTTTGCCCGGCTGCTCGAAGCACTCCAGCAACTCCTTCAGCATCAGGAGCGCGTCCTCTTCCACAGCCCTGTGGAATCAGGCAAAGAACTCGTCCGGCATGATCACGTCCATGTTCGCCAAGGGCTCGACAAGCTTCCAGACAGCCTTCTCCCTTCGCCGTGGAGCATGTCGGCAAAGTTCGCGCGCAGATCCACGCAGGACTCCAGCAGATTCTGGCAGACGCGGTACTCCTGTGCGAAGAAGCCTGTCCCTGGGCATTGTCTTCCGGCACGAAAGAGGGCAGCCCGCAGACGGCATTGGGCAGGCCGGAAAAGGCAAGCCGGATGCCGGCCGCCTTTGGAAAGCGGGCCGTCAGTTCGCGAAGCATGCGCTAGGCTTTGGCAAAGGCCGGCTCCGCCTTGGCCGTGGCCTGCCCGTCAATCTTCCTGGCCAGCGCATCCCAGTCGTTGCCCTTGAAGGGCGTCGCCCTTTGTTCTGGCAGGTGCTCTGCACACCAGCCGCAGACGGCGCTGACGGCAATGCCGGGGCGCCCCCGCACGCCAAGGCTTTGCAGGGCCGCCTCGCGAAGGCGCTCCTCCAGCGCTGGCAGGGGCTGGCTCTTGAAGGCGCACAGCGTGTTCTTCAGCACAAGCTCCACCGCCGACCGCCGATGCAAGCCCCCCCATTTCGGCGTCCTGCATGCCAAACGGGTCAAGTCCTGCGAGCAGGCGCTTCCCCCCGCCTTGACAGACGCCAGGGAGGCCGGTGCACAGCCTCGAGACACCTCCGCTCGTGCGCACGTAGACATCGCTGAGCATGGCGTCCAGCGCTGCCAGCGTTGCGGGAGGCAGCACCTACGCTGGACTTCTTTTCTTCGCCTCGACCGAGGGACGCTCTTCTTGGCCATCTTTCGTCCCTGTCCCTGCGTTCCAGGAATGTTCCGGCAGGATGTCCGGAGCGGGTCCGGCAGCTGCCTGGCCTCGTCGTCCTGGCTGTCCTCAGCCTCGTCGTCCTACCAGTCTTCCTCGTCGCCGTCCCCAACGAACTGGCTTTCGCCCTCCCTGCCGTAGAAATACTGCTTGGGACTTTTGCCGAAGCTCTCCACGATGCGGGGATAGTAGCGGCCCTCCACTACAGGCGCATTCAGCTTGGCAACGCTGATCTTGTGCCACCAGTCGTCCCCGAAGTCGTAGAGGTAGTGGAACACCTTCCTCGGCCTGAGTCCGAGCTGCTCCAGCCTCACATCGGCCCCGGGGAGCGTTCCGTCGATGGGGTCGTAGTCTCCGAAGTCGCTGCCACCAAAGCGCATCGCATTCCGGTCGTAGGGGCGCTTCGCTCCGAAGTAGAACTCCCACAGGTGGAAGTCCATCTCCCGATCGAACGCGGACTCGATGCAACGCGACAGATCCTCCAGGCTCTGGCGGGGAAGAATGCCGATGACGCGGACGATGTTCAAGCTCTTGAAGGAATACCCCCGGCACGCGAGCACCTGCACGCGGAGACGGATGCAGGAGCTGTCCGCAGATGTCGCATGGGTGAACACTGTCTTCCTCCTTCCGCGCGGCCTCAACGTCCGCGCCTTGCTTTTCCGGCAGACGGCCGGACGCGAAACCGATGCTGTCTTGTACCATCTCGAGGTAAAATCCGAAAGGGAGTGGTGCGCGCCCTGTACCGGTTCAAGATCGCTAGCTATGCACGAAAAACACGAATGCCTCCGGAAGGAAGCTCCGGAGGCATTCGTGCAAGGAGAGGATGAGGATCTGCTGCGCTTTGCCTGGAAGATGCAGGCGAAGTTCAGACTGCCGCGTCAGGCGCCGGACTTCAGGCACGGGTGTCGAGCCAGCGGCACCATTCAATGCCGCGGGCAACGAGTTCATCTCTGGAAACGGCGACGGGATCGTAGCGAATGAGCGCGGAGCCGGCCAGAAGGTTGACTTCGACGTCCTTCACGCCAGGACGGGACATGAGCATGCGCCGGCTCTCCTCGGCCACCTCGCGATGGCGAAGGGCAGGATGGCGCACGCGCACGCGCCCTGGCACGAAGCTTTTGACGTGGCTGGCGAAGGCCAGCATATCGGCTGAGGCGGAGAGGCTGGACATGAAGACTCCTAGGCTTGGGCAGTCCCAGCTTCGCCGGGGCGGAGGGTCCTGCGCATGGCTCTAGCGGCCAGGGCCACGGTCGTCATGTTGTGCAGGAAGGCCGACGCGGAGGGCGAGAGCAGCTGGAAGACGCCGCCGGCGAGAAAGAGGCTGTTGAAGAGCATGGTGCAGACGAAGTTGGAATGGATGCGGGCCATCACGCGCGTGCCCAGAAGCTTGGCCGTGACGAGGCCGTCGAGGCTGGGACGGGTGAGCAGGACGTTGGCGACGCCCCGGGCGAGGTCCGTGCCGTCGCACATGGCAACGCCGACCGAAGATGCGGAAAGCGCGGGAGCATCGTTGACGCCGTCGCCAACCATGAGCACGCAGCGCCCCTCTGCTTCGAGGCCGGCCACCACGTCGGCCTTGTCCTTGGGGAGAACCTGGGCCCGGTATTCGGCAATGCCGAGGCGCTCCGCCACGGCCTTGGCCGTGCGCTCGTCGTCGCCCGTCATCATGACGATGCGGGAGACGCCGATGTCCTTGAGGGCCTGGACCACCTGCGGAGCCTCGGGGCGAGGCGGATCCTCGATGGCGAGAAGGCCTGCGGCCCGGCCGCCGACGGCAACGTAGAGCAGGGATCGGCCGAGGGCAATCTGGGTCTCGACAGCGGCGTCCAGCTGGGAGAGATCCACCCCTTCATCGCATTCCAGATAGTGGCGCGAGCCCACCACGACCTTCTTGCCGTGCAGCAGGGAGGCCACGCCGTGGGCAACGACGTACTGGACCTCGCCGTGCTCCTCGGGATGGCCGAGTCCGCGTTCCTCGGCGGCGCGCACGACGGCGCGGGCCACGGGATGGGGAAAATGCTCCTCAAGACAGGCCATGGCGCGCAGCACGTCGCCGGGCTCGAAGCCGTCCACGGCAACAATCTCCGCCACGCGGGGCTCGGCGTTCGTGAGGGTGCCGGTCTTGTCGCAGACCACGGTGTCCACGTCGCGCAGGGCCTCGAAGAAGCGACCGCCCTTGACGACGACGCCGTTCTGGGCGCCTTCCCGCATGCCGGCGAGCACGGCCAGCGGCGTCGTGAGCTTGAGGGCGCAGGAATAGTCGACGAGCAGAACCGACGAAGCGCGCACGAGGTTGCGAGTGAAGAGCCACACGAGGCCAGCCAGGCCGAAGGTGAAGGGCACGGCCATGTCGGCCATGCGCTCGTAGCGGGCCTGGACTCCGGCCTTGAGCGTCTCCGAGGCTTCGATGAAGGCAGCTATCTGCCTGAGTCTGGTCTCGCCCGCCACCTTGACGGTGCGGATGCGCAACTCGCCCTCCTCGACCACAGTGCCGGCGAAGACGGTCTCGCCGGGTCCGCGGCTGACGCCGATGGGCTCGCCCGTCATGGAGGCCTGGTTCACGACGGCCTCGCCCGACGCCACAACGCCGTCTACAGGGATGCTTGTCCCCGCACGCACGATGACGACGTCGCCTTCCTGAACGTCGCTGAGACGGACAACGCGCTCTGCGCCGTCAGGAGCGGCAATCCACACGGCATCGGCCGCAACGCTGAGGCTCTCGGTCAGCGAGGCGAGGGCCTTCTGGCGCGTCCACTCCTCCAGCTCGCCGCCGGCAGAAAGGAGCACGGTCAGCGTGCGGGCAGTGCGGAAGTCGCGACGAAGCAGGCATGTTGCCACAGCCGAGGCGTCCAGCACGGAAACAGAGAGCCTGCCCTTGGCCAGATCGGCCACGCCGTGCCAGAGACAGGGGACCGCGTGCAGCAGGGCCATGCCGACGCTCCACCACAGAGGCATAAAGTTCCGGAGCAGGAAGAAGCGGGCGAGGGAGAAGGCAACGCCGCCGACTCCGCCCGATGAGGGAAGGCAGTCGAGGCTCCAGCCCGGAGTTCTGCGGCCCTCGTCGAGTTCCCTGCCTGCGGCCGAAAGCCGGCGCAGGGCTGCCAGGCGTGCGGCCCTGTCTCGGTAGAAGAAGAGCACGCTGCCGATGCGGGGGTTCACGCTCACGCCGAGGACGCCGTCGACGGCGTCCATGGCGCTGGCCAGGAACTCGGCCTCGTCCATCGAGAGACGCCTGCCGCTGCGACAGCGCATGCGCCCTCGGCAGACGGTCTCGCCGTCCGAGAAGAGACCTTCTATCTCGTGCACTACGATAAAATCCATGTCGCGTATCCTCACAGGCGCGGCGAAAGGGCCCTGCGGCCCTTGGCGAACGCCGTTCAAGGCTGAAGAAGGAAGAGGAAGGATGCGCGCCCCCGGCAAGCCGGGGGCGCGGTCAGGTTCAACAGAAGCAGGATGAAGCGACGGCTCCGTCCGCACAACATGGAAACGAATTCAAAATTCAATGCCAGTCCATGCCGCCAACGGCCCGAACAGAGCTAGCGCACGATGCGGATGTAGCCGGCCTCGCTGCCGCGCAGGCTGATGGTGACGCCGGAAAGGCGCAGGGCAATGGGGTCCTGCAGGGGCGCGCGCCCGACGACCTTCACCTGGGTGCCGGGGACAAGGCCCATGTCGCGGATGCGGCGGCCCATCTCGCCGGCGACCTCAACGGAGGCGATGCGACCGGCTTCGCCCACGCCCAGGCTGCGAAGATTGACGACGTTTTCCATAGAAGCCTCCTCTGCTTGCTTGCCTCGCAAGCTTAGCGCTTCGGCCGGTGAAGTCAAGAAAAAGAAAACCGTTTTCATCTACTATTTATCCGTAAACCCGCATTCTACGGGGGTCTGCCTTTGCCTTTTGACGACATGTGTGCCAAAGAGGAGTGAACACCCCGCCCGCCGCCAGGACGCGGCGGCCATTGCAGGCAGGTGCATGCCTGCCGAAGGAGCACGCCATGCAGACAGTTGAAGAAGCCATCGCCGAAGCCGAAGCCGCCGGCGACGCCCTTGCCGTTCAGCCCGCAAATCCTGCCGCCGCGCAGCCTGCCAGACGCCGCAGGCCGGCCGCTGTCTTTGGCATGAAGCCCGCAAACGCAGGCCTGCTCGGCCTCGTTGCGGCCTGCATTGCCACGGGCTTTGCCGGGGGCAAGCGCGCCCACATAGCCCTTGGCCTTGCCATGGCCGCAGGCCTTGGCTGGCACGCCTGGAACCGTCGCCGGGCACTGTAGTCCATGTAGGCCTGATTCCGGCGACAGGCCGCAGAAAAGGACTGGCGACGCCTGAAGGCGCATCCGGCATCCTCTGCGGCCAGGCCGGCCACCGCCAGACCGGCTTCGGCCGGATCGAAAGCGCGCGCCGCCTCAAACCGGCTTGCAGACAGCGCCCCGGTCCGGCCCTATGCTGGGACGGAATCTCTCTGCGCCTGTTCCTGGCTGGACGCCCCCTTGAAGCGCTGCGACTCCATGGCGTACATCACGTCCCTGTCCGTCAGATTCCTGCCAAGGGAGCGCAACGAGAGGACGAGCGTGCCCAGGCTGTTGAGGAAGCCTGCAACGGCGGGCGAGAGAAGGCCTCCGGCGCCGCCGGCAGCAATGGCGCTGTTGAGGAGCAGGAGGGCGAAAAGGTTGCTCCTGACGCGCTCGAGCAGCCGGCCTCCCAGCAGCTTGGCTGCAATGAGGCCCCTGAGGGAGTCGCTGGAGAGCACGACGCCGGCAGCGCCCTGGGCGAGCTGGGCGCCTTCCTGCATGGCAACGCCCACGTGGGAGGCCGAGAGCGCCGGCGCGTCGTTGATGCCGTCGCCCACCATGAGCACGCGCCGGCCCTCGCGCACGAGTTCCCCGACTATCGCGCTCTTCTCCTCAGGCGAGACTTCGGAGCGCCACTCCTCTATGCCGAGGCGCTCTGCCATGCGCCTGGCCGTGCGCTCGTCGTCGCCCGTGATCATGAGGATGCGGCCAACGCCGGCCCGGCGCAGGGCCTGGATGACTTCGCGGGCTTCCCGGCGCGGCGGATCCTCCATGGAAAGCATGCCGGCGAGACGGCCGCCCACTGCAACGAAGAGGAGCTGGCGGCCGAGGGCGGTCTGGCGTTCGATGTCCTCCGCCAGGGGCGAGAGGTCGACGCCCTCGTCGGTCTCCACAAAGTGGCGGCTGCCGACGACGACCTCCTGACCGTGCATGAGGGAGAGCACGCCGTGGGCGACGATGTACTGCACCTCGCCGTGCTCCTCGGGATGCTCGAGACCGAGGTCGCCGGCGGCCTTGACTACGGCGCGGGCCACAGGATGGGGAAAGTGCTCCTCGAGGCAGGCCATGTCGCGGAGCAGCTGCGCCCTGTCGAAGCCGGGCGCAGCCACAACCTCGGCAAGCGACGGCGCAGACGCCGTGAGAGTGCCGGTCTTGTCGAAGACCACGGTGTCGATGTCGCCCAGCTTCTCGAGGCAGCCGCCACTGCGCACGGCAATGCCGTGGCTGGCGGCCTCGCGCAGAGCCGCCAGTCCGGCCAAGGGGCCGGAGAGCCTGCGCACGCAGGCCAGATCGACCGCGAGGACCGTCAGGGCGCTGGCAAGGCTCCTCGTGCAGATCCAGACAAGGCCAGTCAGGCAGAAGACAAAGGGTGCCGCCAGCCGGCGGAAGCGCCAGCCGGGTGCGTCTGCGCCAAAGACCGGGGGCTTCACGCGCCGGGCAATGCGGCTGAGGCGCGTTGCGGAGCCGAGGGCCGTCGCTCGGACATAGAGGGTGCCGTCGGCCACGGCGCAGCCGGCGTAGACTTCGTGGCCGGGCATGGCGTGCACGCCGGCGGGGGTGCCGAAGAGCGCCGACCGGTCGACGACGCCCTCGCCGTCCACCACGATGCCGTCGCAGGGGATGGCGAAGCCGGCGCGTATCACGAGCACCTCGCCAAGCGCGATGTCGCCAAGGCGCCGGGAGACATGCTTTCCAGAGGGTTCGCGCACCCAGACGCCAGCAGATTCAGGGAGAAGGTCCCTGTGCAGGGGAACGAGCGGATTCGATCTCGTCCAGCGCTCAAGCCGCTCAGCCATGCCGAAGAGGATGCCGAGCGTGCGCGCCGCGCCGAAGGCGCCCATGGCAAGACAGAAGGCAAGGGCCGCGGCGTCGAGGACGCCGGACCAGCCGCGGCCTTCTTCGAGCTCCCTGAGGCCCTTGGCAAAGAAGGGAAATGCGTGCCGGACGGCGTTGACGGCGACAAGCCAGCGCGGGACGAAGGGCTTGAGCAGGAAGTAGCGCGCCAAGGCCATAAGGGCCGCCGAGGCGGGGCTGCCGGGGCCTGAAGCAGCGGCCGCACTGGCCCGGGCACGCCTTTCCTGCCGGGCGCGGTCGAGGTCCCGTCCCGCGCA
>JAEEPQ010000101.1 GCA_016284885.1 Desulfovibrio sp.
GAGGGCGCAGCAGATGGCGAGGAGGATAGCGGCCGCGATGACGGTCTTCACGATGAGGTGCTGGAAGGTCCAGAAGAAGGACACGCCCTTGAGGTAGCCGAGGAAGAGCGGCGGGTCGCCGAGGGGCGTGAGGGAGCCGCCGACGTTGGCAACGAGGAAGATGAAGAACACGACCGAGTGGGCGCGGTACTTGCGGTGGGCGTTGGCGCGCAGGAGCGGGCGGATGAGGAGCATGGCGGCGCCCGTCGTGCCCATCCAGCTGGCGAGCAGGGTGCCGATGCCGAGGAGCCCTGCGTTGACGGCTGGCGTGCCGACCAGGGTGCCCTTGAGGCGCACGCCGCCGGCGACGGTGAAGAGCGCAAAGAGCAGGATGATGAAGGGAATGTACTCGCCGATGATGGAGTGGAGCGCCTCGAAGGCGGCCGTCTGCCAGCCGTAGACCAGAGCGCAGGGAATGAGGAAGGCGAGGCCCCAGAAGACCGAAACTTTGCCGAAGTGGTGCTCCCAGAAGTGGGGGACGAGCAGGGGGCCGAGGGCGATGGAAAGCAGCATGCAGGCGAAGGGGATGGCCCAGACGACGGAGAGCTCCTTGCCTGGCAGATGGTGGCCCGAGGCCATGGCCTGCTCGGGGAGCAGCAGCACGCACGCCAGGACGGCAAGCAGGGACAGGCAGCTAAGGAACCGGACTTTCATTGGGACTTTGCCTCCTAGGTCTTGGGAGACGGGGAAGCTTCGCCTGCGGCACCCTCTGCCTGCGCGGCCACCCCTCTCTGACATGGTACGAATCGCGCTTAGCCTACGGTTTTTGCGCGTCCTTGGCAACGGAATTCCAATTTTGCAGCGCCTGCCTGTCCTCCCCGCCATCCAACGGGCGGGACGCCTGCCGGACAGTCGGCAGGGACTGGCGCAGGAGAGCCTGGCATAGGCGGCCCGGCCAAGCGCGATCCGGTCACAAGCGATCCGGCCATGCGCGACGTCGGCAAGCCTCAGGCCGCAGGACCTGCGGCAAAGGCTTTCCGGCAGGGGCGCAGGCCGTCTAGCTGATGCGGGTCTCGACCTTGAGCCCGTAGCGCTCCATGCGCGCCAGGAGCGTGGGCCGCGAGAGCCCGAGCAGGCGGGCGGCCTGGGAGCGGTTGCCCTGGCAGAGCTCGAGGGCGCGCTTGACCACGGCCCGGCCCATGGCGTCCATGCAGACGTCGAAGGCGCTGCCGGCATGGGAAGCCAGCACGGCATCGGCCATGGCTTCAAGGGCTTTGCGGGCAGGCATCAGGTCCGATCCCGGTCCAGCGGCCTGGTCTCCCGCAGCCCGACCTTCCGCAAACGGATCGCGGGCAGCCGGCAGGGCCTGCGAAGCCAGGCTGTCCTGCGGCGCTTCGGCAAGCACGTCTGCCGGAACTGCAGCTCTTGCCTGTCCGCCGGCCCAAGCGCCAGGCGCAAGGTTTCCCGCCATCGGCGCGGCGCCCCCTGCCGCAGGCCCGTCCGGAAACGGCCGGCTTCCCGCCCTCTTGGAATCGCGAGCCCCTGCCCGCTCGCCCTCTCTAGCGCGCAGGACGTCCTCCCGGCTGAGGGGGGAGCCGTCGGAGAAGACCAGCGCCGTCTGGAGGAGGTTGGCGAGTTCGCGCACGTTGCCGGGCCACTCGAGCTTCTGCAGGCAGTCCACGGCATCGGCGCCTATGCCGGGATTGGGGACGCCGAGGGATGCGGCCTGCCTTGCCAGCAGGGCGCAGGCCAGCTCCGGCACGTCGCCAGACCGCTCGCGCAGGGGCGGAAGCCACAGCGTCACGACCTTCAGCCGGTAGTAGAGGTCCTCGCGGAAGCGCCCCTCGCGCACGGCCCGCTCGAGGTCCACGTTGGTGGCGGCCACGATGCGCACGTCCACGGGCACGGGATTGGGCGCGCCGATGCGCTCTATCTGGCGCTCCTGCAGGAGCCGCAGGAACTTGGCCTGGACGTTGAGGGGCATGTCGCCGATCTCGTCCAGGAAGACGGTGCCGCCGGCGGCCTGCTCGATGCGGCCTGGCTTGGCCTGCTGGGCGCCGGTGAAGCTGCCCTTCTCGTAGCCGAAGAGCTCGCTCTCGAGCAGGGTGTCCGGGATGGCCACGCAGTTGACGACAGCAAAGGGGCCGTCGGCCCGCGCCGAATTCTTCCAGATGCTCCGCGCCACCAGCTCCTTGCCGGTGCCGGACTCCCCGCGCACGAGCACGAGGGCGTCCGTCGGCGCCACGCGGCCTATGGCCTTGTAGAGCTCCTGCATGGGCAGGCTCGAGCCCACGAGGAGCTGGCCGCCGGGAGCGGCCCTCAGGGGCGCCTGCTTCGGCGCCTCCTTAAGGCGCGCCCCCGCCTCGGCGGCCCTGCCGGCAACGGCGAGGAGGGCCGGGATGTCGAAGGGCTTGAGCACGTAGTCGAAGGCGCCGAGCTTCATGGCGTCGATGGCCGTTGCCGTCGTCCCGTAGGCGGTCATGACGACGACGGGCGGGCAGGCGGGCTCCCGGCGCATGGCCTTGAGGACCTGCAGGCCGTCCAGGCCCGGCATCTGCACGTCCATGAGGATGCACTGGACCTCCAGTCCCGGCAGCATGGCCAGCGCTTCCGTGCCGGAGCTTGCCTGCACGACGGCGTAGCCCTCCTCGGCAAGCAGGTCGGCAAGGCCTTCGCGCAGGATGGCGTCGTCGTCTACGACGAGGATCTGAGCCATGGGGCATCCTCCTTGGAGGAGAGGGGCAGGACGCACACGAAGACGGCGCCCCTGCCGGGCGGGCAGTGCAGGTTGAGCCAGCCGCCGTGCTCCTCGAAGACCTGCCTGGCGATGGGAAGCCCCAGGCCCGTGCCTTCCTTCTTGGTGCTCACGAAGGGCTGGAAGACGACCTCGCGCAGCTTCTCCGGAATGCCGGGACCGGAGTCGGCGATGCGCACGACGATGGCCCGCTCCAGGGGCTCAAGGCGGCCCGCCTCCTCGGTGATGGCCACCGTGCCGTCGAGGCCCGCGGCCTCGCAGGCGTTGTCCACGAGGTTGGCCAGGGCCTCGCAGAGCTTTTCGCCGTCGGCTTCGATGTCGGGAAGCCTCGCGCCTGTGCGCTCCACGCTGATGCGGAAGCCGTCGATGCGCGGGCCAAGGAGCAGCAGCACCCTGTCCAGGATGTCCGAGACGTTGCAGCGCGTCTTGGCAAGCCGGGGCCTGCGCGAAATTTCAAGGAAGTTCGAGACGATCTTCTCCATGTGGCTGACGGCCTCGTTGGCCGCATCCAGATGCATTTTCCGCTTGGGATCGAGCTCGAGCCCCCGGGTCAGAGAATAGAGGCGCAGCTTCAGGCCTGTGAGGGGGTTGCGTATGGAGTGGGCGACGCCGGCGGCCAGCTTGCCCACCAGGGCGAGCTTTTCGGTCTCGCGCATGTTCTCGGAGCTCTCCAGCAGGGCAAGGCGGGATCGGTCGTTCTCTTCCCGCAGCGCACGCACGCGGGCAGCCACGCGCAGCATGCGGGGCTTGCCTGCGCCCTCCCCCTTCCAGGCCACGAGCTCGCCGTCGAGAATGCGGGCAGGCCTGGCATGAAGCCACCAGAAGCCAAGGCCGAGCAGGAGCATGAGGCCGCAGGCCAGCCCAAGCAGCCAAGGGAGGCGTTCGGCAAGCCAGACAAGCCAGGGAAGCCCCGGCTGGAGCGTGCAGGCGAAGGAGAGCAGGAGCAGACAGCACACCGTGCAGCCCAGCGCCAGCAGGAGCCCGTCCTGAAACGATGCGCCCTGGCGGGGCCTCGCTCCCGCCACGCTCCGTCGGGACGCAGCCCTGGCAGCGGAGCGGGCCGTTCCTGCAGGCGGCGTGGAATGCGCGTGGCCCTGGACTGCGGAAGCGGCCTCGCTACTCTGGCCCGCGCAAGCGGCCTCGCCGGCCTGCGGCTGGGGACAGGAGACGCTTGTCCTGGCTTCGGGAAGGCTTGCTTCGGCAAGGCCTGCTCCGGACGGGGGCTGCGTGCCTGCCTGGCCGGAGCCCTCCGCGGCCTTTACGGTCTTTGCGGTCTCTGCGCACAGGGAGGCCTCCCCTGCCTGGGACTGGCCCTGCCCCTGCTTCGAGCTTGGCGGAAAAGGCGGGAAAGGCGGAACAGGCTCTGCTGGCTGGCCGGGCTGGCCAACGCAGCCTGGCTGGGGAGGCGGGGCGTTCTGGGACATCGGCATCTACACGCCCAGCAGGGAGGCCACCTGCATGAGGGAAGGAAGGAGGAGCAGCGCCAGCGGCAGAAAGCCCAGCAGAGTCTGTCCCCAGCTGAGTCCAAAGGCCGCTCGCGAGCCGATGAGCATGCAGGCAAAGCCCCAGATCAGGCCTGCGGCCGCGCCGATGGCGGGCACAAGGCAGAGTATGCCCGGCGCCTCGGCGTAGGCCAGCACCTGAAAGACCACGGCATAGTTGGCTTTGCCTGGAGCGATGATGCGCCAGGCAAGCGTCAGGAGGCCCGAAAAGATGTAGATCTGCAAGGTCAGGGTTGCCAGGCGCAGGATGAGGGTGAGGGCAAAGCTGTCCTGGCCCGACAGGGCCTCGGCCATCTTCTGGAGCTGCGGATCGGAGCCGGCCAGAGGCTGGATGTAGGAGAGGAAGACCTGGGCCCAGACCTGCTGCATGGCCATCTGCAGGGTGCAGACAAGGAGATAGAAGGCAAGGGCCTTGAGCACGGGCCGGGGCGTCAGGGAGCTGAAGAAGCGCGCCGGCGCAAACATGGCCCGGATGCAGGTCTGATAGAAGGCGGAAAGCCAGCCCGAGGGCCTTGGCGCTTCGTCCCAGGGATTGAAGTGGCCAGGGGCGGCCTCGTCCTCTTCGGGAATGTCGCCCCAGGTTTCGGGTCCCTGGTGCCAGCCCTGCCGCTGGTCAAAACCCTGCCCTCCAGCATCCTGCTGGCCAAAACCCGGTTGATCTGGCTGGTGCTGGCTCTGGCCTCCAAAAACATGCCCCGAGGGCTGGCCCTGCTGGCCTGGCTGGCAGCCGCCCCAGGCGGCCGGCGTGCCGTCCTGCCACGAGCCTGGCTGGCCGCTGCCGGCAAGATGGCTATCAAGACGCGAGGCCTTCTTCTGCGGGCTGTCCTGCTGCTGGCTGGAAGCGTCTGCGCCAGCCCTGCCCTCCGCACCTGCAGCATCTTCAGCCGCCGGCATGGCCGGGGCTTGCGACGCTTCCGCCTGCCCTGCGGCGGCCGAGCTTGTGCCGGCACCGTCTCCGGTGGCACCAGATCCGCTGGCCGTTCCGCCGCAGCAGGAGGCCTCGCTCCGGCCATGGCCGTCTGCCGTCTCCTTGCGTTCAAGGGGATCGAGGACAACCGCGCCAGGCGGCAGGGGATCGTCGCCATCGCGCCGGCCAGCTGCCGAAGTCTGCTGCTGAGCATTGCCGCCCTGCGCCGAACGGGCCTTATCTGCATGCTCTGACCTGTCTATTCCGCCAGATCGTGCCGCCGCACCCGCCTGTTCCGCATGGCCCGGCTGGCTCGGCTGGCCGTCAAGGAATGCGGAGCCCGTCTGCTTGGAAAACTGGAAGCGACAGGCGCACTGGGGGCAGGAAGCAACCACGACGCCGTCAGGCACGCGGTCTGCCGGCATGTCGCGCTCGTAGCCGCACTGGGGGCAGCGAATAAGCATGGGGGGCTCCACAGCAAGGCCGGCCCTGGCCGGCGCGAGAGGGTGAGGCCGGAAAGCCTCAAGGGGCTTCCCGCAGGAAAAGCTTGAATCAAGCGAACCAAGCGCATTACGCGCATTAAGCGCATCAAACGAACGAGGCGAATCTACGGAAAAGGCACCGTCTTTGGCAAGGGCTGGCCACGGCTCGCCTGCCCGCGGCCATGCTCCAAAGCTCAGCGCTGCACGGGGGCCGCAGGCATGCCTTCCCGCACAGCCGCGACGGCAGATCTGGCATAGGCGGGATCATAGGTGCCCGTGAAGCGCGAGCCCTCCCGCAGGGCCTTGAGACGCGCCAGACCTTGGGTCAGCATGGCCTCCACAGCGTCAAAGCCATGCTGTGCCGTCTTCACGGCAAGCACCTCGTCCCGGAAGCCGAGGGGAAAGCGCAGCGTCCCTTCGTCTAGCAGCTCCTCCTGCTGGCGTATGGCCCGCAAGCCATGCGAGAGGGCCTTCCAGTCGACGCCCCGGCCTTCCCTGGCTTCTCCAATGCGCTCACTATGCCCCTTCAGCATGGCGTGGAGCCTGCGCCTGGCCTCGCTGGCCCTGATGGTGGGCTCGAAGATCTTCCCGCCTGCCGAGAGGGCCCCCTCGCCGTCGACGAAGCAAAAGGCAGGCGCCTTGGCGCGCTGGACCAGTTCCTCGAGGAAGCCGCCAAGGCGCGCCCTGGGATCAACGTCTTCGAGAAAGCGCGCCATGCGCCACAGGCCCCCGAGGCGGGTGCCTTCAAGGCCGTACTTCTTGCCCTGCTTCAGCACATAGGCTTCGCAGGCCGAACCGTCTTCAAGGCGCAGGAAGGCCAGCGGCCTGGCAAAGACAGGCGCAAGCAGGGGATCGCTGAACAGGCTGCACGCGGCATGGCTCGGGGCAAAGAGCAGATCCAGCGCTCCCGTGTCGCCTGCGGGAAGCTCTGCCAGAAGCCAGCGCTCCAGACTCACGAGGTCGATGTCGCAGTCGCCCTGCGTGTTGCGGGCGCCGTCTGTGCCCGACGACCAGTGCAGGCCCGGGGCGCGCTCAGCGCCCTCAGGATCGCAGGCCGCATAGACGCCCCGCAGGTCAAGATCGGAGCGCCCGGGCAAGGCCGTGCCGTAAAGGGCCGAGCCGAAGACCGTCAGAAAGAGGAGCCTGCCGTGCGATGCCGCCAGATCCCAGGCGCGGAGGGCGCCTTCGCGCACCGTGGGATCGGCAAGGCAGGGGCTTGGCGTCCAGCACGAGGCGGGCAAGGCTGCAAGCCCGGCCGAAATGGAGCTGCCAGCGGCCGGCGCAGGCCTCTCTGGCGGTCCGGCGCTGGCTTCGTCAGCATTCACATGGTCCAAGTTCTTTGGGTCAGCGTCCATCTTGCCAGCATGCTCTTGCCAAGCATGCATTTGGCCAGCCCTGCACTGGCCAGCCCTGCACTGATCAGCAAGGGCCTTGCCGGCACCGGACTGCGGCCTGGCTTCCGAGCTTTCCGAACCGTACGAGCCTTCCAAGCCTTCCGGGCCTGTCTGGCTGACAGGAGTCAGGCCCCTGCCATTGGGGACATCTTGGGGGATATCGTGGCGGGGGGCACAGGGACTGGGATGGCTATGGCCGGAATTGGGCATGGCTTTGCCTCCTCGCGGGGAGCGCCGGCCCCCATGCCGGCTACCGTCCCCAGAGGGCAAGCAGCGGGCGGGCCGGCGCCAAGGTGTCCAGCGGAATGTCCACGCTCTGGCATCCCGCTTCCCAGCGGGCCACCTGGTAGGGCTGGAAGTGCACGCGCACCCCGCCGGGCACCAGGGCCAGATTGGCGAAGTTGTCGGCGTCGGGCGCCGTGCCGTCCAGGATGGCGCCGTCGGCGTGCCCGCCGCCCAGGCGCTTGGCCAGGACGCTGCGGGAGTAGCCGCTCATGATGGCAAGCGCCTCCTTGACGTCCTCGAAGATGTCGTAGAGGCCGAGGCGCTGGCCGGTGAGAAAGCTGTAGTTGAGGGTGATGACGTCCTGGCCGGGACGCTCCTGGCCGGTGTAGAGCCAGAGCTCGAAGGTCACCGAGGCGGCGCTCCCGGAAGGGCTTTCGACTTCGTAGGTGCTGGTCAGGCCGTAGGAGGAAAGCTGGCCTCCGGCGAGGCCCTCGCCCCGGCCGGCAAAGTCCTCCTCGAAGCGGGAAACGATGTGCCGCATCCAGTCCTCGATGTCCCGGTCCACGGCCGCATTGCCGAAGGCGGGATAGGAGGCCATGATGTCCGGCATGCCGGGCCTGCCGAAGCGCTCTATGCTGCGCTTTTCCACGGCGCCGGCACGCAGGGGCGCGGGCTTGGCGGGTTCCGCGGCCTGGCTTGGCCTCGAGCCGCCAAAGCCCACGAGCAGCACCGAGGAGGCTGCACGGGGCTGCAGGAGGACAAGGGCAAGGGCAAGCGCTAGGACGGCCAAGGCCCCCAGCGCGCCGAAGCCCCTGCACCCGGCAGACGCATATCCGGCAGGCTGGCTGGCGACTGGCCTTGCTCCAGCAGGCTGGCGAGCGCCGCTTGACGCTTGAGCGCCCAGCGAAATCAGGGATGCGGACCCGAAGGCGCATCCCGGCAGGGACACCCCCTTGGCAGGCAGGGCTTCACGCATACAGGCACGATCTCCTCGGCCATCTCGAGGCCGGTGGAAAAAAAGCCCCCCGCCGGACACAATCCCGGCGCAGGGCGGAGGCTGGACTGGCTGCACGCTTGAAGCCGCCCCCTGAAGAGAAAGGCTTGGCGAAGCCGCAAAGCACTCAAGGGGAGCTTGAAGAAGGAGCAAAGCCCTCTGATAGGGCAGGAAGCCTGGCCAGATGGCGCATCCTTCGCGCAAAGACGCCGTCCGCCCCGGTCCAGACGAACAGCACACGGCAGCTTTGCAGGAAGCGCTTTCTACACATTGCCGCAAAACCTGTCAAGGCGCTGCGCGCCAAGGCCTGCAGAGGATTTGCCCCCCTCGGCGGAGGGCATGGCGAGCACAGCACGGCCCCTTGTACGCACGCGTTGCCGGCGATCTTGGGCCTCGCCTGCCGCAAGGCGGAAGCTGGCAATCGCGCAAAAAGCGCGCAGCG
>JAEEPQ010000102.1 GCA_016284885.1 Desulfovibrio sp.
CAGGGCCGTAGCGGGAGTTCGGCAGCGCTATGGTCCGGCAGGCCGGGGGAGGGGAAGGCGGCTCAAGGGGAGGAGCCGCTGGCACGGCGGGAGGCTGGGGGATGCGCCCGCCGAAAGTCGTGCCGAGGCCTTAAGGGCGCGCCTCAGGCAGACCGAAGCCGCTCGCCGCAAAGAAGGCCTGGCCCTGGGGGCTGGCGGGAAAGTCGAGGAAAAGCAGGCCCTCGCCGGGACTGGTGCCCGTGGTTCCCTGGGCTGCAGGAAAGACGGCGGGCCGCTTGCCTTCGGGCGCGCAGGCCAGCATCGCCCCGCCTGCGGTGCGCAGGATGCCGGTGGCGGGGGCAAAGGCTCGCCTCCGCTTCCCCTCGGACGGCAAGGTCCATGCTCTCTGCGCCGGCGGCCACGACGAGCTCTGCCGGCGCGCCCTGCTCACGCTGGCGCAGCAGGGGAAGCGGGACGCCGAGGCTGCCGGCGCAGGCAATGCGGATTTCGCCGGCGCAAGGCGCCGGAGGGAAGATCGCGGTCGCCTGTGCGGCGAGTGTCAGGGCAAGGGCGGCGGCCGGCGCGGCTGGGGGGCAGGCTGCGAGGAACAGTTCAGGGAGGGGGGAAGGGCATGGGGACTCCAATGGCAGGGCCGGTGCGGGAGACAGGCTCTGCCAAGTGTAGCATGCAGGCCAAGCCAGGCAAGCAAGGCACGAAAAGCGGAAAGAAAAGGCCGGCGCCGTCCCGGGGCTGGACAGGGCCAGCCTGCGCAGACGCCGCGCGGGCTGGCGCCGTCTTGAAAAGCGCAGGCTTTCCACCTAAAGAAAGAAGCCATGATGCACGCACACGCCTTGCTCCGCTGGCTCTGGCCGCTCCTGCTCGTCTTCCTGCCCACCTGGGCGGCCAACGCCTTCCTGCCTGCGCCCGCAGGCGCCTCCCTGCTGTGGAATCCGCTCGACATCCTCACGGCCTGGCCTCCGGCCATCCATGCGCTCTTCGCCTATTCGGCCTCCTTTGCCTGCGGCTGCCTCCTCATGCTCGCCATCTGCCTCTTCTGGTGGCTGCGCTTCGGCGGGGGCATCTATGCGCTCCTGCTCTTCTGCGCCAGCTTCATGACCGGCCCCACGTGGACGGTCTTTGTCCGGCTCTGGCACTACTTCCAGGGATAGCGGACATGCAGGGATCAGCGCTTTCGGCCGGCAGGGCCGCCTGGTACATAGCCTGCCTTCTCCTCTCCCTTGGCGCGGCCGTCGCAGCGGGCCTGCTCGGCCCCTGCCTCGACTGGTCCATGCTCGAGATAGGGGTGCTGTGCCTCATGCCGGCGCTGCTCGTGCTCGACGTGGGCGCCATGTGCGTCCACGGATGGGCCTGGATCAGGCTTGGCCGCCTGCTGCCAGGCTTGGGCGCAGACGCTCCCGGCCGCCCGCTTTCCCAGCTGGCCTGGCTTGCCGGACTGCATCTTTCCACGGCCGGCTTCGGCGTGCTGCTGCTTGCCTGCCCCACGGGCGGGGTCTGGATGACGGGCGCCCCGCTCCTGCGCCTGCGCGTCGCCTTTCTGGCTTGTGCCGTGCTCGGCTTCCTGCTCGCGCTCGAGACGCCTGGCATGGTGGCGCGGCTCTTCACGGATCTGTGCCGGGAGGCCGGCCGGCACGGCCCCTCCGGCCCCGCCGGCGGCTCCGGCGACGCGGCTGGATCGGGCGGGCGCTGACTTGCGCCTCAAGACGGCACGCCAGGCATCAAGGAGGTGACGCCATGACCCCTTCCCAGTCCGCCAATCCCATGGCCCTGCGGGGCATGGTCACGACGCCCCACTACCTTGCCAGCGGAGCAGGCCTCGACGTGCTGCGCCGCGGCGGCAACGCCGTGGAGGCCGCCATCGCGGCCTCGGCCGTGCTGGCCGTCGTCTACCCGCAGATGTGCACCCTTGGCGGCGACGCCTTCTGGCTCGTCTGGGACGCGTCGCAGAAGAAGCTCGTCGGCATCAACGCCTCGGGCCGCGCAGGCCTTGGCGCATCCCGCAAGGCCTACCTCGAGCGGGGCCGCAGGCGCATTCCCGCCAGGGGCTGGCTTGCCTGCAATACCGTGCCTGGCCTCGTCTCGGGCTGGGAGAAGGCCTGGGAGCTCGCCTTGGGCATGAGGGGCCATGCCATGGGCGGCCTGTCCTGGCCCTCGCTTTTCGAGGACGCGCTGGCCTACTGCCACGAGGGCTTTCCCGTCTCCTCCTCGCTTGCCTTCTGGCTCAAGGCGGACACCGCCCCGTCAGGCCCCCGCCTGCAGCAGGATCCGGGCTTTGCCAGATGCTTCCTGCCTGACGGCCGCCTGCCCGGCGAAGGGGATGTGCTGCGCCAGCCGGATCTGGCCGCCACCCTGGAACGCATCGTGCGCCACGGGCCCCATGAATTCTACGAGGGCAGCATTGCCGCGCGCATCGCCTCCGCCATGCAGGCCCGGGGCGGCCTGCTGGCGCTTGCCGACTTCCAGCGCCACAGGGCGGACTTCGTGGAGCCCCTGCGCGTGGACTACCGCGGCTTCGAGGCCTGCAACCTTCCGCCCAACACCCAGGGCATGGCTTCCCTCGGCATCCTGAACATCCTGGATCACTTCGACGTCCAGGCTCTGGGCGAGGGCACGGCGGACTACTGCCACCTGCTGGTCGAGGCCACGAAGCTCGCCTTCGCCGACCGCGACCGCTGGCTCACGGATCCGGACTTCCAGGACATTCCTCTGGATCGCCTCCTCTCGAGGGCGCACGGCCGGGAGCAGGCAGACCTGGTGGACATGGCCAGGGCCAGGCCCTTCGCCAATCCCCTCGATCCGGCGGGCGACACCGTGTGGTTCGGCACCATGGACCGCTGGGGCAATGCCGTGTCGCTTATCCAGAGCGTCTACTACGACTTCGGCAGCGGCGTCGTGCCGGAAGGCACGGGCGTGCTCCTGCAGAACCGGGGCTGCTACTTCTCCCTGGATCCGCGCCACGTCAACTGCCTGGAGCCGGGCAAGCGCACCTTCCACACCTTGAATCCCGCCATGCTCCTCAAGGACGGCAGCCCCTGGCTCGTCTACGGCACCATGGGCGGGGAGGGCCAGCCCCAGACCCAGGCTGCCGTCGTCACCCGCATCGTCGACTTCGGCATGAGCCCCCAGGCTGCCGTCGATGCGCCGCGCTGGGTCTACGGGCGCACCTGGGGCGCGGATGCCAGTTCCCTGCGCCTCGAGTCGCGCTTTGGCCAGGACGTCGCCAGGGAGCTTGCCCGCCGGGGCCACGAGCTCGCGCCCGCAGATGCCTACGATTCGGCCATGGGCCATGCCGGCTGCATTCTCGCCGATCCGGTCTCGGGCCTCATGCGGGGGGCCGCCGATCCGCGAAGCGACGGCCTTGCCTGCGGATGGTAAGGCCTGCGTTCGGCAAGACCTGCGTCTGGCGCCTTCAGGAGGGGAACAGGAAAGGCGCAGAACGGGGGCATGACAGGCGCAGCAACGGCACACGGCACAGAAAAAGGCGCGCTCCCGCATGCCTGCGGAAAGCGCGCCGCATTGCTTTCGTGGCGCTGGGAGCAGCTGCCGCTCCAAGCGTGGGGACAAGCCTACTTGGCTGACTTGGCTGACTTGGCCTCGGCCTTGGGCTCGGCTGCGGGCTTGGCTTCGGCCTTGGGGGCCTCGGCCTTGACGGCCTTCTGCTCTTCCTTGAAGGCCTTGAGGGCCGCCTTTTCGGCGTCAAGGCGCTTGGCCTTGAGGCTTTCTGCCTGCTTCAGCAGGGCCGTGAGCTTCTCTTCGGCCGCCTTGGCGGCTTCCTTCTTCTGCTTGGCGATAGCAAGCGCCTGCTGGGCCGCGGCTTCAGCCTCGGCGGCCTCGGTCTGCTTCAGGTTGAAGTCCTCCCGGACGGCGCTGGCCTGGTAGCGGGCCTGGAATTCGGCCTGGCCCTTGGGCGAAATGTGGCAGGGACGGCAGCCGCGGAAGAGGGCGAAGCGCACCGGATCGGCATTGAGCAGCTGCTTGTGGCAGCTGAGACAGGAGCGCTCGTGCTTGGAGTGGAAGGCCTGGTAGACGCTCATGGGATCCGCTTGCCTGGGGCCTGACGTGGCGTGGCACTCGGAGCAGGGCGAGTAGATGCCTGCGCTGCCCTCTTCGTGGTGGCAGGTATGGCAGGGGACTTCCCGGTGGGTATTGTGTTTGAAGGTGGTGTGGAAGTGTCGGTCGGCAGAGTTGTGCAGCTCTATGGGCTTGCTCATGGCCTTGCCGATTTCCTTGACGTCGCGGGCGTCGGCGGTGCCCTGCACGAGAACGAGGGCAAGGGCTGCCAGAAGAAGGACGATGTGCTTCATGAAGGCTCTCCTTGACGCGTCGCGGCCACCGGAAACGCCGCGCAGCTGGCGCTGCGGCAGGGGAAGGCTAGCCACTGTCTCCCCCGCATGGCCCGGGCCTGGGCGCGCATGCAGTGAAAAACTCCCGCATCCCCGGACAGCCGCGCCGCCCGGTCAGATGCGGCCTGAACCCCGATGCGACCTGCAGAAGGCCGCATGACTTTTCTACAACCAAAGGGCTTTTGGGGCAATAGCAATTCCGGATTTGCCCTGCATTGCCGCGAGCTTAGCCGAGGAACGGTCCGGAACTGGCGGGACCGGGTCTTTTGCGGCAGAATAGGACACATGCTTTCAGGCAAGGGAGGATTCATGGAACGCGGCGACTGGCGCGGAAAGGGCTACAGCTTTTTTGCCAACACCGGGTGCGAATTCTTCCCCTGCCATCCCGGAGCCGATCCCGCCAACTTCAGCTGCCTCTTCTGCTACTGTCCCCTCTATCTGCTGGGCGAGCGCTGCGGAGGTGGCTTCCGCTACCTGCCAGGCGGCGTCAAGGACTGCTCGGCCTGCCTCTTTCCGCACCTGCGGGAGAACTACGGGGCCGTCGTCGCCCGCTACGGCGAGATTCTGGCCGCGCTGCCGAAGCCCGGGGACAAGGGCGAAGCCTCCCACGCCGAACGCTGACCTGCCATGCGCCCTCTGGGCGCCAAGGAGCCAACGCCATGCATCCTGTCCTCGTCTACCTTGCCGCCAAGGCCGTGACCCTCGGCGCCTACGGCTGCTGGCGCGTGGCGAAAAAGCGCCGGCGCGAGCGGGAGCTCTGGCGCAGGGCTGGGCCGCTCTACGACCTGCATCCCGACGGCTCAGTCGCCAGGCCCGGCGAGGACTGCGGAAAAGACGGGACATGCGGAAAAGACGAGGCCTGCGGAGAGGACGGGGCCTGCGGAAGAGACGAGGCCTGCGGAGACGGTCAGGACCGCGCGCCGCAGGCGCAGGCTCCTGTTCGGAAAGGCGGAGCCGGGTAGCGCCAGGAAGGTTCTCGGCATCGCGGCAGGGGCCGGATCCCGGAGCGTAGGCAAGGAGAATCCATGACACCAAAGGCCGTCGCCGCGCTCCTGCGCGGTGCAAGCAGGGGCGATGCCGACGCCATGGCGAGGCTTGCCCACCGGTACCATGCCGGGGACGGCGTCCCCAAGGATCCCGACCAGGCCCTGCGCTGGGCCTTGGCGAGCGCGGATGCGGGAAGCCCCCGGGGCGCGTATCTGGCGGGCCTGATGCTTGCCGAAAGGAACAACCCCGACGACGGCTCGCTCCAGCAGGCACAGATTCTGCTCAGGCAGGCCGCGGACGCCGGCTATGGGCACGCGGACGAGGTGCTCCGCATGCTGCGCACCGGCATGGTGCCCAAAGAGCGCGCCGAAACGCTTGCTTCCCGGCAAGCCGGTTCTCTGCATGCCCAAGCCCAGGGTGCCGATGCCGGAGAGGCGGATTACGCCAGCGGGTCCTCCCGCCTGGAGGCGGAGCGCCGTGCCGGCGATCCCGAGGATCTCTTCGGGCTTGGCTGCGCGCTGCTGGACGGCGACGGCGTCGCCAAAGACGTCGAACGTGGCCTCAGCCTGCTTGAGCAGTCGGCGTCCCAGGGCTGCGCGCTGGCCCAGGTCGTGCTCGCCGAAGGGCATCTCAAGCGCGAATTTCCGGCATCGGATCCGGCCAGGGGCGCGGAGCTGCTCGCCCAGGCTGCAGCCTGCCGGAACGCCCGCGTGCTGGCGCTGTGCGCGAGGCTCTACGAAGAAGATCTGGAAGGCTTGACGCCCGACCTCAAGCGGGCCAGACACTGCCTGCGCCAGGCAGCCGACATGGGCGATGCCGAAGCCCAGTTCCTGCTTGCCCTCAAGCTTGTCTTGGGCGAGGGCATGCCGAGGAATCCCTCCAGGGCCGCCGGCTATGCCCGCAAGGCCGCAGCCCAGGACTTTGCGCCGGCCCAGCGCCTGCTCGGCAAGATGCACGCCGACGGTCTCGGCGTTGCGGCCAGCCTGAAGAAGGCGTTTTTCTGGTTCAGCAAGGCTGCCGAGGCCGGCGACGAGGATGCCCTGGTCCAGAAGGCCCTCCTGCTGTCCGAGGGCAGGGGATGCCGCCAGGACAGGGTCCAGGCCTGCGAGATTCTGGAGGGGCTTGCCATTGGCGGAAGCGCGCAGGCGGAATGCCTGCTCGCAGGCGTGCTCTGCGAGAGCAGGGACAGCGCCGAAGCGGGCCGGGGCATGGCGATGCTGCGCAGACTGGCCGGCAAGGGCGACGTCATGGCCCAGTCGGCGCTGGGCGTCAGACTGCTCAAGGAAAGCGCTGATGCCGATCCGCAGGCCGGAAAGGCATCCAGGAACGAGGCCCGTGCCTGGCTGGAAAAGGCCGCTGCCAAGGGTGGCAAGGCGGCTGCGCAGATGCTGGCGGAGTCCTTCGGCATGGCGCCCCCAGTCCGCCCGGACGAGACGCGGCGCCCCAGGCGCCTGCCAGGCCTCGCACGGCTCGGTTTTGCGAAAAGGAGGAAGAAGCAATGAGATCGAAGGCCGTGGTCGCGCTCCTGCGTGGCGCAAGCAGGGGCGATGTGAACGCCATGATCAGGCTGAGCGCCATGCACCTCTACGGGCGGGGCGTCGACAGGGATCCTGCCGAAGCTCTGCGCTGGGCAAGGGCGGCATCGGAGGCGGGCAGCCTTGAGGGCGCCTACATGGCGGCCACGCTGCTCCTCGCAGACCGGGAGGGCGTGCGTGGCGGGGAGCATCTGGCGCAGGCCGAGGCCCTCCTCCGCAAGGCGGCACAGGGCGGCTACGAGCCAGCCGTGAAGGCGCTGCGGCAGCTTGCTCCAGCCGGGAAGGCGACCGCCAGTGCCGGAGCGGACGGTTCCAGCGCCGTCGCCGCCGGCCAGGCAGGGCAGGAGGAGGCCTGGCAGGAGCAGGTCTACCGCAAGTTCGAGGCCGATGCCGCAGCCGGCGATGCCAAGGCCATGTACATCGTGGGCTGGTCGCTGGTGACAGGCGATACGTTTCCTGGCCTTGCCAAGGATCCCGCCAGGGGGGTGCGGCTGCTTGAGCAGGCAGCCGAACAGGGCCATGCACAGGCGCAGATCGCCTTTGCTGAGCTGCTGCTGAACGGAAAGCACCTGGAGCGGGATGCGGCCAGGGGCGCCTTCTGGCTCGACAAGGCCGCGCAGAGTTCGGACGAAGAGGTGCTGGCCATGGCCTGCAGCTTCTACATGCACGGTCGCGAGGGCCTGCCGGCCGATGAGGCAAAGGCCTGCGCCTGCCTGCACCGGAGCGCGGAACTCGGCAGTCCCGAGGCGCTGTACCAGCTCGCCCTCATGCTGGCCGAGGGCAGGGGGACGGCGAAGGATAGCGTCAAGGCCGTCCGGTTCGCCCGCAAGGCCGCAGGCCAGGGCATCGTGCTGGCCCAGCATTTTCTGGGCGACTGCTACTGGAAGGGAGAAGGCGTTGACGCCAGCATGAAGGCAGCCTTCTTCTGGTACGAAAAGGCGGCCAAGGCAGGGGTGGCCGCGTCCCAGAGGAAGATGGCGCTCATGCTGGCCGAAGGGCAGGGCTGCAGGAAAAACGAAGCCCGCGCACGGAGGCTGCTGGAAGAGCTGGCCTCACGTGGCGATGCCAAGGCGGACGTCCTGCTGGCGCGCCTGCTCTGCCGTGCCGGCGGCGAGGATGCGGCCAGAGGCATGAGCATGCTGCGCGCCAGAGCTGAAGGGGGCGACGGCATGGCCCAGACCGGGCTCGCCGAAGAGCTGCTTTCTTCCGGCGGCAAGGCCAGCGGCGAGGCCCGCTCGTGGCTGGACAAGGCGGCCGCGCAGGGCGTCGAGCTGGCGAAGGACCTGCTGGCCGAGCATTTCGCAGACGGCGGAAAGGGATAGCCGTCCCGGCGCCAAGGCCGTCCTGCAGGCCTTGGCGCATCCCGCCGGCATCGCGCGCGCCAGGCGGCTCGGCAGGCTGGAACGGCTCTGGAGAAATCTGCGGGGATATATTGACATTGAATTTCAATTTCTATATCTTCTTCTTGAACGAAGGAAGGGACGAGCGGCCCGCAGGGCCGGCGCGTCCCAAGGCATCAAAGTCAGCATCAAGCCAGGCATCAAGGCTGTCCGGAAGCCGGCGGCACCAGCAAGAAGGAGGCATCCATGTCAGTTACCCTCATAGGCGGCATCGACAGGCTGAAGCAGGACTACATCCGCAAAGCCCGGCAGAAGGGCGTGAACCTGAAGTGCATCCTGCACGACGTCCCAGATCTCAAGGCGCGCATCGGCACGCCCGACGCCGTGGTCATCTTCACCAAGCAGATTTCCCACGAGGCCAGGCGCAA
>JAEEPQ010000103.1 GCA_016284885.1 Desulfovibrio sp.
CTGTCGTCCTTCCGCCGCTTGTCCCGGCACTCCTTGAGCCAGACAGCGCGCTGGAGGGAGTCGTAGGGGAAGTCGCCTGCGGACTTCCCAGCAGGCTCTGCGGCAAGGGCGCCGGAGATGCTGTTGAGCACGCCCGGCAGGACGGCGCCCTGCATCTCTGCCGTGAATGCCTCCCTGTGGCGGGCGAGAGCTTCCTGGAGGCGGGTGAGGCCGAAGGAGGGCAGCCACCAGCGCTTGGAGGCCTTTTCCAGCAGGCGCGCGCAGGCGCCTTCAGCGGAGGCCTTGGGCGTGCCCGCCTTCTTCGCCTCCTCCAGCTTGGCGGAGGCTTCGGTGAGCACCTGATGGTTGTAGATGGCAGACGAGGCAAAGAGGGCGCAGCCGCTGATGAGCGCAAGGCAGCAGCCCGCGTAGACTGCCGCCCAGGGGCCGTCCTTGGGCGTGGGCTGGCTGCAGGGCTGGACGAGGCCGCGGTCCTGGGCCAGGCCTGTCAGAAGACGCTGGATGAAGCAGGGCGGAACGGGCTCGCTGGGCTTGCCGGCATCTGCGGCAAAATCTGCGGAAGCGCTGAAGGCGGGAGCCGTGGGCTGCTGCGCCGGCGTGGCAACGAGGGCAGGCGCAGCCCTCATGGTCGCTGGCATGCCCAAGACAGAGCCTGATCTGATCCCGCTGCCTGCTCCGGCTGCCGGCTTGTCGGACGCGTCTGCAGGGGGCTCGAAGACCTGCGCCAGATCGACGGCCCGGGGGGCTGCCTGCGCAGCCTGGCCGAGCGCCTGGCCAGATGGTTGGGAAGGCGCCGGATCAGCCCCCGTGCACGTGAAGTGGACGGCGCGCAGGAAGGGGGCCGCGTCCAGCGGTCCAGGGCGGAACAGGGTTTCCAGGAAGAGGGCGAGGCCTGCCTCGAGCTGGGGCAGGACCGCCGTCAGGGCAAGCTCTCCGCCTCGGGGTCCCCTGCCGTGCGAGGCTTCGTCGAGGATGAGGGCCCGCAGGGAGTCGGCAGCGCAGGCTATGGCCATGCTTGCCTGGGAGGCCGTATCCACGGCGCCCTGGCGTGCCTGTGCGGCATCGGGAACGGCAAACTGCGCGCCGAGCATGACCTGGCGCGAGTCGGGCGAGAGCCGGCGCAGGAGGCGGGCCGCCCCGGGCAGGCGATCCATGCCGGTCACGGCCACACGCACGGGCGTGCGTGCCGGCACCACGGCCAGAACGTCCTCGATGCGGGAGCGGTAGAGCAGGGCGCGCCTGCGGACGGCGTCGGCCTGGACGGGCTTTGTGCCCAGCAGCAGGCTGGCGTCGATGCAGACGGCAAAGCCGTTGACAGGCTCCTTGGAGCGCGCCTGGGAGAGCTCGGCGAGAAATTCCTCCCACAGGGAGCGCTGCTCGGGCGTGTGGGCTTCGAGCATGTCTGCGGAGGGCTCGAGGAGCACGAGGTCTTGCAGAAAATGCCAGTCCAGGGGTGAGCCGGGCTCAGGCTGGGCTGCCTGGCCAGCGTGCACGGCGCCCCAGTCGGCGCCGGCTTCTCCGCCGAAGAGCAGCACCCAGGGGTTGCGTCCGGCGAGCTGGCTTCCGCCAAGCACCTTGGAGCGAGAGAAGACCTGCATGCCGCGACGCCAGGCGCGGGAGAGGGGCGTATCCTTGTCTTCGGCCGCCTGTCTGCGCGCGGGATCCTCGGTCAGCACGCTCTGCACGTAGAGCCTGCGCTTGCCCCAGAGCCAGAGCCTGCGCAGTCCCCAGAACAGCACCACGAATGCCGCCATGAGCACGGGCACGGCGAGCACGGTGAGGATGGGCCAGCCGGCCCACCACGCGAGCAGAGCGAGCCCGCCCAGAAGGAGGCAGAAAAGCAGGAGCAGGAGCAGGCCTTTGAAAATGCCTTTGAGGAACTTGATCATGGCGGGAACCTCAGGGCAGGGGAATGCGCGCCACGATGGCCGCGCAGACCAGATACCACAGCCCGGTCAGGATGAAGGGGAGCACGATGAAGAGCGCGCCTGCACCGCCGAGGGCGCCCAGCGTCCTGCCAAGGAAGCCTCGACGGGGGGCGCGCCCTGCGTCTGCGCCTGCGTCCTGGGTGCCGGGATCGTCCTGGCTCTGCGCCAGCTGCTGGCCTTCGGGGCCTGACCAGCCCACCAGCAGGCTGCCGGCGGCCTCGCGCAGGCGCCTCACTTCGGCGTCGCGGGATTCGCCGTAGTACTGGCCCCGCAGGCCAAGGAGCAGGCAGAAGGCAAAGAAGCCGCAGGCAATGGCGGCCGAGCGTGCCGAAGAACCGCTGCCGCCTCCCTGTGCAAGGGCTCCCAGAGCGGAGGCCATGGCCGCGGCACCCTGAATGCGGGGCCGGCGGGGAATGCCCAGAAAGTCCAGACCTCCTTTGATTCCTGCATCGGACGGCGCACTTGGCAGCGGGGGACGGCCTGTGGCTCGGACCTGGGGAGACATCGCTGGTGCCTCGGACGGCGCCAAGGTGAGTTCGCCGCCTGGCAGATCCGGCGTCTCGTCGAAGGCGCGGCCAAGGAGGTCCTCAAGCCTGGCAAAGAAGTCGGCGCCGCCCGTGCTGGTGCCGAGGCGCCTTGCCTGCATGCCGCGGGAAGCCCAGCCGGGCACCGCTTCGCCGGGACGGGGACTTGCGTTGAGCAGTTCGTCGATCAGCGTGTAGCAGGCCATGCGGCAGGACGCCATGTCGTCGGGGAGCAGCCCCTCGGGGAGGGGCTGCGCCAGCTCCTCGTCGGCCAGCGCGTCGAGGCGTGCCTGGCACGCATCCCAGGAGAGAGTGCGCGCGCCTTTGGCCGATGCCGCCTTCAGGGCGAAGGCGGCAAGGGGCTCGAAGCGCCGGCACAGTGGCGCGAAGGCAGGATTGACAAAGGGGGTGCCCGCAGGCGGCACGATGGTGATTCTGGCGTTCGGCATGGCGTTCTGGCCTCTGGGAGAGGATAGGTGCTGCGGAGATGCGTCTGCAGTGCAGAATATCCCGCTATTCCCTATCGGTCGCGCGCCCCGAATTGATTAGGACCAGATTGACGCTGCATTCCTCGGGCATGCCGGGCAGGAAGAGGGCGCAGGCCCCGTTTTCAAGGAGGGGCGCCCAGAGGGGGTCGCGGCTGTCCAGGGCGAAGTAGCAGGTGTCGGCGCGCTTGGGCAGGCCGGGCGGGGGAACGTTGGAGTGGATGAGCGGAATGCCGGGCAGCGACTTGCCGACCAGGGCGCGGATGTAGCCCGCAGGCGCAAACTTGGCCTGCCGGGTCGCCTCCTGGACCTCTGTCGCGTCGCCGGCGCCGCGGATCTGGAGCCAGAAGTCGAAGCCGGAGCGGGCGTAGGCCGGCAGTTCGCAGGCGAAGATGCCCTCCCGGCGCTCCATGGGGAAGGAGTGCGCAGGGCCTGTGGCCAGCAGATCGATGAGCCGCGAGATGACGATGCGCGCCGAGGCAAAGCAGGTGCCGGGATCCTCGTGGTCGTAGGGCGGCATGGCGCAGGCACCCTGGCGGGTGGTGCACAGGGCGGAGAGATCGGGCGAGAAGAGGGAGAGCTCGCCGGCAAGCTGGCGCAGCATGCCGTAGACCGGCCAGGGATGGATGTGGACGGCTTCGCAGAGGTGCTCCAGCAGGGGAGCCCAGCGCGAGAGCACGCTGAGCATGGAATACATAAGCAGCGTCTGGGCCGTGACGGCGCTCATGCCGGCAGGTCCTGTGCCGGCAGAGCCAGGCAGAAGCTTGAAGTCCTCCAGCTGGCCCGCTCTGGCGCACACGGCGTTGCGCACGGCAAGCAGCGCGCCCTGCAGCAGGGGCGAGGAGGAGAGGTCGAGGCAGGGGGCGGCGTACGAGGGCGAGAGGCGCACTTCGTTGCCTTCGCGGACCAGCCTTGCCAGCGGCCAGGAGGGCGTCTTGGCGAGTCTGTCCTTTTCCGTAGAGAAGACGATGCAGGCGTTGTAGCGCATGAAGCGCACGTCTGCCTCGGGGCCGTTGGCGTAGGTGTCGCGCACGGCGTCCGGCATCTCGGCTGCGACATAGCGCGTGGATGCGCCTTCCATGTCGCCTGGCTGGAAGCTCGGCACTTCGGCGACGTTGGCCGCGTTTTCCTCGGACAGGGGCAGGCAGATGCGGCACTCGAGCTGGGACTGGGGGTCGGTCCAGAACTCCGCAAAGCCCCGAGCCGGCAGAACGGCGTTTTCGCCGATCACCAGATGCTCGCCCTGGGGAAGGAGCATGTCCAGCCGCTTCACCTGGAAGATGCCGAGCGCCAGCGCCTCCTCGTCGACCTCGAGTTCCTTGACGCCCCAGGCGTGGGGGCAGAGGAACGAGCGCAAGAGGCCTGTTTCCTCCAGCAGCCTCCTGTCCGACAGCTGGAAGTGCTGGGGCTGCAGCAGGGTGCCGTGCTCCCAGAAGAGCAGGGGTGTGATGTGCATTCGTCCTCCTTACAGATTGTGCATGGCGCTGGCGTTAGTCGCCGAGCCTGGCCTGCTCGGCCTCGATGATGCCGGCGAGGTTGCGTTGAAAGACGGCTTTGGGGGCAGGCTTGCCGGCCTTTGCCGAGGCCATGGCTGCCTTGAGCCGGCCCAGCAGGCCGGGCAGGCTAGTTTCGTCGCCTGCTTCGCCAAGCCCGCAGGGCCGGGGGCTGGCGCCAAGCTCGAGGAGCCCGGCATTGCACTCAGGCACGGACGGTCCTGTCCAGACGGCGACGGGCTGGGGGCTTTTGCGCCGAAGCTCCTCCTCGGCGCCGGCCCAGGTTCCGCTCCTGCGCCATTCGGCATTGGCCGCAAGGGTTCAGTCGGCCAGCGCGCAGATAAGCTTGTTCCGCCCCGTGGAGCTCCCGACGCAGAAGCCTGCCTTGGGGTATCAGGGGCGACGAGGATCAGGCGTCCTTCGGCGATGGCGTTCCTCGCCTGCCTGTCCGGGATCCGCCTGAGCAGGCTGTCTGCCAGCACGCCGCCGACATCGAGGGCTGCAGACATGGAAATCTGGTCAGCGCCCTGCGCTCCGCCGGAGACGAGCGCCATGCTGCTGGATGCGCAGACGGCGGCCGTCTGGCGGGCAACGAGCTCTGCCTCGGCGCCGGTTTTCCCGGAACTGACCATGGCAAGTCCGTCGGCCTCAAGCAGGGAGGGGGGCGCAGCGCCGAAGAGCAGGGGCTGCGCTGCGCGGCGCAGATGCTCCTTGAGACGGGCAGGACAGGTCTGGTCGGCTCGGCAGTGCACCCAGATGCCGCTCTGCTCCCATCCCTCCAGAGCGAAGCCAAGCAGAGCGCCGTCCAGCCGGCGCCGGCGCCAGCCGGAAGGCGCTGGCACTGCGCCTGGCTGCATGGTCTGGTAGCTGCTTTCCATAGTCTGCTGCGGGAAATCGGGGGCGCCTTGCTAGGGCTGGGGCTGTTCGCCGCTTGCGCAGTCGAGCGTGTCCTGGCCCAGGTTGACGTTGAGGTTCATCTTGGCGGCCGTGTAGTCCATGACCTTGCCGAAAAGCAGGAACTTGTGGTGCGAGTCCGTGTGCACGGGCATCTGCACCGTGCGGAAGCACTGCTTGGGATTGAGCGCGTCGTAGCCGGCCGCAACGGCGATGTAGCGCGCGCCTTCGCTCCTGTCGAGCGGGACCACCTTGCGTTCGCCGGGCTGGATGTAGAACTGGACGGCGGAGATGGTGTCCGGCGGGTTCGCCTTGCACTCCAGCAGCGTGCGAAGCCCCTCCTTCGTTGCGCCCTGGGCGGCCAGCTTGTCCGGCGAGGCGGCCTGGATGACGCACAGGGAAATGGCGTGGGGCACGCCCCCCACGGCGTTGAGCTTGGAGTCGGCATCGATGGCAAGGCGTATGGCGCCGGCCTCAAAGGCCCAGGCCACCTTGTCCGTGCTTTCGGCAGGCGCAGGCGGAGGCACGGCGCCTGCCGGCTGGGAGCTGCCCCCGCAGCCGTGGACAAGGGCGAGGCTGGCCAGCAGCGCCAGCATCGCCGTGGCAGATCCGGCTTTGCCCCGTGCCGGGCGGAAGAAGGCGCTCATGACATCTGCACTTTGGACTGGGAGGGCGCGGCCACCGTTCCCGTCGTGTTCTTGGCGTTGTGCGTGGTGGAATCGCCCATGCGTATGGCGCCCTTGCCTTCGAGCTGGACCTTCATGCTTCCCTGGGTGAAGGCGCACTCGCCGATGAACCTGCCGCTGGCCACGCCGCCGGCGGTGCCGGCCTCGTCGCCGTTGGAGAGCAGCGTCTTGGAGCCGAGGTTGAGGGCAAGGCCGCCGCTGACCATGATCTTGGTGCAGGCCGAGGAGGGATCCGTGGTCGTCGCCTGGGCGATGTTGGGATAGGGTATGGGCGTCACGCCCGTGGGAGACGGCGTGTTGCAGGTGTCGGGCACGATGGCCGTGAAGGTGCCTTTGGCGTTGGTTGCGCAAAACATGGAATGGGTCCTCGCAGAAAGAGCGCTAGCCGATGTTGATGTGTCCGCCGTCGATGCGCATGCTCTCCCTGGCCTTGAGGTCGGCGGAGGCGGAGCGCACGCGGAGGTTCTCGTCGATGGTGACGCGCATGCGGGAGGCCTTGGTTTCCCTTAGCCCCGAGACGTGCTCGGCATGCTTGCCGAAGAGGCCGAAGCGGAGGCTGGCCTTCTCGAAGATCTTCGAGGCGAAAGTCTTGACGGACTCGACGGCCTGCACGAGAACGCCGGCTTCGACGCGGACAGAGGGGGCCTGGAGGGCAAGCCCGCTTTCGGCGCGCAGCGCAAGCTCGCGGGCGCGGACGGCCGTCTTTGCCGGCAGGACAAGCTCTCCTTCGTCGCCTGAGGCTCTTGAGAGCACCGAGATGATCCAGGCCTCCTGGGCTGTCAGGAAGAGCGCCACCGTGTCGCCGGTCTTGGGTTCGAGCAGGCAGCCTGCGGCCCGCTGGGCGCGGACGAGGCCGAATGGGCCGGCTACGATGGCGGCTCCGCGGTCCGCCTGCTGGACCCTGCCCGAGGCAAGGGCCGGCTGAAGCATATCGTTGTTGCGTGCTACGTCGAGCATGGGGGCTCCTTGAGAGGTTGTCCTAGCGGGCTTCGCCGGGGACGAAGCGTTCGGCGCGAAGCAGGGCCTGGTCCGTGGGGCGGGCGCCGGTCATGTCGCAGCCTGCCGTGACGCACGAGTCTGCATCAGTGCAGTGGAGGTTGGCAAGGGCAAGGGAGGCATTGGCCAGGTTGGCGCCTGCCAGTTCGGCGTGGGAGAGGTCTGCCATCTTGAGCGAGCAGCCGGCCAGGGATGCGAAGCGCAGGTCCGCGCCCTGCAGCTGGGCCTTGTCGAGATTGTGGCCGTCGAAGCGGGCGCCTGAGAGATCGGCGTCGCGGCAGGAGAGCCCGGAAAGGTCGCAGTTTGCAAAGACGGCCCCCTTGAGCCGGCAGCCGGGGAAGCCCGCATTGGCGAGCAGGCATTCCTGGAAGCCTGCGCCCTCGAGGATGCTCGCGAAGGCCATGAGCTGGGGAAGCTGGCTCTGGGCAAAGCGCGCGCCCGTCAGGTCGGATTTGCGGAAGACGCAGAGCTTGCCGAGGCAGCCCTGGAAGACGGTTCCCGGCAGCTGGCAGGAAAGGAAGGTGCAGGAAGAGAGGGATGTCCGCTCGAAGACGGTGCTCGAAAAGCTGCAGGAGGCGAGCACGGCCTTGTCGAAGACGGCGCCTGCCAGCCTGCAGGACGCAAAGCTTGAGCGGGCAAGGGAGGCGTCGCCAAGGGAGGTGGACGCAAAGCCGCACTGGACGAAGATGCACTGGGCAAGGCTGGCCTCTGCCAGGGAGGCGCCCTCGAAGGAGCATGCCTCGAAGGAGCATGCCGAAAGTTCGGCCTGGCCCAGGGATGTGCCGGCAAAGGCGCAGGACGCGAAGACGCACTGGCTGACGCCGGCCAGGGCGAGGTCGCAGCCAGAGAAGTCGCAGTTCTCGAAGCGGGCGTTGAAGAGGGTCTGTTCGGCGAGGCTCTGTCCGGCAAAGTTCTGGCCCTTGATAAGCTGTGCTGCTTCCTGGCTCATGGCTTTTCTCCCAGGGCGAGGCAGGTCCTCGTCAGATTTGCGCCTGAAAAGCTTGTTTCGCTGTCGACGCCGGCCAGGTAGAGGTCGGCGTCGAAGAGGCTGGCCTCGGTCAGATCGCATTTGCCGAGCTTCGTGCCCCGCAGCGCTCCGCCGAGCATGTCGGCCCGCTTGAGGTCCGAACCCCAGAGATCGCAGGAGAGCATGCGGCAGCCCCTGGCCGACATGCAGGTGAAGCGGGTCATGGTGAAGGTGCATTCCTCGAAGAGGGCGTTTGCCAGCAGGGCGTTGCGGAAGTCCGCCTTCACGCCCCTCGTTCTTGTCCAGGAGCTGCCGGCCAGATTGGCGTGCCGGAAGGAGGTCCCGCTCACGCTGCAGCGGTCGAAGCGCGCCATGCCAAGCTGGCCCTGCTCGAAGTCGCAGCCGTCGAGCCAGACCTCTTCGAGCGAGGCGCCCGTGAGATCGCAGCCCGCCAGCGCCTGGTTCTCCAGGCGCGTCTGGCTGAGCACGGCTTCCCTGAGACTGGCGCCGGCAAGCTTCTGTTCCGCGAAAAGCGTTCCCGAGAAGC
>JAEEPQ010000104.1 GCA_016284885.1 Desulfovibrio sp.
CTGCCCGGGATTCTCGGGCTGCTGGGGCTGATCGGGGTTTTCGGGTGTCCCAGGCTGATCGGGCTTTTCAGGCTGTCCAGGCTGACCGGGATTCTCGGGCTGCTGGGGCTGGTCGGGATTCTCCGGTGTCCCAGGCTGGTCGGGATTCTCGGGCTGCTGGGGCTGATCGGGGTTCTCGGGTGTCCCAGGCTGGTCGGGATTCTCCGGTGTCCCAGGCTGGTCGGGCTTGTCGGGATTGTCAGGCTGGACAACAGGATTGGGATCGGGCTTGGGCTCGTCCCCGCCGTCCTTGTGCATGAACCACCAGGCGCCGCCGGCGGCGGCTGCCAGCAGGGCGATGGCGATGAGGGCAAAGAGCAGGCCCTTGCCCTTCTTCTTGGGCTGGGGGGAGTTGACGCCAGCAGGCTCAGGCATGGGCAGGGGACCTGCGGCGCTGGGAGCGCCCAGGAAGGCAGGCAGCAGAACCGGCTTGCCGTCGGAACCCAGCTGGGCAAAGCCGTCCGGGCCGATGACGGGCGCCATGGGCTGGAGCACGGGCGAGCCGTCGGGATTGAAGGCCGGGCTGCCGTCGGGATTGCAGGCCGGCGCCAGATAGGTGACGACGGGGACGCCGTCTGCCAGGCGCACGGGGGCGCCGTCATGTCCTATGGCCACCTGCGGCGGGAAGAGGGGAACGAAGCCCTGGGGATCGCGCAGGAGGCTTGCGTCTGGGAAAGACGCCGGACGCGGGCAGGCCAGCAGGGGCAGGCCGTTGGGCAGCATGGCGGGCGAGCCGTCGGGATAGCTCGCGGGCTGCCAGGCCGCCAGCAGGGGCGAGCCGTCGGGATTGGCAATCCAGGACCCGTCCGGTCCCCAGACGAGCTGGGCTGGGAAGCGCGAGGGCGAGCCGTCGGGATTGAGGCAGGGCGAGCCGTCGGGATAAAAGACGCCGAGCACGGGCACGAGCAGGGGCGAGCCGTCGGGCAGGAAGACAGGGCTGCCGTCGGGCGCGCAGGCCTGAACGAGCTCAGGCTGGCCAGGCTGCCGCTCTGCTGGGGCTTGCGGCTGGGGCTGGGGCTCGGGCTCAGGTTCGGGTGCAGGTTCGGGGGCAGATTCGGGTTTGGCGGTGACTTTGACCGGCGCCTCGTCGGCGGGAGCCGGGGCCGGCTGGCCGGCAATGGCGCCGACGCCGCCCGTGGAGGGCAGGACCGCGGTCTGCAGGGTCTCAGGCACGATGAGGTGGAAGGGCTGGCCCGTGCCGAAGGCCATGGAGTAGCTTTCGAGGGAGTCGAGCTCGTTGAAGACGGCGGGGCCGATGGCGATGAACAGGCGCCCCCTGTCGATGTAGCATTGCTCGGGGCGTATGCTTTCGCGGCTGCCGACCCACTTGGAGGCCGGGTCCCGGCCCTTCTCGTTGAGGTAGAGGCCGTCGGAGAGGCGCTGGATGACGAAGGGAGGGATCTCGGACATGCCGGGGAAGTCGGCAATGTCGATGATGCCGTGTCCTTCGCCCCGCTGGGCATCCTGGAATATGGTTGCTTTCATGGCGTTTCCTGGTGTTGGTGCTCGCTAGGCCTTGGCCTGGCCCTGCTGGAAGACGTCCAGAATGTCGCCGAGGCGGTCGTTCTGGGCGGGGTCGTACTTGTCGTCCGGGCTCATGACATTGGCCGTCACGCACTCGTTGAAGGCCTTGAACCAGTCGGCGTAGTAGGAACGGTCGTACTGCTGGGTGCGCTCGGGCACCACGGGCTCGCCGTGCTCCCCGAACTTGAGCTCCTGGGTCTGGAAGAGCTTGACCGGCGCACCGTTGCTGACGATGACGTCGGACTGGCCGAGGCGGGCGTCGTGGCCGAGCCAGTCCACGAAGCTGTTGATGCGGTAGGCCGCCTCGGAGGCCATGCGCCAGGCCTGGACGTCGCGGGTGATGTTGATGAAGCTGCTCTTTTCGCGGATGGCCTCGCGCAGGGACTGCTCGAGGCCGAAGTGCCTGGCGCTCTGCTTGATCTCGTCCGCAAAGGTCTCGAGGGTCTTGGCCTGCAGGGCGTAGAGCCTGCAGAGCACGGCGCTGCGGCCCACGTCCTCGAGCTTCTCGTACCAGTGCGTCATGGCGCGCTCGCAGAAGATGGAGATCTGGTCGCGGCCGACAGCGGGCGCCGGGGAGGCCTCCTCGATGCCCTGCTCCTCCTCGGGAGCCTGGGTCGCCGCTGCATCGCCGAAGATGTCGCCCAAAAGATCGTCGGCATCGATGGCTGAGCCCACGACCGATGCCGAACCCTTGGCCTCGGTGGTGTCCACGCAGCTGGAGGCTATGCCGTAGAGGTCGTAGTCGCTCACCTGCATGCGCCGCATGAGGTCGGCGAACTGCTGGCTGGCCACGGGGTGCTGGACCATCTCGCGCGTGATCTGCATGGCGGCCTCCTTCTTCTGCCTGCGCAGAAGCTCAAGGTCGTCCGAGCGGTGGAAGGCGGAGAGGGTCTTGGCCATGCGGCGGGCCGCCTCGAAGGAGCGGTCGCGGGTCTGGTTGTACTTGCGGTCCGGATCGCAGATGGGGGCGAGCTTGGCGCGCAGAAGCTCGATGCCGCCGTCGTTGAGCTTCATGGCTGCATCCCAGGCTGCCTGGGGGTCCGGGAAGTGGGACTGCACGTCGCGGGAGTTGAGGAATGAGTCGCGCACCTTCTCCACGTATTCCTGCATGTCCTCGCGGATGCCCGTCTCCTCGCCCTCGTCGTTGAAGGTGAAGATGGCGTCGCAGCGGAAGTTGGGGTTGCGCATGAGGAACATGTTGCGGAAGGGCTTGCCGTCCCAGTTCTGGGGCCAGGTGTGCCTGGCGCCGAAGTAGCTTGTCAGCGAGGCGGCCAGGCGGTTGTTCCAGCGGTTGCTCACGTCTTCCGCGCCCTGCTTGCGCTCGAACTCCATGTCCATCTTGGTCAGGATGAAGAAGAGGGTGGGCGCGTGGCCCTGGCGGTCTTCGGGATCGCGGCCCTGGGTGAGCTGGATCCAGCCGTTGATGGCGTCGGGAAGATCCTGCACCTCCTGGTTGGAGGGGCCGATGCACAGCAGCATGCTCGTGAGCTCCTGCTCGTCGCAGTAGCGCTCGAAGAGGTAGGCCACCTTGCCCCTGAGGAAGAAGCCCTCGAGGGCGTCGGGGCGCTTGAGCTGGCCCTGGAGGTCGTCCACGTTGAGGCGCGAGCGGTAGCCGGGAAAGTCGAGCAGATCCGTGTAGTCGAAGAAGTCGTCCGGCTTCTCGGGCATGTAGATGCTGATTTCGGCTGTGAGAGCCGTGACCACGGCGCGTTCGAGGCTGGCCGTCTGGCCCTGGAGGCCCTCGATGTCGAGCAGCTCCCCGGACCCTTCGGCCGAGGCCTTGAGCAGGGTGACGTCGATGATGCTCTTCTCGCGCGGGATGAGGGCTTCCAGAGGACAGTTGGCCTCAGAGGCCCAGCCTATGGCCTCGAGGGCCCGGGAGAGTTTGAGGAAGAAGTCCGTGAACTGCGCGCATCCGCCCCAGATGCAGGCAAAGAGCCTGGCGCGGTTTTCCGTGGAAAGCAGGGGCGCCAGCTCCATGGCCGAGGTCCAGAAGGCCCGGTCGAGCAGCTGGGCGCGGGGTTTGTCGCCGAAGCGGTTGTGGACGTACTCGCGCAGGTCTTCGACGTCGTCGGCCGTGACTTGGCCGTTGGGCGCGTCCTCCTTGAGGTCCTGGATCTCTTCCAGGACTTCAAGCACTTCTTCAACCTTGGGCGCCTCCTTGTGCTTGCAGTCGGCGTAGTAGGTGTTGGCGAAGACCTTGACGAGATCCATCTCCGAGAAGAGCCTGAGGCGTATGGGCTTGTCCTTCGTCACGCCCTGGGGCGGGGTGGTCGTGAAGCGGGTCACGAGGCCCGTGGATTCCTTGCCGCCCTCAGGGTTGATCTTGCGGATGAAGTCCACGCTCTGGCCGGCGAAGTCGGCGAAGAGGTCGCCGTTTCTGTCCCTGGCCAGGGCCGAGATGAGGTAGCTCTTGCCGGCCTGGCTGGGGCCGAAGACGCCCACGCACATCTTGCGGGAGGCCGCCGTCGAGAGGCGCCTGAAGCCGCGGGCCTGCTTGCGTATGCTCTTGCACAGGGCATCGCACTCGCCGCCCACGGTCTCGCGGTTGTCCAGGATCCATTTTTCGGCCTGGCGGCTGGCCTGCACCCACTTGTCGCACTGCTGGGCGAGCTGTCTGTCCTTGTCGCGCATGATGATCTCCCTTGGCTAGCCTTCGCTGACGATGATGCCGGAGTCGAGCCAGTAGCCCTCGAGGCTCGGCAGGGTCTGGAGGGTTGCCGTCATGGCGGTGGGACGCAGGGGCATGCGCTCCCCGCCCTGGGCTATGCGGTTCACTTCCAGAATGTTGATTTCGCCTTCGGTCTGCGGGGCCTCGCCGCCCTCGGCCAGGGCCATGCGGCCGCTGTCCTTGTTGAGCTTGATGCGCACCGCGAAGGGGCCGCTGGCGTTGGCCTTCTTGTCCACGAAGTCGAGCTTGTAGTAGCGCGAGGCCGGCCAGCGGTCCACGGCGAGCTGGCGGTAGCCTATGGTGATGGGGCTGTGGTAGGTGATTTCGCGCTCCTCGGGGCTGACAGTGCCGTCGTTGTCCACCGTGAACCAGATCTTGTCCTTCTCGAGCTGGCCCTGGAGGTTGAGCTCGCCCACGAAGCGGGCCGTGGAGGAGGGATGCATGTGGGAGGCGTCGAAGTTGATGCCTTCGAGGTAGCCCGAGGAGAGCGCGCAGAGTATGGCGCCCACGACCACCGTGCTCTTGGGGTCGGCGATGCATCCGAAGGTGTCGGCGCAGGGATACCAGCTGCCCACGTGGTAGGAGCGCATGGCGACCACCCGGTCGGGCGTGAGCGGGGTCTTGGCGAGGATGGTCTGGATGACGCCCTTCCAGGCGCTGGGGCGGCCCGTGACGAGGAGAATGTCCGCGTCGTAGAGGTGCACCATTTCGCACAGGCTCGAAAGCGTGTCGCCGAGGGTGCGGCGTATGTCCTCGCTGATGGCGTCGAGGGAGAAGACGACCGGAATGTCCATGAGGTCAAGGGTCGCATGGGCGCCGAGCGAGGCGAGCACGTTCTGGAAGTAGTTCGCAACGCCCTGCTGGGGCCTGGGAGAGAGGCGCAGGCCAGGCAGAAGGGTGCTGCCGTCTTCCTCAGGCTGCGCCGCCCCGCTGTCGGGGTCTGCTTCGCCCCTGGTCTGGTCTTTGCCTTGCTCCTTGGCCGCTTCCTTCTGCAGCGCCTCCTTGACCGCCTGGGCGCTCTGGGCTGCCAGGGATCCTGCCCTGGCCTGGCGGGCGCCCTTGGGATCCTGCGGCTGGCCCGGCTTCTGGAAGAAATCGCCGAAGGTGCAGGTGAAGGTGCGCAGATCGTCCTGATCCAGGCTCTCGCAGGCCTGGAGTATGCCGAGCGCCACGGGCACGGCCACCTGCCTGACGAACTGGCCCTGCAGGGTGCGCATGCCTTCGGATTTGGCCTGGGTGTAGCGGCCGAAGAGGGCCAGGGTGGCGTTGCGCGCCTCCACGCCAAGGTTCGCCACGGCCTTCTCTATGGCGGGCACCACGTGGGTGCGTATGACCTCGCGCACCACCTCGTCGCCCGCGATGTTGAAGCCGTCCCTGAACTCCATGCGCGGCTCGATGCGCGGCGATTCCGAGGGCTGGCTCGTGAGCACGTGGGTGGTGATGGACAGATCCGTCGTGCCGCCGCCGATGTCGATGGAGGCCACGCGCACCGAGGGGTGCGGCCTGCCGTCGGCGCCCGGCCGCAGGCGGCCGAAGAGGCCGAAGTACTGGCTGGCGTTGCCGAGGTGCTTGACCATGATCTCGTTGTAGAGGAGCACGAGGTGCGAGCAGCTCGCCTCGTCCCATTCGCAGAGCACCCGCGGCGGCTGGAGGTGCCTGAGCTGGGGACCCTTGTCCCAGCCGAGCCCGTGCCAGATGAGCCGCACGGCCAGCTCCACCCAGCGCTGGAAGATGCGCCGCTCGGCCACGGGCATGGCGGTGGGCACGGTGAAGATGACGCGCTTGAGTCGGCGGGGCTTGTCTGCCAGCTGGCGCTTGGCGCGGTTGGCCGGCGAGTTGGTGTTGACGAGGGCCTGGATGATGATCTCGGAGACCATGAACATCATGAGCGAGGAGCGGGTGAAGTAGGAGCCGAAGAGGGGCTCGCCGCTCTGGGCGCGCAGGGCCGGCGTGTTGAGCCAGCGGTTGCGCTCCGCGCTCTCGAAGCAGAAGAGGGGGGTGCCGTCCTCGTTGAGCTGGCGGGGGAAGAGGCCTCTGGTCACCATGGGCTCCGAGGCGCCGTGGGTGTTGTAGCGCCAGCTCGGCGTCCACTTGCGCTCGTCCCAGAGGTAGCGCTTGGGAGAGGACATGCCGGTGCTGCCCTCGGCGCAGTTGGCGAAGGTGGAGAGCCTCGTGGCCTCGGGACCCACGCGCACGCAGGAGGGCCAGGCAAAGGCGGGCGTGCGGCGGCCGGAGCGGCGGGAGAGCAGATCGTTGCCGAAGGAGACGTCCACGAACTCGACTCTGGTCTCAAAGGGATCGGAGTAGCTCTTGTTGGGATTGGAGAGGTCGCGCAGCTCTAAAAGGTAGCTGTCGTTCAGGTCCGTCTTCTTGGCCTGGGAGGTTTCGACCATGATGCCCGTGGTGCGGGAGTTGCCGATGTCGAGGATGAGGTCCACGTCGATGGAGTCGGAGCGGTTGGGATCCGTCACCTTGGCCCTGAGGCCGCCGACGGCCCGGCGCACGCAGTCCAGCCAGGCCATGTAGCAGGCGAGGTGCTTGAGGCAGCTCGTGTCCTCCTCGGCGTCGCCGAAGCGCCGGCGGCCAGAGTCCCAGGCCTGCCAGCGCTCGTGGATCCACTCGTCGATCCAGCCTTCGTTGACGAACCAGGAGTTGTCGCGCACGTGCCAGGCCAGAATGAATTCCGAGGCCGCGTTGAGGTCGTCCTGGGAGAGGGCGAAGTAGCGGTCTATGCCCTGGGGCTTGTCCTCGATCTTGGTGTCGAAGGCTACGACGAGGTGCCAGACTGCGGGATCGTCGTCCGTCGGCAGGAGCATGCCCCTGGCCCAGTTGGCGGGGCCGCGCTCCACCCTCGGCATGCCGTCGGGCCAGGTCTGGCCCGTCACGCGCAGGAAGGGCAGGGGCAGCCACTCGCCCTTGAAGCACTCGAGGCTGTCGAGCAGCCGGACGTCGTAGTCCTCGGCAAAGGTCTGGGGCAGCTGCATGCCCGAGCGGGGATCGCGCGTGCCTCTGGCCTCGCGCATGTCCACGAGCATGCCGGGATTGTCGGGATCCTCGTCCACGAGGCAGCGCAGATAGTGGGGATAGCGCCCCTGGCCCTGCGCTTCCGTGGCCGTTTCCTCCCTGAAGAGGCGCGCCTCGCGGCGCAGGGGCTCGGTGTCCAGGCCGAAGTCCAGAAACTGCGGGCATCCGCCCGGGATGAGATTGACGATCTGCTTGTATTTGGGAAACTTCATGGCGTTCCGGCCGAGGCCGGCCTCCTCATGCTGTTGTCGAAGCTTAGCGCGACTTGCGGAAGTCGGCCTTCCAGCTGGTGCCGTTCTTGTCGTGCTCGCGGCCCTGGCACTGGGTGCGCTGCTTGGTGCCCTGGCACTGGACGCTCTCCTTCAAGTAGCCCCTCCCGCCCGGGCAGGCGGCTTCGGTGCTCTCGATGGTGAGCTTGCCGTTCTCGAGCTTGGCCTGGGCGTCGCCCGTGCACAGGCCCCGCTTGTCGCGGACGTGGCGCTTGCCCTTGCCGTCCTCGTTGAAGCAGTACTCCATGACGATGGCTTCGCCGGTCGTGGCGTTGCGCAGGCTCGTCTTCGAGGCCCAGCAGCCGCGCAGGAAGGAGAGGTCCTTCTTCTGCTCGGCCTGCTCGGGGATCTCGAGCAGCTCGCCGCGCGGAATCTCGCGCTCCACGACGGGCTTCTCGGGCTCGACGGGCTTTTCGGGCTTTTCCGGATCCTGGCCAAAGAAGGGGCGCTCGATGACCACGGGCCGCTCCACAACGGGGGGCTCGGGCTTTTCGGGCTCGACGGGCTTTTCCGGTTCAACGGGCTTTTCGGGCTCGACGGGCTTTTCGGGCTCGACGGGCTTTTCCGGTTCGACGGGCTTTTCCGGTTCGACGGGCTTTTCGGGCTCGACGGGCTTTTCGGGCTCAATGGGCTTTTCGGGCGCCTTGGGCTTGCAGAGCAGGGCCCGGCGCTCGAGCTCGCGCACAAGCCTGGCCTCTTCGTCCTTCAGGTCCGCGCCCTGCAGGCGCACGGCCCGCAGGTCAGGTCCTTCCTGGCGTAGGCAGGAGGCAGGCAGGGGCGAGGGAAGCATGCCCAGCGCAGCCAGCAGAAGCCAGAGCAGGAGCAGGAAGAGCAGCAGCGGCAGGAGCCAGGGCAGGCAGCCGGTTTTTTCCGTATAGTACACCGTTTCCACGCTTGGCGGAGGCGGCGGGGGCGGCGTCAGGGGCGCTTGCGGCTGCTGGGGCGGAGGCGGCGGAGGTGCCGGCTGCGGCATGGGATGCACAGGCGGGGCC
>JAEEPQ010000008.1 GCA_016284885.1 Desulfovibrio sp.
TCATGCGGTTGGGGATCTCTTTCGAGCAGCCGGAGCCAACGAGGGTGACGTTGGGGATGAAGAAAGAGGTGATCTGGCCCATGTGCATGGATTTCATTTCAGAACTCATACCGAACTCCTTGATTTGATAGAATTGTAGGGGCGATGCGTTCCCCTTGCCGAGCGCCGGCGGGGCCGAACCCCCAGTGGCCTGCCGTGCAGGCCTAGGCGCAGCGGTAGCACTGTCAATCTAGTCCATTCCCAAAGCTGGAGCAAGAGCTCGGGAGCATTTTTTCGACTTGTGAAAAAAAGAGTTTGCGTCATGGCCCGAATCTCGCCCCAGCGTTCTTTGTACGGAAAAAAGGAGACGTTTTTTCCGCTCCTTGGCAAAGGTTTGCCGGCAGATGGCCAGAGCGCCTCGACAAGCGCCGTGTCCGCCAGGGGACACAGGCAAGGGCGGCAGGGAAAAGCGCAATGCCTGGGACCAGCCCCGGCCTTGAAGCCTGTCCGGCACATGGCTGCATGCCTGGCCTGGTCCCTGCCGGCCTTGGGGAAGCTTCGCCAGCGGAGAGGCTTTGCCAGCGGGCCCCGTGCGGCAGGGGGGACCCGCATGCGCCAGCCTGGCGGCGCTCCGATGCGCGCAGGCCTTCTGTGCAGACCTTCAGGGCGGCTGGGTCTTGGAATGCAGAGCGGCGCGTCATGGCCATGCCATGACGCGCCGCAAAAAAGACGGACGACAGTCGCCCCTGCTAGAGCATGTCGTAGCCGCGCCCCTTGGCGCACAGCAGGCAGGTGTCGCCGTGGCTGGCGGGATAGGCCTCGCCGCAGACCGGACAGATGGCAATGGCGCCCTTGTGCCGGGGCGCGAGCTCTTCGGGGTGCATCTGAATCTTCCTGACCGAGACCATCTCGGCGCCGTGATCCATAATCTCCTGCCGCAGGGCGTCGCCGTCCTGGTCCTTCTTCTTCGTGAGTTTGAGGAACCACTCCCTGGTCAGCGGGAAGCGCTTGAGCTTTTCGGGATCAACGGCCGCGCGCCAGCCTTCGCCGGTCTGCTTGTCGTAGAGGCACACGGCGTAGAGGCCGAGGTCCATGACCCTGAGCCAGCCGTTGCCGAAGGTGCAGGGCGTGAGGAGCTGCACGGCGTCCGGCAGGCACTGCCTTGACTCGGAGACGACGTCGAAGATGCATCCCTCGGGGAGCTTGGCCCTGGCAGCCTCCACCAGAAAGGCGCCGAGCAGCACGCCGGGCGCGGCGTGGCCGTGGAAGGCCTCAGCCGTCTTGAGAAATTCCTGCGCTGTGTACTTGCCGAACATGGTCCTCCTCCTTGCCTTTGCCTGCCGGCACGGGCCTGGCAGGCATGCTGTTGTCTTCGCCCATAGTACGCCAAGCCGAGGCGGAAAGTCCATGCCGGGGCTTTTTTTGCCGAGCCGCGGTCTGGCGCCCCAGCGTGGCGGAAAGCGCGGCTTTCAAGATACATCTTGTTGCTGGCGCCGCGAATGTGCTATTTCCAGCCCTGCGCCGGAGACGCCTTCCGGCCCCCAGCCCCAGGGCCGGGGGCGGAGGAGAGCGGGGCAGGCCCCGGAAGGGCGCTTCCAAATATTATTTAAGGTAAGGAGATCGACATGCGCGTTGTGTCAGTGAATGTCAGTGAGAAGAAAGGCACCCGCAAGACGAGCCGGCCCGAGGTCGTGCTCAAGACCAACTGGGGCGTGGAGGGCGACTCCCATGCCGACGGCACCCACCGCCAGCTGAGCCTGCTCGGCATGGAGGACATCGACTTCATGCGCACCCTCGGCGCCGACGTGCATCCCGGCGACTTCGCCGAAAACATCACCACCGAGGGCGTCGATCTCTCGAGCTATCCCATAGGCCAGCGCTTCCGCATAGGCCAGAACATCCTGCTCGAGCTCACCCAGATAGGCAAGGAATGCCATTCCGGCTGCGAGATCCGCAAGCTGGTCGGCACCTGCATCATGCCCAAGAAGGGCGTGTTCTGCCGCATCCTCGAGGGAGGCACCGTCAGGCCCGGCGACAGCTTCGAGGTCGTCAAGAGCTAGCGCAGAACCCGTTTTGACTGGAAAGCCTTCGGGAGAGAGGAGGGGGGAGCCTTCCGCTCTCCCTCTTTTTTTGCCCCAAAGCCGCCCCACGCGCAGTCCCTGGCGCAGGCAGTCCCGCTCCGCACCCGCCTGCAGCACCCCTCCGGCCCCTTCCCCTGCGAGGCCTCCAGCGCGGCCGGGTGCCGGCATTCACGCTTTGACTGAAAGTCGTGTCTCTATTGCGGGCAGGCCATCCCGTGCTAAAAGGGTAAGAATCGTATCCCCTCCAGCTGCCGAGGTCTTTCATGCTCTGGGATCTGCCCGCTCCCCCCCTGTTTCCCATCGTTCTGTCCCTCAAGGTCGCAGGCCTGGCGACGGCCGTCGCTCTGGTGGCCGGCCTTGCGGTGGCCCGCTGGCAGATGCGCAGGCAGTCCTTCTTCTCCAAGGTGATGGACGCGCTCTGCACCTTGCCCATGATCCTGCCGCCCACTGTGCTCGGCTACTACCTCATCCTGCTTATCGGTCGCCGGGGCGTCTTCGGCAAATGGCTGCACGAGTCGGGCATCGACATCATCTTCACCTGGCAGGGCGCGGTCATTGCCTCGACGGTGGTGGTCTTTCCGCTGATCTACAAGTCGGCCAGGGCGGCCCTCGAGAGCGTGGATCCGCGCTACGAGGACGCGGCCCGCACCCTCGGCGCCTCCGAGGCCAAAGTTTTCTTCGTGATCACCCTGCCGTTGGCCTGGCGGGGCATCATGGCAGGCAGCATGCTGGCCTTCGCCCGCGGCATGGGCGAGTTCGGCGCAACGCTCATGGTGGCAGGCAACATCCCCGGCAAGACGCAGACCCTGGCCCTTGCCATCTACGACGCCTTCCAGGCGGGCGACGATCCCCTGGCCATTTCCCTCGTCCTGCTCACCTCGGCCATCTGCCTCTCCATTCTGGTGGCCGCCGACTCCTTCCTCTCCGCCCGCATGGGCAAGGGGCCGCGCAGGAAGCGGAAGAAGACTGCACCTCCAGCACCTTCCGCATCGCCCGCTCTGGCTGGCCCGGCTAGTCCGGCTGATGCCGCACCGGCCGCAGGCCAGGGAGGCCAGGCATGATCAAGGTCCATGTCAAGAAGAAGCTGCGGGGCCGGCACGGCAACTTCGTGCTCGGCGCCGACTTCGAGTCCTCGGCCAGGCATCTCGTGCTCTTCGGCTCCTCGGGCTCGGGCAAGACGCTGACCCTGTCGGCCATAGCCGGCCTCGTCCGCCCCGACGAGGGGCACATCAGCATCGACGGCGACGTGCTCTTCGACAGCCAGGAAAAGATTTTCCGGCCGGCGCGCACCAGGCACATAGGCTACCTTCTGCAGGACTACGCCCTCTTTCCCCACCTCTCGGCCCTCGGCAACGTGGGCTTTGCGCTCTCCGGCCCCTTCGGCAGGCTGTCGGGCGAGGCCAGGCGCCAGTCCCTCGCCCTGCTGGAGCGCTTCGAGGTCGCCCATCTGGCAGACCGGCTGCCGGGAGAAATGTCCGGCGGCCAGCGCCAGCGCGTGGCCCTGGCCCGCGCCCTGGCGGCCAATCCCAAAATTCTCCTCCTCGACGAGCCCTTCTCGGCCCTCGATCCGCTTCTGCGCATCCGCATGCGCAAGGAGATCCGATCCGTGCTGGACGAGCTGGACATCCCGGTCGTGATCATCACCCACGATCCGGACGACGTGGAGGCCTTCGCCGACATGCTGGTGGTCTACTCCCAGGGGCGCACGCGGCAGTGCCTCGACTACCAGCCCTACAGGCTGCGCGGCGTGCGCGCCAGCGACGTCCTCGTGCCGCTTGTCCAGGAGGTGGAAAGCCAAGCACTGGCCGGCGCGTAGGCCGGCTCCCTCGGCCTTCCGGCCAGTCCTCCTAGTCCTCAGGCAGGGAGAGCACGGCCGCGAAGGGGCTGAAGAAGACGTTCGCCCGGTCGCCCTCCTGCAGGCCAAGACCCTCGAGTTCGTCCGTGCTGAGGATGGAGCAGAGCGTAATGGCCCCGCCGTCGACGTCCACGACGACGCTGGATTCCACGTCGCCCCGGTTGACGCTGGTGACCGTGCCTGAGAAGCGGTTGACGCCGTCTCTGGCCTCGCATTCGCGGTCCAGCATGACAAAGGGCGCCTTGACCGTGGCCGCGAGCAGCTGCCCTTCGGCCAGGCCGAGGCGCTGGACGCTCTCGATGGTGACGAGCACGTTGACCTTCAGGCCCTGCAGGGTGGAAAGCTCCACTCTGGCCGAGACCTCGCCCGTCTCGAGCCTGGTCACGGTGCCCGAAAAGGCGTTGCGGGCAGAAGTGCGCTTCAAGGCCTCCTGCCGCAGGTGGTGGTGGACGATGCGCCGTGCATCGTCGTCCGAAAAGCTGACGAAGCCGGCCGCCTGCACGGGGGAGCGCTGGCCGAGGAACTTCTGCACAATGCTCAAGGGGATGTTGTCCTGGAGCAGTTCGCTCCCGCGCGAGTGCCGGACGACCTGCGGACCGACAAGGCCCCGCTCCAGCCCGCAGGGGCCGGCGAACTCGTAGAACTTCTTGCGCACGTAGCCCTGGTCCAGCCGGGCTATGGCGCCCCGCAGGCGGATCATGCGGGGAGCCTCGCAGATGTCGCGGATCAGCGCCATGGCCTTCTCCGGCACCTGGATTTCTCGCCCGCGGCTGCCGCCCACCTTGATGGTGCAGGTTGGCCAGTCGAAGTCCTTGAGGTCGTTGAGGGCAAGCGCCTCGCTGAGCCTGAGCGCGCCGTAGCGTATGCACAGGAAGACGAGGTGGAGCCGGTCGCGGCTGCGTCGCTGGGACTCGGACTCGGGCTCCTTCGCCCAGGCCTGCCAGGCGTCGGTGAGCTTTCTCAGGTTTTCTTTCGACAGCTGCTTCATCGCGTTTCCTTCGTCCCTTCCGCCCGCCTGCCGGGGGCGCGTCCTGGGCCTTCTGCCTGTCGGACTCCCGCTTTGCCAGGGAGTTTTCGTGATTTTTTCAACGGCAGTTTCGTATCCCTTTTTCCCGGCAAGGTACAGCCGCCGGCATCGCCGGCATCCGGGCGTGCCCTGCCCCGCGAAGCGCCGTCCCCTTTCACCCCCAACCCCATCGCAAGGAGCGTTTCCATGAAATCTCTTCGCAAACTGTCCTGCCTGCTCGTTGCAGGCGCCCTGCTTTCCTGTGCCTTCGTCGGCCAGGCCCTTGCCGCCGAACTCTACGTCTCCGGCGCTGCCAGCCTCACCAACGCCTTCGACGAGGCCAAGGCGGCCTTCGAGAAGAAGAATCCCGACGTCAAGGTGCTGACCAACTACGCCGCCTCCAACCCGCTGCTCAAGCAGATGCAGGAAGGCGCCCCCGTCGACGTGTTCGCCACCGCCGACCAGCAGACCATGGACAAGGCCCAGGCCGCCAAGCTCATCAAGCCCGAGTCCCGCAAGAACTTCGCCCTCAACGATCTCGTCATGATCGTCCCTGCGGACAGCAAGTTCACCTTCAAGGACGTCAAGGGCCTGTGCATGGACTCCGTCAAGAAGATTGCCGTCGGCAACCCCGATTCCGTGCCCGCCGGCCGCTACACCAAGGCCTCCCTCACCAAGGCCGGCATCTGGGAGAAGCTCCAGCCCAAGTACATCATGGCTGCCTCCGTGCGCCAGGCGCTTGACTACGTCTCCCGCGGCGAGGTCGATGCCGGCTTCGTGTACCGCACCGACGCCCTCAAGGCCGGCGGCAAGGTGAAGATAGTCAGCATCGTCGAAGGCCACGATCCCGTGCTCTATCCCGTTGCCGTGGCCCTCACCGGCAAGAACCAGGCCGACGGGCAGAAGTTCGTCGACTTCATCACCGGCCCCGAAGGCCAGGCCATCCTGAAGAAGTTCGGCTTCTCCGAAGCCAAGTAGGGTCCTGCGGCCCCATGGCGGCCGCGCTTCCCTGAAGCAATGCCTCCCCGCCCCGCCCAGCGCATGCGAAGCGGGGCTTTTCCTTTGCCCGCAGACATGCGGGACGCCGGGAAAGACGGCTTTCGCATGGACTTCAGGGGCGCTTTGCATTAAGCACAAGAATGCGCCATGGCCCCGGCACGGATCCCCCCGCCCATGCAGCGCGCCTTACCACCGTTTCGCACAAGGGACAGAAAGCACATGAAGGTCTACGAGAAATCACACAAGCTGGATCACGTCTGCTACGACATCCGCGGCCCCATCATGGACGAGGCCAACCGCATGATACGCGGCGGCGAGGACGTCCTGAAGCTCAACATCGGCAATCCCGCCTACTTCGGCTTCAAGACCCCCGACCACCTTGTGGAGCACATGGCCCACAGCCTTCCCACCTCCGAGGGCTACTCCGACTCGCACGGCATCGTCAGCGCCCGCGAGGCCATCGTCGAGTACTGCCAGGAGAAGGGCATTCCCAACGTCGACATGCACGACGTCTACACGGGCAACGGCGTGAGCGAGCTCATCACGCTCGCCATGCAGGGACTGCTCGACGACGGCGACGAGATGCTCGTCCCCACTCCCGACTATCCCCTCTGGACCGCCTCCGTCACGCTGGCCGGCGGCAAGGCCGTGCACTACATCTGCGACGACCAGTCCGGCTGGTATCCCGACCTCGAGGACATGCGCAAGAAGGTGACCGACAAGACCAAGGGCATCGTCGTCATCAATCCCAACAACCCCACCGGCGCGCTCTATCCCCGGGAGATCCTGGAGGGCATCGTCGAGATCGCCCGCGAGCACGACCTCATCCTCTTTGCCGACGAAATCTACGACCGCCTCGTCATGGACGGCGGCGAGCACGTCGCCCTGGCCTCGCTGGCGCCCGACCTCATGACCGTGAGCCTGAACGGCCTTTCCAAGTCCCACCTGGCCGCCGGCTACCGCTGCGGCTGGATGTGCCTTGCCGGCGACAAGTCGCGCGCCAAGGGCTATATCGAGGGCATCAACCTGCTCTCGGCCATGCGCCTGTGCTCCAACGTGCCGGCCCAGTCCATCATTGCACCGGCCCTCAAGGCCCGCGAGGAGGCGAAGAAGCTCTGCGAGCCCGGCGGCCGCGTCTACGAGCAGCGCGAGTGCATCTACCGCCTGCTCAACGACATCCCCGGCATCAGCGTGGTCAAGCCGAGCGCGGCCTTCTACATCTTCCCCAAGATGGACATCAAGCGCTTCAACATCAAGGACGACGAGATCTTCGCCCTCGACCTGCTCAAGCAGCAGAAGATTCTGATCACCCACGGCGCGGGCTTCCACTGGATACGTCCCGACCACTTCCGCATCGTCTACCTGCCCGACGTGGACCTGCTCTCCCGGGCCTGCGAGCGCATGGCGCGCTTCTTCTCGCGCTACCGCCAGGCCTAGGCCAGGACGGCAAAGGATCCTTCTTCTCCAGCGCGCCCTGCAGGCTGCCTTGTGCCGTCTGCAGGGCGCGTTCCGCTTGGGGCGGGTTCAAGCCTCCCGATGCCGCCCGGACGAGCCTTGGCTGATCCGGCCTAGACAGGAAAGGCAGGCTTTGTGTAGGATCTTTTCTCTTTCGTGGCGCGGGATCGTCCCGGCGCCCCGACTTTTCAGCCCGGACATAGCCTGGCAGGGTTGCCGGTCCGGACAAGGAGCCCACACAGTGCAGACTACAGCGCAGGACATGAACGCCTTCCCCGCCTTTCCCGAGTTCGATGCCGTCGACAGGTACGTCGTCGACGCCCTTCTCATGCGCACGGCCAGCCTCTGGCCCGACGAAGAGGGCCTGGTCCACGTGAAGAGCGGCTTTCGCCAGAGCTGGCGCGGGCTGGCCGAGGACGTGGACAAGCTTGCCCGTGGCCTGTGCGCCCTCGGCTTCAGGAAGGGCGACCGCATCGCCCTCTGGGGCGTCACGCTGCCCCACTGGGTGACCTGGTTCTTCGCCATTGAGCGCCTCGGCCTCGTGGCCGTGCCCATCAACTCCGGCTGCCATCCCGAAGAGCTCGCCGACTTCCTCGTCCGCTCGCGCAGCAAGGCCATCTGCCTGGTCGACGGCCCCAGGGAGGAAGAGTTCATCGAGGGCACGAGGCGCGTGGTGCCCGGCCTTGAATCGGGACCCGAACGGGTGGTGCGCCTCCAGCAGTTTCCGGAGCTGCGCCACGTGCTCTTCTCCGGCATGGAGCCGCGAGAGGGCATGCACTGCTTCGCCGAGCTGGAGGAGCTTGGCCGCACGGTTGCCGAAGACGCCTACCAGGCCATGCGCGATGCCGTCGCCATGGACGATCTTGCCATGGTCCAGTACACCTCCGGCACCTCCGGCAAGCCCAAGGGCGTCATGCTCCACCACAGCAACCTGGTCTCCAACGCCTGGTGGGCCGGCGTGAACCTCAACTACAGCCACGAGGACCGCTTCTGCCTGCCGCTGCCGCTCTTCCACTGCTTCGGCAGCATACTTGGTGCGCTCACCTTCACCACCCACGGCTGCACCATCGTGTTCGTGGAGACCTTCACGCCCAAGCGCGTCCTAGCCTCCCTGGCCGAGGAGCGCTGCACCGGCCTCTACGCCGTGCCCAGCATGTTCCGCCTCTTCCTGCGCACCAAGAGCCTCGAGTCCTACGACCTCTCCCACCTGCGCAAGGGCATCATGGCAGGTGCCGTCTGCCCTCCCGACCTCATCGAGCAGGCCATCAAGCGCATGAACATGGCGGAGCTCGCCAACTGCTACGGCCAGACCGAGACGTCGCCCGTCTTCACCCAGGTGCATCCCACGGACGACATGGAAAAGCGCCTGCACAGCTCGGGCCGCGTCATCCAGGGCGTGCAGCTGGCCATCAAGGACGTGGACGGGCGCATACTCCAGCCCGGCTCCATCGGCGAAGTCTGCGCCCGAGGCTGGGACGTCATGCACGGCTACGACGGCGATCCCGAAGCCACGGCCAAGACCATAGACAAGGACGGCTGGCTCCACACCGGCGACACCGGCTGGGTGGACGAGCAGGGCTATCTCTTCGTCAGCGGACGCATACGCGACATCATCATCCGCTGCGGCGAGAACATCTCCCCCAAAGAGATTGAAAACTGCCTGGCCAGCTGCCCCGGCGTTGCCGACGCGGCCGTGATCGGCGTGCCCAGCCTCTCCTGCGGCGAGGAGATCTGCGCCTTCCTCATTCCCGACGGCAGCCAGGTTCTGCGCAACGAGACCGTGCGCCAGCACTGCATGCGCCACCTCGCCTCGCAGAAGCTTCCCCGCTTCGTGGGCCTGCTCGAGCGTTTCCCCATGACCAGCACGGGCAAGGTCGAGTCCAAGACCCTGCGCATGCTCGGCGATGCGTATTTCAACCGTCCGGGCCTTGAGACCAGCGACCGCATTCCTTCCTGCACCGAGACCCTCGACTTCCTGACCCGCGCCGAGAGCGAAGAGATCTAGCCCTCGGCCCCAAGGCTCCCCCTTATTGACGCGTCCTGCGCGTCTGCCGCAATCCGGCGGACGCGCAGGCGCGTTGTTTTTTGGGGGAGAGGCCGGCCTGCGGCGCTAAGAGAAAATGGAATTCTATTTCGTGTTTTGGTCGCAATTCCTGCGGCTCCTGTCGAAGAAAGGACAAATGCGACCTTGGCGGTCGAGAAAATTGCATCTGACGTTGCATTGCATCTTCGAATTGCTTGAGAAAGCCAGTGAAATTGGATACTACTTCCAAGACGGTTCAGGGTCTTGAGCTCTGGATTAGTTGGAAATGAAACCTGTTTTCATTTTTTTTGTACCTCTCCAGCGCCAGCGCGCCAGCGGTCCCTGCGCTCAGGCCGCGCCTGGCGCCCTGAGTTCAGGCCCGCTTTTCAGGCCCGAGGTTTCGATGCCATGACAGCAGAACAACCAGCTTTGCACCGCCTCTTCACCGCCGTGGAGCTTCCGGAAGACACGCGCGCCAGCCTGGCCGCGCTGCAGGGGGACTTTCCCAGCATGCGCTGGGTGCATCCCTCCCGCATGCACCTGACCCTGCGCTTCATCGGCGAGGTCGATGCGGCTTGCGCCGAAGCCGTGCGCCAGTCGCTCGCATCCGTCCAGGCCGTGCCCTTCGTCCTGCGCCTCAAGCGCCTCGGCTCCTTCTACAGGCGCCCCTCGGGCACGCTCTGGGCCGGCTTCGAGGCGAACTCCAGGCTGCTGGACCTGCACGATGCCGTTGGCGCGGCCTTGGAGCAAGCCTGCGGCCTGGCGCCGGAGCGCCGCTACACCCCGCACGTGACGCTTGGCCGCATCAGGGAGACGGAAAGCAAGGATCTCAAGGCCTTTGCCCAGGCCCGCACGGGCCTGGTGCGGGCAAGCTTCGCCGTGGCCTCCTTTGTCCTTGTCAAAAGCGTCCTCGGCCCCCAGGGGCCAAGCTACACCGTGCTTGCCCGCTACGGCCTCTCCGCGCCGGCAGAGGACATCCCGGACGCCGGCGTGAACTAGGGCCCTCCGTCAGCCCTGGATCCATGGGGCCGTGGACCTGCGGATCCCTGGCACGGCATTGAAGGGCTGAGGGCGATTGGCTATAGTTCGGCCTCCTGCGGATCGGGAGCACTGGCATTTCGCCCCCGCTTTCCTGTCGCATCCATCAAGGAGACTGTCCATGCGCCTTCTGCCGCTTCTGGTTCTTGCGCTCGCTCTTTGCCTTGTCGCCTGCTCCGGCGATGAGAAGCTCAAGGCCCGCACCGAAAAGCTGCCCGCCTTTGCCATCTCGCTGCCCGACGGCTGGCAGACCAACATCCCCGACGGCATGGAGTGCACCATAGGGCGCTGCATCGCCGGCTTCACCAAGACTACCTCCGGCCACAGGGAGGCGCTGACCGTCTCCGTGGTACCGAGCCTCGGCAAGTCCCTGCAGGAGATAGCCGACGAAACCGCGGCCGGCCTCAAGGCCAAGGACGCCGTCATGGACGTGGTACGCCAGGACGATCGCTGCATCGAGTACCGCGGCCTCATCAAGGACAACCAGGCTAGGCTTATTGCCACCATCGACAGCGATCGCCAGGAGGTGGGCATCCTGCTGCTGGTGGGCGAGGGCGGCGGCCTCGACGAGGTGGCAGCAACCGTCCAGATGGCCAATCCCAAGCTTGACTTCGGCCTTGGCGCCGGCGCCCGCTAAGCCTGTTCCGACACGGGCAGGGCGATCGCAAAAGCCGGAGCGCCGGGCACCCTCGGGCGTCCGGCGCTCCGGCTTTTGGCCTTCCGGCGTCAAGGGCAGGGCCTGTCGCGCCTGGTCCTCGCTCAGGCCATGGCCCTCACCCTCGTCTTAGCCCTTGTTCTTGGCCTGCGTCTGGGTCTTCATCATGTGGATCTGGCGCGCCACGTCGCCGGCGACCAGGTTCATGCGCATCTTCAGGGCGCCGCGGCGCTCTTCGGGCACGGCCTTGAGGACCTCTTCGGCCCGCTGGCTGTCGCCGCGCAGGGTGTAGAGCCAGCACAGGCACTCCGCATTGTCGGCGGGATTGGTCTTAAGATGCTCCTTCAGCCTCGCAATCTGGGGCGAGCCCGGCTGCAGGCCGGCAATGCCGGCAAACTCCTCTTCGCTCGCCACATCCTGAAACAGTTCCATGCCTTCCTCCTTGGTGCTTGTCGCGAAGCGCCTGCTCCGCGCATCCGCCACACTACGGCCCGCTGGGCGCGGGGTCAATGGAGCTGGCGCCTGCCGTCCTGCCGGCAGTGGGGGGCGGCACGCAGGATGCCAAGCGGGAGGCTCTCTGCTACAATGGCAGGGCAGGCCCGCTTCCGGCCTTGCGCCACTCCCACTGCCCGAGGCACGCCATGCTCCGAACCCTTGCCCTGACTTTCGCCCTTGCCCTTCCGCTTCTGGCTGGCCTGCCCCTGCCGGCGCCGGCCCAGGGAACCTCGACCCTCGCCATCGACAGGGCCGTCAAGGCCAGGGGCCAGCGCACCCTCTCCGTCTTCGAGGCGCCCAGCCGCAAGGCCGCGCCCGTGCGCGTGGACGGCGGAGGCGAGCTGCTCGTCAGCGGGGTCATCAGCAACGTCCAGGGACGCTGGTACGAGGTGGTCTATCCCGTCCGCGGCTGGGTGCGGGAGGGCGACGTTGCCTTCATCGGCCCCTCCGGCGACTACAGGCCGAGCCAGTATCCCGAGGAAGAGCGCATCGCCATGCGCCTCAAGAGCGACGTGGGCGTGACGCCGGCGGACTGGGACAGCCGGCTGGGCCGTCCCTGGGCCGAAGACGCCTGGACGGAGACCATAGGCGGCCGCGAAATGACGGTGCGCACCCTGGTGTGGCCCGGCTGTGCCGTCACCTTGGAAAACGCCGGATCCCGCCCCGAGCATGCCGTGATCGTCAAGGCCGCCGTCTGCGGCCGCAGTCCCGTGAACTTCGGCGCCTACGCCCTTGGCGAGAGCGGCGAGGTCTTCCGGCGCATCGAGCGGGGCTTTGCCGCCGAGCCCTACGCCCGCTTTGCCTCGGAACACGTCAGGGGCGCCCTCGACGAGGACGGCGCCATCGACTTCCTCTCCTACAGCGCGGACGGCACGGGCTTTCTCTCCTGCCCTTCGCTGGGCGCGCCCGATCCTGAGCTCCCCTTCTACGCCGCCTCCCTCTATCCCAAGGCCTGGTGCGGCCGCAGGACGCTCAAGGTGGGGCTTGTCGCCGAGGGCCAGTACGAGGGCTTCGGCTGCGGCGACGAGGGCTGCTGGGCCGAGGTGAGCCTCGACTCGGGCGTTTCCAGGCGCCTCTACGCCGGCAAGGCTGAGGCGGAGCAGGCCTTCGGCCAGGTGCAGGGCGCACGGGTGCGGGCCGTCTACAACATCGAGCAGCGCTGGTCTTCCCAGCGGGGCGCCTGCCAGCAGCGTCTCGAGCTCGTCAGCGGCCGCGTGATCGCCCCCCAGGGCTCGGCCAGGCCCGGCAAGGCCGACTGCCGGCCCATGACCGTGGGCTCGGGCGAGGCCCGCGGGGTGCTTGCCAGAACGGGCGAGGCCGGCACTGACGGCGAAGCCGGGACCGGCTGGGAGCTGGTGCTCGACTCCGACCGCGTCCTCACCTTCCAGGCGGGCCCGCGCTTTCCAGGCGACGGCGTTCATCTCCGGGAGGGCATGCGCATCGCCGTGCAGTTCGAGCGCGTGCTGGAATGGGACGACGAGGCCGGCGTCTGCGCGCCGGCCACCTACGTCAGCCAGCCTGCGCGCATCCTTGGCGGCGGCTAGCGCGGCTCGCCGGGCCGGGGCAGGCCTCGACGCAAAAGGGCGCCCGCCTCCGCTAGGGGAAGGGGCGCCCGTGCAGCGAATGCCGAAGGACTCTGCTAGCCCTTTTTCTGGTGCAGCATGCTGGAGAACTGCGAGTAGGACATGCCGAGCAGCCTGGCGGCTTCGGTGCGGTTGCCGCGCGCCTCGCTCAGGGCCTCGGTGATCTTGGCCATGCGCATCTCCTGCAGGCGGTCTTCGAGGTTCACGCCGCTGCCGAGGGAGTAGAAGTCGCGCTCCTTGGCGTCCTCTTCGGCCGCTGCATCGGCGCCGATCTGGGCAAGGCCTTCGGGTGCGTAGAGCGTGCCGTCGGCAGAGATGCCGGTGAGGCCGAACTGATCCATGCCGGGCGCTGTCAGAGAGCTCTCCAAGGAGGGAGCAGGCTGGCTGGCGGAGGCGGCGATCTGCCTCGTCAGCTTGAGCTGCTGGAGCACCTCCTCGCGGGAGATGGTGTCGCTCTGGGCGGACAGCAGGCAGATTTGCTGGAGCATGCGGGCGATCTCCCTGAGGTTGCCGGGCCAGTCCTCGTCGAGCAGGGCCTGCCAGGCATCGCCGCTGAAGCTCCAGAACTTGCCCATCTTGTGCTGCAGGCGCACGAAGAAGCTCCTGAGCATGTTCTCCTTCTCCTCAGGCGTGTACTCGCGCACCGAGGGGAGGCGGGTCGCAACGCCGGAGAGGCGGTAGAAGAGGTCGGCCCTGAACTCGCCGGACTGCATCTTGGCAACGAGGCCGTCGCTGGCCGAGGCCACGATGCGCACGCGCGAGGTGGCGCCGGGACGCGAGCCCGTGCCGCCGGGCAGCTGGACGACGGTTTCGCCGAGCGGCGCCAGCACGCGCAGCAGGATGGACTGCTGGGTTGCCGTGAGGGCGTCGACGTTCTCCAGGAAGACAGTGCCGCTGTTGGCAAGGCGGAAGGCGCCTTCGCGGGGACGCCAGGCGCCGGGGTACTCGCCCTGCTTCTGGCCGAAGAGCTCGCAGGCGAACATCTCGTCCGTGAGGCCGGCGCAGTCGACGCAGACGTACTTGCCGCTGCGGCCGCTCCACTCGTGGATGAAGTGGGCCAGACGGCTCTTGCCGGTGCCGGACTCGCCGAGCAGAAGGACGGGCACGGGCATGGTCGAGATGCGCTGCATCTTCTCGTAGACCTCGCCCAGCGCTTCGGAGATGGTCGGCGGGTCGCCCTCTTCGGGGGCGGCCTGCATGTTCGGCGCGTTCATGGGCCGGCGCAGGCCCTCATAGGGATCTGCTATGTCGGACTGGACGCGGGGCGAGGGATAGGCGTGGGCCGCGGGACGCTTGCGGGCGCCTCGGCCGCCGTGGCTGAAGTGCAGGGTGACTTCCCCCTCGGCTGCCTGCTCGGCGCTTTCGGCCGCGGCCTCGGCGGCCACGGTGGGCATGGGCAGGGGCTCGTGGCTCACGAAGGAGGGCAGGAGCCCGTCGTTGGCGTCCTTGAGCACGACGTCGGGCACGTGGATGTCCAGCACCTCGGAAGCCTGCTCGGTGCCGTTGATCTTGGTCTGCACGAGGTGCACGCCCTTGTAGCGGTTGGTGGCCAGGAGCAGCAGCATGGCGTGGGTCGCCGGCGTGCCGGGGGAGAGGTGGAAGACGATGCCTTCGCCGCTGGGAGGAAGATGGTATTCGCGTATGGCATGCTCGACGGCTTCGATGACGGCGGTGCAGATGAGGCCGTGGTCGGCGAGGTCGTGCACCTGGGTGCGCCAGATGTCCAGTACGGGCTCGGTCACGCAGGGCGCGAGCCAGGCGCGGTAGTTCTCCAGAACGTTGGGGTTCTGCGTGGTCAGCAGGATGACGTGGTCGAAGGGCTTGGAGTGCTCGATGAGCATGCGCACGGGGCCGGGATTGATGTGGTCGCGGCGCATGGCTGCGCCGATGTCCACCTTGCCGAGCCAGCAGATGAGCACGCGGGGACTTCCTTCCGGCGTCTTGCCAGCTTCGGACGGCGCGCTCTGCGCCTGCGGGGCCGGCGCGGCCTGGACCGCCGGCTGGGGCTTGGCCTGCCGCTGGGAGCGTGCGGGCACGGAGATGATGCGGGCGCTGCTCTCCCTGCGCTTCGGCTCCTCGTGGGCGGTGGCGCCCTGGAGGTTTTCCACCAGGCCGCGGAAGGAGCCGCTTTGGGGAGCCGTGCCGCCGTGGACCGCCGTTTCGGCCATCTCGGCCGCAGACATGGTGACAGGGCCGTTGCTGGCGCTGGAACTGGAGCTGGATCCGCCCCAGTTGCGCTGGCCGTCGCGGGCGCGGCGGGCATCGCGGTAGACGCGGCCTTCGTGTTCGCCCTGCCGTGGCGTCTGGCCGGCAGACTGCTCCTGGCGGGCTGCCTGGCTTCTGCGGATCTTGGGACGGTCGGGGTCGAGCGGGGCTTCGGGCCTGGCGGGCTCTGCCGTCTTGGCCTGGCCTGCGCGGCGGAGCTTGGGCCGGGACGCATCGGAGCCGGCTGCGGACTGGGCGCTGGCGAGCCGTTCGAGGGAGACGGCGAGACCGTCGTCCTGGAACATGCCGAAGCCTTCGGGAAGGCTTGTGCCCTTGCTGTCCTCCGTCTCCCCGGATTCGCCCGCCTGCTCGTTGCCGTAGTCGATGCGCAGATCTTCGGCGCCTGCGCGGGTGAAGAAGGTCTTGGTGTCGATGGGGCCTTCGTCGCCGCTGGCCGCTCCGCCAGCCGGATCCTGGCCGAAGAGGCCTCTGGCGTCCACGCTCCTGGCATCGGCGGCCGCGGACTCCTTCTGCTCCCAGGGGAGCGCGCCACCGGACTCGGGCTCTGCAGGCGCCTCGTCCCCAGCCTGGTTCTGCACGAAGAGGCCTCTGGCATCGAGGCCGTCCGGGGCTTTTCCTGCCGGCTGGCCGGCGCCGGCGTGCTGGTCCGCACCGCCGGACTCGGGCTCGTCGACTTCCCATGGCAGGGCGCCGGCGTCCCCGGCGGCCTGCTTCGGCGTCTGGCCGGCATCCTGAAGGGCATCTTCCTTGCCGTCTTCCTTGCCGTCTTCCTTGCTCCCTTCCTCTCCAGCTTCCGGAGACATTTTCTGGGACGCTTCCTGTGCCGGCTGGGCGACGTCCTGCACGGCCGGGCTCTGCGCATCCTGCGCGGTCCAGGAGGTCTCGTCGCCGTCTTCGGGGAGCTCTTCGTGGTCGAGGGAGATGGGCGTATAGGCGGGCTTGCCCTTCGGCGTCTGCCTTTCAGTCGCCTGCGCGTTCAAGGGCGTGGCCTCCGCCTTGCTGCCGGCGCTTTCCGCTGCCTCGTCTGCCGGCTCTGTCTGGCCGGCAGGCGATCCAGGCCTGCGCCTGTGGAGCGGCGTATCCTGGGGGCGGAGGCGGACGCCGTAGGAGGACGAGGTGGAAGGCGTCGCTCTGGAGGAGGGTCTGGCTCCCGTCGCGCTCCTGGCCTTTTCGGCCTGCGTCACGGCCCGGCTTATGGAGCCGGCGAACACGGACGCGGGTTTGGCAGGAACCTGATCCTTGCCCGCCAGCATGGCGGGCCGTCTGACCTTTGTCGCAGGGGCTGATGCCTGGGCTGTCTCCGCAGAAGCGGGCTGAGCCGGAACGGCAGTGCTTTTGCCTTTTTTTTCGGCCATCTATACTATCCTTATTGCGTAGGGGGCGGCAATGGGCTCTCTGGCCGCCCCGGCGCCCCAGAGGGCGCATGCATGTCTTTGTGGGTTGCAGGGTGAACGCTTCGAGCCGGGGATGCCGGCAGTGCGCGGAAAAACGGTCCGCTGGCCGCGCACAGCAGGCTGGCGCGCCGCGGGAAAACTGGCTTGTCCCTGCCTCGGCGAAGAGGCGGGCCGGCAGGCGCAGGCGACCGCGTTCGGTGCGGAATGCGCGCCGGCGGGCCTTCGCCCGCGCTTGATCTCTGCGGGGAAGGGGCGCTCTCTCTGTCGCAGAGGCGCCTTGGCGGAAGATACGCAAAAGCAGGCAAATAGCAAGGGGGCGCCCTGCCGGACTGCAAAAAAAAGCGTCCGCTGCCGCCGCATCCTGGCTGGACCGGCGCTGGGCCGACGCTGGACTGGGGCTTGGCCAGCGCCGAATTGGCAGGGGGAGCGTTGTCTGCTAGGCTTCGCTGGGCCAAAGGAGCCGGGGGACGCTTGCGCCTTTCCCCAGTCCTGCACGCGCTTCATGCCAGCTTCCTGCCTCAACGACGCCGGGAGGTGTCCGTCAGTGCTCGCGTTCCACATCGTTACGCTCTTTCCCTCCTTTTTCGACTCCTGCCTGCAGGCGGGCCTCATGGGCCGGGCCTTGGAGGCCGGCATCGTCAGCGTGGACTTCCACGATCCCCGCAGCTTTGCCACGGACCGGCACCGGCATGTGGACGACAGACCCTACGGCGGAGGCCCTGGCATGGTCATGCAGACGGCTCCGGTAGCCGATGCGCTCGCGTCCATTGCCCGCCCCGGGCGCATGCTCAGCATGGCGCCCAACGGCCGCAAGGCCACCCAGAACTTCATGCGCGAGCTGGCCCTCGAAGAGGACGTCACGCTGCTCTGCGGGCGCTACGAGGGCTTCGACGCCAGGCTTTACCGCCTCTTCCCCCTGGAGCCCGTCAGCGTCGGGGACATCGTGCTCAACGGCGGGGAGACGGCGGCCCTCGCCGTCATGGAGGCCGTTTCGAGGCTCGTGCCGGGCTTCATGGGAAAGGCGGCTTCTGGCGACGACGAGAGCTTCTCCCAGGGGCTGCTGGAATACCCCCACTTCACCCGGCCTCCCGTGCTTGGCGGCATCGGCGTGCCCGAGGTCCTCTTCGGCGGCAACCATGCGGCCATCGCCCGCTGGCGCCGGAACGAGGCGCTCGCCACCACGCTGGCGAGGCGACCCGAAATCTTCGAGGAGGCACGCCTTGATGCGCAAGACGGCGCGGTCCTCTCGAGCTTTGTCCGCACAAGCTGCGGACCTGCCGTCTCCTTCTGCCTCGTGCACGCGCCTGTGGTCGTGGAGGGGCACAGAACCGGCGCCTCCTCCCTCACCACCATGGACGTGCACGACCTCGCGCGCATTTCCCGCGCCTACGGCCTTGGCCCCTGCTACCTTGCCACGCCGCTGGAGGACCAGCGCGCCCTGATCGAGGGCATGATCCGGCACTGGGAACGCGCGGGCGGACGGGGACACGCCGACCGCGCCGAGGCCCTCAGGCTGGCCAGACCCGTGGCCGGCGTCGAGGAGGCGATGGCCTGCATGGAGCGCGACTTCGGCGAAGCGCCGCTCGTCGTGGCGACCTCGGCCAGTTGGCCGAAGAAGGGCTCCTGCGTTTCCTGCACCTGGATCCGGGAGCAGGCCAGGCGCCGTCCTGTCCTCATTCTGCTCGGCACCGCCCACGGCCTCTCGCCAAAACTGGTGAAAAGCTGCGATGCCGTGCTTAGGCCCCTGCGCTTCATGGACTGGAACCACCTTGCCGTTCGCTCGGCTGCCGCCGTCATCGCCGACAGGATCGTGGGCGACTTCTGGTAGCTTTGGCAGCGCCGCCGGCACGCCGCGCCGCTTTGTCCCGCCCCTCCCGATACCCGTCCCGATGCCTGTCTGGACGGGCTTTGCCGTCTTCCCCGGAGCTTTTCCGGGGGAGGGGGCGCATCATGCTGAACGGCGTGGCAAAAATGCGTGTATGACTGAGAGAGGAAGCTTTGCTCGCTAGCTAATAACCGTATAAAAAACAATGGATTTTGCCCGTTGACATGAGGTCACGATTATGACTACAAGCGTGTCAACAAAGGCGCAAATCCCTGCGCCCCCACCCTCGGGAGGATGCCATGCTGTTCCCCGTTTCCGGCATTGAAGCGCCGTTCTTTGTTCCGCCGCTGGCAGCCTTTGCCGTCTCCTTCCTCTGCTCCATGGGAGGCGTTTCCGGCGCCTTCCTGCTCCTGCCCTTCCAGATTTCGGTGCTGGGCTGCACCTCGCCCAGCGTGAGCGCCACCAACCAGTTCTTCAACGTGGTGGCCACTCCCGGCGGCGTGTGGCGCTACGCGCGCGAGCGCCGCATGGTCTGGCCGCTGGCCCTGTGCGTGGCTGCCGGGACGCTTCCCGGCGTCTTCATCGGCGCCTGGATGCGCGTGGCCTGGCTCCCCGATCCACGAAATTTCAAGGTCTTTGCCGCCTTCGTGCTGCTCTGGATAGGCCTCAGGCTCCTGCCTGCCATTTTCGGCAAGGGCGGCGGCCGCAAGCCCGCGCCGGGCGGGGCGTCGGTGACCGACGTATCCTGGTCGCTTGCGCGCATCTCCTACCGCTTCGACGGCCAGGACTGCTCCTGTCCGACCATGGCGCTCTTTGCCATCAGCCTGATCATCGGCGTGGTCGGCGGCTGCTACGGCATAGGCGGAGGCGCTATCATGGCCCCGCTGCTCGTGGGCTGGTTCAAGCTGCCTGTGCACACGACGAGCGGCGCTACCCTCTTCGGCACCTTCCTCACCTCGATTGCGGGCGTCGTCTTCTATTCCTGCCTGCAGCCCTTCTATCCGGGGATCGGCGTCTCGCCGGACTGGCTGCTGGGTCTGCTCTTCGGCCTTGGTGGCCTTGCCGGCATGTACTGCGGCGCGCGCTGCCAGAAGCACATATCCCCAGTCGCCATCAAGCTGTTGCTTTTCCTCGTGATCACCGGCACGGCGGCCAAGTTCCTGCTCGAATACTACCGCTAGGGAGAGGCTGCCATCCGGCATCGGCGCAGCTGCTCTGGGCAAGGCCTGAGGGGGCGTTGAGCCATGCGGCTGAGATGCCGCAGATGATCGCCTTGTGCCGGCGCCTCCCCAGAAGCCGAGAGGCCGGCGTTCCGCCTCGTCAGCCGCCCGGCTAGGGAAGCGCCGACAAAGGGGCTGTTCAACGGCACGATGCATCCAACTCCCTGCATTGTCGCAGGGGAGACAAGCCGATTCCGAACAAGTCAGCGCATCCCTAGAATTCGTACTTCATCTGGACGTTGCTCGGATAGTCGGTGCGGCTGTCGCTGACGCCGGGCAGGCCCACGCCCACCATGACCCTGTCGTTGAGACGCTTCGTCACGCCCCCGAACTGCAGGCCCTCGCGCCCCTTGACGATGCTCAGGCCCTGCCTGCGCGCGGCCTGGGTCAGGATGTCGTCCTTCTCCTTGTACTGCTCAGGATTCCGGCGCTTCATCTTCACGCGCCGCGTGCCTGCCGTCATGGAGGCGAGGCTGGATTTGCCACCGCCCCAGCCCTTGAAGACCTGCGCCTTGCTCCCCCGCGCGGCCGCGCAAGACTGCCCGGGGCAGACGGCGGAAAGGGACAGGGTAAGCGCCAGCGCCAGCGCGATGGCGGACAGGGAAGGGATGCGGAGAAGGAATGTGCGGGAGGACATGGCAGGGGCCTCGCTTGAGCTTCGTTGCCCCCACTTTTCCTCTTCGCTTTGGCTTTTGTCAATGATTCTTCAAGCAAAGCTTTAATATTGTGGCGTGGTCGCCTGCCGGCATGCGGCCGGCGAGTTTTTCTTCTATGCAGGCATGGGTCGATGGGGGTATGCTTTCCGCGCTTTCCCCCGCCCGGCATGCGCGAGCTCGCAGGGCCGGGGGGGCCTACGAGACAGGGAGGGGAAATATGGATGAGGTCTTTGCAGTGCGCGTCGCCATCGACGAGGGCGACATGGACAAGGCGTGCGGGCTCGTGGCAAGGCTTTCGAGCCCCAATGCCCAGGGCGATCACGGGCGCAGCGCCCTGCACTTTGCGGCCTGGCACAGGGGGGCCGCCTCCGTCGTGGCAAAGCTCATCGAGCTTGGCTGCGACGTGAACATACGCTCTGAATTCGACGGCACGCCGCTTTTCGGCGCAGCCCGCCGCAACACGCCGGATGTCGTGCGCCGGCTGCTGGACGCGGGCGCCGACGTGACCATCCGGGATGCCGAGGGCTGCACGGCCCTGCACTGCGCGGACTACCGCAACGTGGCGCTCCTGCTCGAACATGGTGCCGACGTCGGGGCCACGGATGTCCACGGCAGGACGCCCCTGCACACGGCAGCCCAGCGCGACGATCCCGGCGCCTGCCGTCTGCTCGCCGATGCCGGCTGTCCTCTCGACGCGCAGGACAGCGGGGGACGGACCGCCCTGCGTCTCGCCGTGGAGGAGGATTTTGCCGACTCCTGCATCGAGCTGCTTTCGCTGGGTGCTGATCCCGGCGTCAGGGCCAATGACGGCCTCACCGCCGAGGAGTGGGCGTTGGCGCATCCGGCACAGTGCACCCTGGTGCTGGAGGAGGTCTTTCCTCAGAACCGCCGCTGAGGACCTGCCGTTCTTCGCGCCAGCACGAGGCGGGGAGGGGTCGTCTGGAGGACGCGCTGGATGAGCCCAGAGGCATCCGGCTTATGCTTTTTCTGTGGTCGCGCCTTGCGCGTCTCGGCTTGGAATGCCATAGAGCAAGGACAACGTCATGCGCGTGAGCGCCGCGCCCTGTGCAGGGGGAGGCTCTCCCGCCGTCAAGGAGAGAAATCATGACACCACTCACGCAGAATTACGAACACCTCGCTGCGACGGTCATTAAGGGGCTCGAGAAGCGGCAGATGGAGGGCTACTACTGCCCCGACAGCTCCTCTGCCGTTGCCAAAGCCCTCGAACTCATGCCTCAGGGCTCGAGCATCGCCTGGGGCGGTTCCATGACCCTCGCCCAGGTTGGCCTCATGGAGGCCATCCGCGCTGGCGGCTACGAGATCATTGACCGCGATCTCGCGAAGACGCCCGAAGAGAAGCGGCAAATGTACGCGCGCATCGTCGGGGCCGATTTCTTCCTCATGAGCACCAACGCCATCACCCAGCGGGGCGAGCTCATCAACATCGACGGCGCCGGCAACCGCGTCGGCCCTCTCTGCCACGGTCCCCGCAACGTGATTGTCGTTGCCGGCATGAACAAGATCGTGCCTGACGTTGAGAACGGCATCGCGCGGGTGCACCTCCAGGCCGCTCCGCCCAACTGCGTGCGCCTGGCCCGCAAGACGCCCTGCGCCGCGGCCGGCGTGTGCGGCGACTGCCACAGCCCTGACACCATCTGCTGCCACACCGTGGTGACCCGCCATGTGTTCCAGAAGGGCAGGGTCAAAGTCATATTGGTCGGCCAGGAGCTGGGCTTCTAGGCAATCGTCGCTCGTCAGCGGCACCTTGAGCGAAGCTGCCGGATCTGCCAGGTCTGCCTGGCATCTGGGCCCAGAGAATAAGGCGGCCGCCTGCAGTGCAGGCGGCCGCCGCGCATTTGCGCATCCCCAGGTGTGCGGAGGACGGCTGCAGCCTCGCAACGTCAAGGCTGTGTTGCTCTCAGCATGTTGAAATTGTTCATATTTTTTGGTTGAGGATGTCAAGGAGAGGAGGCGGGGGACAGCACGCAGGGCCTTAGGTCAGCGTACGCTGCGCACTCGAGGCATATGTCCCATCGCTTCGTGCAAGGCCTGCGGGATAGAGGGAATGATGTCGGCGACTTGCGTTGCAGGCGTGGCGCACGCCAGCTCGCCCGCCCGGCGCGCCGCCCAGCAGGCCATGGTGCAGGCCTCTGGCATGGGCATCCCGTGCGCGAGGAGTCCCGAGACGATGCCGGTGACGATGTCGCCGGTGCCGCCAACGGCCTCCAGCGCCGGCACCTGCGGCTCGCTGACAGACGCAAGGACAAGATCCCCTTGGCAGATGAGATCCTTGGCGCCTTTGACGAGGAGCCAGCGGGATGCGCCGCTACCCTGGCAGGCAAGAGTCAGCATCTGCTGCGGGCTTTGCTGGCCGGAGAGCAGAAAGCCCCGGGTGTAGAAGGGGTGGGGTGCCTGCTCGTCGGCGAGGAAGGCCAGCTCCCCCAGGTCCGGCGTGAAGAGGTCGTAGGCAGAGGCAAATCCGCTCATCTTGGCGGCATACATGAAGCCTGCGTCCGCCACGAGCAGGGGGCGGCTTGGCATGGCCTCGATGCCGGCCAGGACTCGGCCGTGGCCGTCTATGTCAGGGAAGAGGTAGTGGAAGGTGATGCCGGCCAGATCATGGCGCTCGGGAAGCTTGGCCTCGAGGCGCCGGTAGAGTGCACGGCTCCCCCTTCCTCGTCCTGCATCGCCGCAGAGAAGGGCCCGGGGAGGCTCGCCGCCGAGAGCTTTGAGTGTGCAGGCGCAGGCCGCAATCAGCGCCGGGGTTCCGCGACGAACGGGAAGACGGGCTGGCGAACAGTCTTTTTCGCCGGAGCCGAGGGAAACGATGCTGCCGTCCTCGAAATCCCATGCGTCCTCGCACAGGGAGAAGGCCTCGTCCGGGACGCTCCCGCATATCAGCCACGCCATAGACGCCGGGCCTCCTCGAATGCCAGCTGGAGCGCGTAGGAGCAGAGCGTCTGGCCCTGCACCCGCGGCTCCTCGCACTCGTCTATCCGCTGTCCGGTGATGCATTCCGCCAGTCGCGGCACGTCGGGACAGCCGCCGCCCGAGACGTTGACTATCGTGCCGGTCTTTTTGTCCACGGTGATTTTCATGTTGGCAGCCTTGACCATCCACCAGCCTCCCAGATCGCGGGTCTCGACGAGGGAGACCGGCTCCAGCAGCGGCCCGTCCACGGGAACGGCCCTGAGCGGCATGATGCCCCGTTCCGCCAGCGTCCGCCTGGCCGCCGGCTCAGCCATCAGATCGAACTGCACGGCCATGTCGCAGCCGGTGCGCAGGGCTGGCGGGGGTCCAACGACCCGGATAGCAAAGCCCGCCTGCTGCAGGGCCTGCTCAGCCTGGATGACGTCGCCCGTCTGCTCGAAGAGGAGCAGGCCGAGCAGAGGCTGGCCTCTGCCGTCTCCAGGCTTGCCGGAGGCCTTTCCCTGGGAGTTTCCCTGGGAAGCACCCCGGGAAAATCTCAGGAAAAGGCCCTTCAGCTTGCTGGCAAGGCCGCTCACTTGCGAAGCTCGAGCCGGACGGCGCCGCCGCCTTCGTCCTTGGCTTCCACGGCGAAGCCTTTCTTGCGGGCTGCGCGGGAGACGTTTTCCACGCTGGCTTCGTTGTCGACGAGGATGTCCAGCGGGGAACTGGCGTCGCTGGCGAGCGCCTGGTGGAGCATGACGACGGGCTGAGGGCAGGAAAGACCGCGGCAGTCTATGGTACGCATGACGAATCTCCTTTATTGCTGCGCTGCTATGCGTTTCTCTTGATGTGGGCGAAGCCGATGGCGAGGCAGACGACGAAGCCAAGCACCGTGGCGTGGATGCCGTAGGCACCTATGCCGGCGCCTGAGCTGGCGGTGCCGAAGTTATGGGCGAAGGCTGCGCCGCAGAGCATGCCGAGGGCAAAGAGGGCCGCGTCGCTGTCGCCTTCGCCGGCCATGAAGAGCTGACGGCCTGGGCAGCCGCCGGCGAGCGCGAAGGCGAGGCCTGCGGTGACCATGCCCATGAAGTTCCACAGCCCGTCGCTGTGGGCTATGGGCTGCTTTTCAAAGCCAAAGTTGAAGCTGCCGAAAAGCAGGTTGCAGACAAAGGCCGCAGCAAGCAGTGCCGCAACGCCAAGGAAGAGGTGGGCGTAGCGGAAGAGAATGAGATCGCGGAAGGCGCCCATGGTGCAGAAGCGGCTGCGCTGGGCGAGGACGCCGATGACGAAGGCGAGGCCGATGGAGGCCAGGAAGGGCGCGTGCATGGAGCCGGGGCCCTTGACCGAGTAGAAGATCGGACCGCTCTGCGGCTGGCCGTCGACCTGCGGGAAGCAGAGGGCGAGGACGAGCAGACCGGCAACGAGCAGGGGGAAGGCGCAGCCTGTGAACGCGCTCTGCTGGGAGCTCCTGCCAAGGGAGTAGCCCTGGCGGAAGAATATCGTGCCAATGCCGATGCCGGCGATAAGGCCGAGCAGGCCGATGATGGCGTTGGCGTCGCCGCCGGCGAGGCGAAGCAGGGCGCGCCAGGGGCAGCCGAGGAAGACCAGGGCGCCTATGGCCGCAATCATGCCAAGGACAAAGCGCACGAGAGGAGCAGAGCCTCCGCGTGGCTTGAATTCGCCGGAAGCGAGGGCCGCGGCGAGGGAGCCGAGCACCAGGCCCATGATCTCGGGGCGCAGGTACTGGACGACGGCCGCCCGGTGCAGGCCGAGGCCGCCTGCGACGTCGCGCTCGAAGCAGGCGATGCAGATGCCCATGTTGCCTGGGTTGCCCAGTTTCTGGAGCGCGACGGCGATGACGCCGATGACGGCACCGACCAGGATGACGCCTGGCGTTGTGGCAAAAAAGTTGCTCTTCATTCCATGTCCCCTTTTGAGAGGCTGCAGGTTGCGGGGCAGGGCCCCGGAGATCCTTTGCAAGGAAACTGCGCTCTGTGCCGCAAGGGGGGGAATGGAGAGGGCCCTAGGGCCTGATCCGTTCGGCGCTCCTTTCCGGCGCAGGCAGATCGCTACGGGAACGCACGCCGTGCGTTCCGCCGATCCAGATTCAGTTGCCGGAAAGGTGCATAAAAACCGCCAGTCTGGTTTTGCCAGCGGAAGGCATTTCCCGCAGGCCCTGCCATGGTATGCCTGCAGAGCGCCGGGGGTCAATGGGGGGCGGCGTTTTTTGGGAGGCTGGTGCGGGAAAGGAGACGGCGGCCTGTTCTGGACCGGAGGAATGCCAGGACAGGCCGCCGCAAAGGAAAAGGGGCAGGAAACGCGATCGCGCCGCTATCCGCAGATCTTGAGCATGCGGGTGAGGGAGAGCGCTGCCGGCTCGCGGTCGGCCTCGTTAAGCACGACCGCCTTCCATGTGCCCGCCTCAATGCTCTCAAGGCTCGCCAGCAGCTTTTCCGGGGTGACCATGGCCATGTCGGGGCAGGCCGCCGCCTCGCCGTCGACCAGCGGCACGATGCTGCAGGCGTCCTGGCAGCGCTTGGCCAGGCGATGCACCAAGTTGATCTCGGTGCCGACCACGAGGGTTTCCTTGACGCCGTTCCGAGCCCTGGCCTCGGCATCCTTGATCAGGAAGGACGTGGATCCAGCCGCATCGCAGAGGGCCGTCACCTCGGGCGAGGCTTCGGGGTGCACGGTCACCCGGCAGCCGGGCCAGGTCCTGCGGGCCGCCTCGATGTGCGCCGGCGTGTAGGCCGCGTGCACGGGGCAGTAGCCGGGCCAGAGCAGGAGCTTGCGCTCGAGGGGCTGGGCAGAGGGATTGGCGATGCCGTCTGCGCCGAGCTTGAGGATGTGCCATTCGTCCTCGGGAATGCCCAGCTGCCGGGCCGTGTTGCGGCCAAGGTGCATGTCGGGGATGAAGAGCACGCGCTCGGCTGCGTTGAAGGCCCATTCCATCATGGTCCTGGCGTTGGCGGAGGTGCACACGGAGCCGCCGAACTCGCCGACCACGCTTTTGAGCGGCACGTCCGTGTTGACGTAGGCCAGCGGCAGCACGTCGAGGCCGAGGGCGCGCATTTGCTCGAGCACGCGTCTGGCGTCTGCGGCGGCGGCCATGCGGGCCATCTGGCAGTCGGCCGCCGGTTCGGGCAGGAGCACCTTCTGGCTGGGCGAAGCCAGCAGGGCCGCGGACTCGCCCATGAAGGACACGCCGCAGAAGACGATAAACTCGGCATCGATGGAGGGGATGCGCCGGGCCAGCTCGAGCGAGTCGCCCGTGACGTCGCAGTGCTCGACGATGGCGTCGTTCTCGTAGTGGTGGCCCATGATGCAGAGCCGGGAGCCGAGACGCTGGCGTATGGATTCGATGGCGCGGGAGATGTCCTGCATGGCTGCTCCTCGATGGCTGGGGAAGCCGGCTTGTGCATTCCAGGGAATGCGGTGATCGCGCGGGAACCCGCGCTGGCCAAGGGTCCGCAGAGGGTATCGGGAAGTCTATGCCGTCTGGGAAAAAAGTCCATACCTGAGCAGTTCGCGTCTTTCCGCATCTTGTCCAGCCTGCGGGCATTTGCTACAAGAAAACGCTAGCCAGCAGGGCCCGTCCGCCGCTTTCTTTCGGCGCTGGGCGGGACGCCATTGTGGCAGCCGGGGAGGCTGTTCATGAGCAACGCGTCGCAATACGGAACCGGTGCGGACAAGGACGAACGCAGGGATCATTCCGAACGGGAAAATCCGGACCTGCCAGTTGATGCCAGTCCGGCTGACGGCCAGCAGGACGTGCTCGCGCAAGATGCGCAAGAGGCGGAACATGCGGACCTTGCGGAAGGCCTCGGACCTGGAGAACATGCTTCTGCATCGTCCCGCCAGGATGGCCTCGGCGGGCCTGATGCCGGCACCAGCGCCGCCGCAGGCGGGGAGAGGAGCGGGGATCCCGGCGACGACGAGCAGATGAGCGAAGCCTGCCGTTCGGCGGCCGAGGAAGCCGCCTTCGTGCACCCCGCCGACCTCGCCGACCATCTCGAGAACCTGGACCTCCAGGCTCAGGTCTGCGCCCTGCGGCGCATGGCCAGGGAGGACGCGGCCGAAGCGCTGGCCGAACTCGAGGAAAACGTCGCCGTCGACGTGCTCGAGAACCTCGATGCCGACGACGCTGCCCAGATCATTGCGGAGATGGAGCCCGACGACGCTGCCGACGTGCTCGACGAGCTCGACGAGGCGCACCGCAACGTGCTGCTGGGTCGCCTCAACAAGGAGGATTCCGAGGAGCTGAGAAACCTCCTCAACTTCCCGCCCGATTCCGCTGCCGGCGCCATGAACACAGAGGTCATCATGCTTGAGGACCACTGGACCGTGGACCACGCCATCAACCACATCCGCAAGGAGATGGAGCTCGAGAAGGAAAGCCCCTACTACGGCTACGTGGTGGATTCCGTGGACAAGCTCGTGGGCGTGCTCTCCCTGCGCGACCTCATGCTGGCCAAGCCCGGCACCGTGCTCGCCGACGCCGTCCACGGCCAGAACGTGGTGAGCGTGCTCTACGACGCCGACCGTCGCGACGTGGCAGCCGAGCTCAACCACTACAACTTCATGGCCCTGCCCGTCGTGGACTACGAAGGCCATCTCATGGGCGTCGTCACCTACGACGACATCATGGACATCATGCACGAGGAGGCTAGCGCCGACATGCTCGGCATGGTGGGCGCCGACCCCGAAGAGACGGTGGACACCCCCTGGTTCGAGAGCGTGTGCAAGCGCCTGCCGTGGCTGTGCGTCAACCTCATCAACTCCGCCCTCTCGGCGTCCGTGGTCTACAAGTTCGACGGCACTATTGCCCAGATGGCGGTGCTCGCCGTCCTTATGCCCATGGTGGCCAACCAGGGTGGCAACGCCGGCCAGCAGGCGCTCGCCGTCATGATCCGGCAGCTGGCCACGGAGCGCTTCGATGTGCACAAGGCCTGGAAGGCGGTGCTGCGCGAGTGCAAGATCGGCCTCGTTGCCGGCCTTGCCATGGCTCTGCTTGCCTTCCTCGGCGCCTGGTGGTTCACCGGCTCCGAGCTCGTCGGCGGGGTCATGGGGGGCGCCCTGCTCTGCGACATGCTGCTCGGCGCCATAGCCGGCGGCTCCATCCCGCTCATCTTCAGGGCCCTCGGCCGCGATCCGGCCCAGGCCTCCAGCATCTTCCTGACCACCATTACCGACGGCGCGGGCTTCTTCCTCTTCCTCGGCCTGGCGACGCTTTTCCTCTTCTGACGGGGGCAGGGCGGTTCAGCCTGCGGACAGAAGGCCCGCTTCGGCGAGCGCGCTTTGAGCGCGTTCCAGCAGCTCCCGGTTCCGGCTGGCGTCAGGCCCGCTTTCCTGTCCAGCTGCTGGGCTGGCTTCGCCTCTGCGCCAGGCGTCGCGCCATGCAGCCACGGCCTCGTAGAAGGCGGGGCTGGGCGTGACGCTGGCGCCGGCAAGGGGCACGATCGCCCTGGCGCCGCCTGCCTGCAGCACGAAGCGCACCCGCACCCAGCCCTGGTGTCTGGCGCACAGTTCCCTGAAGGCCTGGGCTGCCTCGGCGCCAAGCCCTTCGGCCTGCACAAGAATGCTGACTGGAGCTGGGATGAGCTTGGCGCACTCCTCAAGCAGGAGCAGGCGCCGCAGGGCGAGCGAAGGCTGGGCTGCACCGTCCTTGCCGCCGTCTGCACCCCGTCCTTCCAGGTCAAGCCGGCCCTCGGCAAAGACGGGGAGGCTTTCGGCATGCGCCTGCCTGGCCTTTTCCAGGAACTGGCCGTCAAAGACGGCCGCCTTGGCCCGGCCCGTGCCGTCCTCGAGCTCCAGAAAGGCCATGGGCCGGCCCCGGCGGTCTTTCGTCTCCCTGAAGGAGGCAGGCATGGCGCAAAGCCGCACGGCGCTTCCCTGCGGCAGGGACTGGAGGGCCCGCAGACGCGTGCAGCCAAGGCGCAGGAATTCGCCGGTCCAGGGGTCGAGGGGATGGCAGGAAAGGCAGGCGCCGAGCAGCTCCTGCTCGTCGCGCATGAGGACGCTGGGTTCGTCGGCGGCAAGGGTGCCGGGCTCCGGCTGGGGCCGTGCCCCGCGCCAGTCAGGCAGGAGCCTGAGCAGGGGGCGCTCGCCTCGTTTGGCCTCCGCCAGGGCCCGGGGAAGCATGGCGAGCAGATGCGTCCTGGGAAGGCCTGAAAAGCTGAAGGCGCCAGCCCGGATCAGAGCTTCCACGGTGCGCCGCGTGATTTTGGCGGAACTCACTCTCGCGCAGAAGTCCTCCAGCGAGAGGTAGGGGCCCCGGGCGCGCCTCGCGACGATCTCGCGCGAAGCCTCGGCGCCGACGCCCGCCACGGCATTGAGGCCGAAGCGAACCCGGCCCTGGCTGCAGGAAAAGGCGCCTGCCGAGACGTTGACGCAGGGGAGATCGACAGGGATTTCCCGCTCCCGGCACAGGGCGAGGTAGGCTGCGGTTTTCTCCGGCCAGCCGCTGACGCTGGTCAGGAGGGCCGCCATGAAGTGGGCCGGATAGTGCACCGCGAGCCAGGCCGTCCAGTAGGATGTCAGGGCGTAGGCCACGGAGTGGGCCTTGTTGAAGCCGTAGGATGCGAAGGTCTCCATCTGGGCAAAGACGGCAAGGGCCTCCGCGTCCGAAAGCCCCCTGCCGGCGCAGCCCCGGAGGAAGCGCTTGCGGGCCTCGCTCATGGCTGCCGCGTCCTTCTTGCTCATGGCCCGGCGGAGCAGGTCAGCCTCGCCGAGGCTGAGGCCGCCTGCGATCTGCGCTATCTGCATGACCTGCTCCTGGTAGAGCACGACGCCATAGGTGTCCTTGAGGCAGTCCTCCAGCGAGGGGTGAGGATAGGAGACGGGCGCCTCGCCGTGCCGGCGGCGTATGAACTCCTCGGCCATGCCGGACTCCAGCGGTCCCGGCCGGTAGAGGGCGAGCAGGGCGGCAAGGTCGGAGAAGCGCTCAGGCCGAAGCTTTCGCAGGTACAGCTTCATGCCCCGGCTCTCCATCTGGAAGACGCCGTCAGTCTCGGCCCGGCGGTAGAGCCGGTAGACGGCAGGATCGTCCAGAGGGAAGTCCTCGGGATCGGGAACGCGCCCCCCTTCTGCGCGCACGCTCTCCAGGCAGTCCTGGATCACGGTCATGGCCGTCAGGCCAAGCAGGTCGAATTTCACGAGGCCCGTCTTCTCCACCATGGGGCCGTCGAACTGCGTCACGAGTTCGCCGTGGCGTCCGCGCATGAGCGGAATGCGCTCTGCCAGGGGGCCGTCCGACATGACGATGCCGGCAGCGTGCATGCCGACCTGCCGGGGCAGGCCTTCCAGCCGGAGCGCCGTTTCGACGAGGCGCCGCACCCGGCCGTCGCGGCGGGCCTCCTCCTGCAGATCCGGACTCTGGGCGAGGACGTCGGCCAGCTTCCTGTGGAAGGTAAAGGCGGGAAAGTGCCTGGCCAGGCGCGTGCGCTCCGCAAAGGGCATGCCGAGCACGCGCCCGGCGTCCTGGATGACGCCTCGCATCTTGAGCGTCGAAAAGGTCGCAATCTGGGCAACGCAGCCCTCGCCGTAGCGCTCGATGAGGTGCCGGATGACCTCGCCCCGCCGTCGCTCGCAGATGTCGGTGTCGATGTCCGGCAGGGAGGCGCGCTCAGGGTTGAGAAAGCGCTCGAAGACGAGGCCGTGGGGCAGGGGGTCGAAGCTGGTGATGCCCATGGCCCAGGCCGCCAGCGATCCGCCGGCCGAGCCCCGGCCTGGTCCCACGGGGATGCGCCGGGAACGGGCCCAGGCGATGAATTCGGCAACGATGAGGAAGTAGCCCGCAAAGCCCATCCTGACGATGACGCCGGTCTCGTAGGCAAGGCGATCGTCGTAGGCTCTCCGCTCCCCGGGCGCAAGGCTGCGGCCCGCTAGCCGGCGCTCCAGGCCCTCCCGGGCAAGTCGCTGGAATTCCTCCTCCGGCAAACGTCCCTCCGGCATGGCGCAGGAGGGCAGAACCCGCCTGCCGAAGGGAAGCTCCACCCGGCAGGCCGAGGCTATGGCGCAGGCGTTGGCCAGGCCCTCGGGACAGGAGGCGAAGCGCTCCTGCATTTCCTCCGCGCTTTTGAAGCGCAGATCCCGTGCGGGATAGAGCAGGTCGCCGGCATCGGCCAGCGTCGTCTGGGCCTTGATGCAGCGGAGCACGTCCCTGGTCGCGGCGTCCTCGAAGTCGAGGTAGTGGCAGTCGCCCGTGGCGACGAGCGGCAGTCCCTCCGTCTCGGCCAGCTCGCAGAGCCGCTCGTTGACGGCGTCCTGCTGGGGGATGCCGCTGTCGACGAGCTCGATGTAGAAGCGGCCGGGAAAAAGGCGGGCAAAGCGCCTGGCAAGGGCTCTGGCCTGGTCCATGTCGCCTCTGGCGCAGGCCCGGGGCAGGGCGCCCTCGAGGCAGGCCGAGAGGCAGAAGAGATTGCCGCCCAGACGGGAGAGCAGATCCCAGTCTATGCGGGGTTCACGCCTGGCCTCGGACCAGCCTTCGGTCCAGGAGAGGCTCGAGAGCAGGGAGAGGGAGCGCCAGCCGTCAAGGTTCGCGGCCAGCAGCACGAGATGGCTTGGCGGATCGGCGGCCAGCTTCAGCCTGTCGTCGCAGAGCCTGAACTCGCAGCCGAAGACGGGACGGATGCCGTGCCGCCGGCAGGCCAGCTGGAACTGGGCGTGGCCGCAGAGATTGGCGTGGTCGGTGACGGCCACGGCCGGCATGCCGTATTCGCAGGCCCGAGCGCACAGTTCGTCGAGGCGCATGGCGCCGTCGAGCATGCTGTACTCCGAGTGGCAGTGCAGATGGACGAAGTCGGCCATGGCCGGCAGGCGAACCGCGATGCCGCTTGGCTAGAAAAGCTCGGCGCTGACCTTGACGACGGCCTTTCTCGTGGGGCCAGGCCTGTCCACGGCCAGGTTCGGGGCGTGCAGCTCGCGGGGGTAGTAGAGCGTGTAGTCCATGGGCGCCAGAACCACGCTCTGCACGGCTGGCTGGGGAGGCCAGAAGGCCACGTCCTGCTCCGCCAGCCTGTCCTCCTCGGCGGAGCCCTCGGGGTAGTGCGTGCAGTAGTCCTGCCGCTCTGCGCCTTCGAGGAGGACCTGGAGATCGGCGTAGCGCAGGTGGGACTCGAGGCGTCCCTCGCAGGGATCCTTGGTGCCCGGCTCGGAGATGGAGACGTAGACGCGGCCGCCGTCTATCTCGTGGCGGCCGCACGGGGCGTCGAGGTGCGCCAGAAGCCAGGCGACGCCGAGGTCGAAGGCTTGGGGAAGGCGGGTTTTGTCGATGTCCCAGTTGGCGAGTGTTCCTGTCTGCATGCTGCTCCTCCTGCCGGGGACGAAAAGGCTCTGCCCGCGGGAACATCCCCGGGCGGCCTCTTGCCGGCAAAAGCCATTCTAGCCTCTTTTGCGCTCCGAAGCAAAAACGGCTCTTCCCAGTCGGACTGCAGGGACTTATTATAAAGAGTGTCGCGCCCCGTGCGGACGGTATCGTGCCTTCCGCCTCCGGCCCTCCGCAGCCGCTTTCTCCCCCGTTTCCCCCAAGGAGGAAATGATGCGCTGGATTACGAAAGTCATGACCCTTGTCGGCCTGTTCTTCCTCGTTGCCGTGGCAGCCCTGCTCCTGCAGATCGACGCGGCATCCGTCGGCACGGCCGACGCCCTCGTGCCGGGCTCCGGCCGCTGGGTGTGTCTTTTCCTGATACTTGCCGAACTGGCGGGCTTTGCCTGGCTCTACCTCGCCGTCGTCCCCAGGGGTGGCAAGATGGTGCTCAAGGAGCACGCCACCGATGAGGACCGCAGGGTCTTTGCAGCTGAGATGGCGAAGCGTCTCGCCAGAAACAAGTTCGTCCTCGATGCCGGCCTCAAGCCTGAGGACCCGGACTTCCTCGAGCGCTCCCTGGCCCTGCTCGACGAGGAAGCGGATCGGGAGATCCGCCTCGGCGGGAAGCGCGTCTTTCTCGGCACGGCCCTCGCCCAGAACGGCCGGCTCGACGCCCTCATCGTCTTCTTTTCGCTGGTGCGCATGATCTGGCGCATCTCCGCCATCTACAACCAGCGTCCGACGCCGCGCGAGATCATGAGCGTCTACGCCGCCGTCTCGACGACCACCTTCGTGGCCTTCTCCATCGACGCCCTCGACATCCCCCAGACCATCACCGACTCGGTGGGCCAGATCGTGCCCTCCGTGGCGCCGGCCATGGGGGCCGCGTCGCTGCCCTTCGTGGGCTCGGCCCTGCACGTCTTCACCCAGGCCGCCATCGAGGGCGCGGCCAACTGCCTGCTTGCCGTGCGCTCCGGCGTCGTGACCAAGAAGGCCTTCCGCTATGCCGTCTTCGGCGGCGAGGAGGCCCAGAAGCGCGCCTGCATCGCCGAGACCGGCTCCATCCTCATCGACATCACCCAGGAGACCATGGGCGCCATCATCGCGGCCATGAAGAAGCAGCTGCTGGCCCTTTCCTCGCTGACCGGCAGAAAGGTGGCAGAAGCGGGCGGAACGGTTGCCGGCACCGTGGCTGGCGCGGCCGCAGGGGCCGCCGAAACCGTGGCCGGCGGCGTGGTGAGCGCCGGCGTCAAGCTCGGCGAAGCCGTCGTAGGCGGCGCAGAAAGCCTAGGCGATGCCGTCATCTCGGGTGGCGGCGCCATGGGAGGCGGCATCCAGACCGGCGCCCGCATGGTCAAGTCCGCAGGGTCCATGGCCTGGTCGGTCGCCAAGAAGGGCGGAAGCCTCATCGGCGGCCTCCTCCACAGGAACAAGGAATAGCTCCGCTAGCGTGCGCAGTTTCAGGAGCCTCCCGGATCGGCCTTGCCGTCCGGGAGGCTCTCGGCATTTTTGAGGCAGGCGCATCGCGAGTTCGGCATCTTCGCGCCAGAGCCGGTTTGCGCCGGACAGGGGCCTCTGGTACGTTGAGAGCAGACAGAAAGCTGTGGCTTGTAGGTTTTGACGGAGGAGTGGCGCGCCTGGGAGATCATGCGCCGTGCGAGGCATCGCACGGCATGTGGCGCGAAACTTCTGAGGTCGCCGAGAAACAGTTGTGGAGTTGTTTATGACACGCAAGGTTTCTACAGGAATAGATAAATTTTCTAAAATCCGCAAAAACAATATTTTTTATATTGATAAAACTCATTTTATTAAAGAATGGTGGGACAAGAGAGACGAGGTTACGCTTATAACACGTCCACGCCGTTTTGGTAAAACGCTAATGCTTGACACGGTAAGGACGTTTTTCTCTATAGAATATAACAATTCATTAAATTTATTCGACGGACTTTCTATTTGTGATGATAAAGATCTATGCTTAATTCAAGGCAAAATACCTACTATATTTATTTCATTTTCAGACATAAAAAGCATTAATTTTTCTGAAATGAAGTATGAAATTAAAATTATTCTATCTGCAATATATGATGATTTTGAATATATATTAGATTTGAATAAGCTTTCAGAAAGAGAAAAACAGCAATATTCGTTAGTTAGCCCAGATATGCCTGAACCAATAGCAAAAAGATCTCTTCAATTTCTTACAAAGTATTTAGCACGTCAATTCGGAATAGAACCAATTATTTTACTCGATGAATACGATACGCCCATGCAAGAGGCATGGCTTAAAGGCTATTGGGACGAAGCAGTTGAGTTTTTACGAGGATTGTTCAATTCGACGTTTAAAACCAATCCTTGGCTAGGCCGAGGTCTCATGACGGGTATTACGCGCGTAAGCAAGGAGTCGCTGTTTTCGGATTTAAACAATTTAAAGGTAGTCACGACCACATCGAAGCTCTATGCCGACTGCTTTGGCTTTACTGAGGACGAAGTCTTTGCTGCCATGGACGAATATGGCCTGACTGGAAAAGACGAAGTTAAGCGGTGGTACGATGGCTTCATATTTGGTGAGACAAAGGGCATCTATAATCCTTGGTCCATCATCGGCTATCTGAGCGAGCATCAATTTGCGCCGTATTGGGCACAAACAAGCTCCAACGCCATGGTGGGGCAACTTATTGGTCCAGCTAAAGCGACTGTAAAGATGCAGACAGAAGATCTATTGCAGGGAAAGTCAATTACCGTTGCTTTTGACGAGCAAATTGTTTTCTCTCAGCTCTACGATCGTAAAGATGCCATATGGAGCTTTCTAATGGCTTCAGGCTATGTAAAGCCACTGAATTTCAATCTTGAAAAAAGTAGTTATGAGCTTGCTTTGGTGAACTTTGAAGTCAAAACAATTATTGAGAATCTTGTATCTAACTGGTTTAACAATGTCAATATCAATGGTTCTGAATTTAGAAAAGCGCTTTTGAATGGCGATCTCGACAGCATGAACACCTACATGTCAGAGATCGCCGAGAACACATTCAGCTTTTTTGATACGGGCGGCAAGGAGCCTGAACGCTTCTACCATGCCTTTGTCCTTGGTCTAATCGTGGATTTGAAAGAGCGCTACGAGATTGTCTCCAACCGCGAGAG